>SUZO01000010.1:0-30900 GCA_015059805.1 Rikenellaceae bacterium
AGCCCGACGAGCTACCAACTGCTCCATCCCGCGATGTATCGTAATTTGCCGAAGCGAAATTTCTCGTTTGCAGGTGCAAAGATAGTGCAAATTTTTGTATCTGCAAAATATTTCTGAAAAAAATTAAAAATTTTACGGTTTGGACAGAATTTCTCTACCCCCCCCCTCTAAATTTCCAACCTCGCTAATCGCCCTCTTCTGCGCAGCCACATGCGTAGCCTAATTGCCCGCCTCGCAGAGGAACTTGATGCGCACAAGGCGAATCTCCTCCTCGGTATATTCGTCACCCAGCTCTTCGTATGCCTCTGTAAGGGAGTCGGACTCGGCATCCTCCTTGAAGTAGAGGAAGATGTCGTCTATCTTCTCCTCGTCCATATAGTCCTCAATGAAGTAGCTGATATTTAGGCGTGTGCCAGAGTTTACTATCGCCTCAATCTCTGTGAGCAGTTCGTCAAATGTGAGATTTTTTGCTCTGGCAATATCATCAAAGTCCATCTGTCGGTCTATAGACTGGATGATAAAAATCTTGTTGCTTGCCTTATTTGCTACCGCCTTTACGACCATATCCTGAGGGCGGATAATCTCCTTCTCCTCAACGTATGCCTTGATGAGAGCTATAAACTCCTCGCCGAACTTCTTAGCCTTACCAGCACCCACGCCAGAGATATTCTGCATCTCCTCAATAGTTATTGGGTACTGAATTGCCATATCGGCAAGGGATGGGTCTTGGAAGATAACATACGGAGGCAGGTCGTGCTTCTTGGCAACCTTTTTACGCAAATCTTTGAGCATAGCATAGAGCTCCTCGTCAGCCACACCGCCATGCGCAGGGGCTGCGCTCTTTGTATCCTCCTCCTCGTCGTAGTCGCGGTCCTCGGCTATGCGGATAGTTGTTGGGTTGTCAATAAACTTCTCGCCCGCAGGGGTTATGGATATAAGTCCGTAGTTCTCAATATTTTTGTTTATCAGACCCATAATAAGACCCTGGCGGATTACGGCACTCCAGAAGTTGCTGCTCTTCTCGGCGCCGACACCAAAAAACTCGCTATTGTTATGTCCATAGCTCTTTATTATGGCTGTGGTCTTACCGAGCAGTAGAGCTATGAGGTGGTCAATCTTAAACTTGTCGCCAATGCTCTTCAGCGCCTCCAGTGCGGTGACTAACTCCTCTGTAGCATTTATGCGTGGGCGAGGGTTGCAGCAGTTGTCGCAGTTGCCACAATTCTCCTCGGCATACTCCTCACCAAAGTAGTGAAGCAGCGTACGGCGACGGCACATACTACTCTCGGCGTACGATTGGGTCTCAAGAAGTAGTAGCTTGCCAATCTCCTGCTCGGCAACGGGCTTGCCCTGCATAAACTTCTCAAGCTTCTGTATATCCTTATAATTATAAAAGGTAAGGCAGAATCCCTCGCCGCCATCACGACCTGCACGACCAGTCTCCTGATAGTATCCCTCCAGTGACTTCGGAATGTCGTAGTGGATTACAAAGCGGACATCGGGCTTGTCAATACCCATGCCGAAGGCGATTGTTGCCACAATAACATCTGCCCCCTCCTTAAGGAAGGCATCCTGATTGTCGGCACGCGTCTGCGCATCCATACCTGCATGGTAAGGCAGCGCCTTGATGCCGTTGGCGACAAGAAGCTCGGCAAGCTCCTCAACCTTCTTACGACTTAAGCAGTAGATAATGCCACTCTTGCCCTCATTCTGCTTGATGAAGCGGATAATGTCGCGGTCTGGGTCGTTCTTAGGTCGCAACTCGTAGTAGAGGTTTGGACGGTTAAACGAACTCTTGAACACTGTGGCATTTGTCATGCCGAGGTTCTTCTGAATATCCATCTGCACCTTTGGCGTAGCTGTTGCGGTGAGTGTAATGAGCGGAGCCTGACCGATGTCGTTGATAATCGGACGAATACGGCGATACTCAGGGCGGAAGTCGTGTCCCCACTCGGAGATACAGTGCGCCTCGTCAATGGCGTAGAACGAAATCTTTATCTTGTGAAGGAAGGCGATGTTGTCCTCCTTAGTCAGTGACTCTGGGGCAAAGTAGAGTAGCTTAGTCTTACCTGCCAGCACATCCTCACGCACCTGCTGCACAGCATTCTTAGACAGGGACGAGTTGAGGAAGTGGGCAATGCCTGGATTATCTGAGAAGGTACGCATAGCATCGACCTGATTCTTCATCAGGGCGATAAGTGGAGATATAATAATCGCCACGCCATCCATCATAAGTGCCGGAAGCTGGTAGCAGAGTGATTTTCCGCCACCTGTCGGCATAAGAACAAATGTGTCACGACCAGAGAGTAGATTGAGAATTACCGCCTCTTGGTTGCCCTTGAAGGAGGTAAAACCGAAGTACTCTTTGAGCTTTGCGTGTATTAACTCTCTGTCGGTCAGTTGCTGCGCCATATTCTAAATAATAATTTGTAGTAACTTATCGTTTCAAAAAACGGAAATTCTTACTCAAAGATAGTGATAATTTTGGAAAAAAAGTATAACTTTGTAAAAAATTCAACAAAAAAGTTTGTTCGTGGTGACATTAAGGTAGTTTATGAGATTATATACAACAGATTTAATTAAGAGATACAAGTCGCGTACCGTAGTTGATCATGTCTCTATTGAGGTTAATCAGGGTGAGATTGTTGGTCTTCTTGGACCAAATGGAGCGGGTAAGACCACCTCGTTCTATATGATTGTAGGACTTATCAAACCTAATGGTGGTAGAATCTTCCTTGAGAAGGATGATGGAGAGGTCAATGAGCTTACTCAGCTGCCAGTCTATAAGCGTGCGCAGCTTGGTGTGAGCTATCTTGCTCAGGAGGCATCTGTGTTCCGCCATCTGAGTGTTGAGGATAATATCCGCGCGGTGCTTGAGATGACAAACTATACAAAGGAGTACCAGCGTCATCGCCTTGAGGAGCTTATTGAGGAGTTCAGACTGCAGAAGGTGCGCAAGAGCTACGGAAACCAGCTCTCTGGTGGAGAGCGCCGCCGTACAGAGATTGCTCGTGCAATCTCTATCAATCCAGCCTTTATCCTTCTTGATGAGCCATTTGCGGGTGTAGACCCTATTGCTGTTGAGGATATTCAGAGTATCGTTGCAACACTTAAGGAGAAGAATATCGGTGTTATTATTACAGACCACAATGTGGACGAGACCCTTGAGATTACCGACCGCACATACCTGCTCTATGAGGGTAAGATTCTAAAGACAGGTACTGCCGAGGAGCTCGCTGCGGATGAGATGGTGCGCCGAGTATACCTTGGTAAGAACTTTGAGCTCAAGCGCAAGCGTAAGGATGCTGAGCAGGATGTTGAGGCTTTATTACCGACTACAGAAGAATAAAAACAACCTAAGAATTGGATAAGACGATATCTGCGGGGCGGTTACAGGGGTCTGTGCTGCCACCGTGTTCAAAAAGTTATGCACAGAGGGCTTTGGCAGTCGCTCTGCTTGCAAATGGGAAGAGTGTTTTGCGGAATATGGATTTTTGCAATGACACTCTCTCTGCATTAAATTGTATCAAGATGCTCGGCGCTAAGGCTGAGCGCACTGACGAGCATACGATAGTTGTTGAGGGAGGACTGAAACCACAAGGCAATCTGCTTTCGGTTGGGGAGTCGGGTCTGTCGGCAAGGCTCTTTACGCCGATAGCATCACTGTGTAGTGAGCCGATTGTAATCAGTGGCGAGGGAACGCTGCTCTATCGTCCTATGGATATGATGATCCAGCCACTCAGGGCGTTGGGTGTAGATGTTAGAGATGGTGGCGGAAGATTGCCTATAGAGGTGTGCGGACCTATTGCGGGCGGTGAGATTGTGGTAGATGGCTCAGTCTCGTCACAGTTTATTACTGGACTGCTCCTTGCGCTGCCACTTGCCGAGCAGGATACGGTTATAAATGTCTCAAAGGCGGTCTCAAAGCCATATCTTGATATGACTATAGATATAGCCTCACACTTTGGTGTAGCTATAGAGCATAACGACTACGAACAGTTCTATGTTGCTGGTAGTCAGTGCTATACTCCTACAACATACTCTATAGAGGGTGATTGGAGTGCAGCTGCAATGCTACTTGTTGCAGGTGCTGTTGCGGGTGAGGTTACAGTTGGTAATATCTCTATGCTCTCAAAACAGGCGGATGTGGCTATCTGTCGCGCGCTTGTGGCTGCAGGTGCAGAGCTCACCTCCGAGCACGATACTATTACCGCAGCGCATCGCCCACTGCACGGCTTTGAGTTTGATGCTACACACTGCCCAGACCTCTTTCCAGCCCTTGCGACCCTTGCTGCGGCAGCAGAGGGCGAGAGTCGCATAAAGGGTACACACCGCCTTGAACATAAGGAGAGCAATCGTGCCGAGGCTATCCGAACAGAGTTCGGCAGACTCGGTATTGAGGTAGATTTGAGCGAGGATGATATAATGATAATCCGTGGTGGGACAATCCGTGGTGGCGTTGAGGTTGATAGCCACGGCGACCATCGTATGGCTATGACACTCGCTGTTGCGGGGCTTATAAGTGAGCGCGGAGTGACTATTACTGGCGCAAAGTGCGTGGCGAAGAGCTACCCAGAATTTTTTGAAACTATAGAGGGACTTTTGTATGCACAATAGCTTTGGAGATAGCTTTAAGATAGAGATTTATGGCGGCTCACACACCGAGTCGCTGGGTGTGATTATCTCAGGAGTGCCACAAGGTCTGCCACTTACCGAGGCTGACTTTACGGCAGATATTGACCGCCGTCGTGCGGGCGCTAAGGGTACAACACCGCGCCGTGAGGGCGATGTTCCGCATATTGTGAGCGGAGTGGAGAATGGCGTGACTACAGGAGATAAATTAGAGATTGTATTCTATAACGAAAATACCCGCTCAGGGGACTACGACCGCCTCAGGGTGCATCCACGCCCTTCACACGCCGACCTTACGGCACGACATAAGTATGGCGAAGAGTTTGACCTTCGCGGAGGGGGTATCTTTTCGGGAAGAATGACGCTGCTGCTTGTCGCTGCGGGCGTAGTGGCTAAGAAGATAACTGCACAAGCTCAATATACAAGCCTAATTGTAGAGATTGGCGGTTGTAGAGAGCCTGAACACTTTGAGAGTGTTGTTGCGGCGGCTCAGCGCGAGGGCGACTCTGTAGGTGGCATTGTTGAGTGTACAATAACGGGCGCAGGGCGCGACCTTGGAGAGCCATTCTTTGACTCTGTGGAGAGTGTGGCGGCACATCTGCTCTTCTCTGTGCCAGCAGTTAAGGGGGTAGAGTTTGGTAGTGGCTTTGAGGGTGTACGATTGCGTGGTAGCGAGCGTAATGACCTGATTATTGACTCTTTAGGCACTACGGCGACAAATCATGAGGGTGGAATAAATGGTGGCATTGCAAATGGTAATCCGATAGTGGTGCGTGTGGCGATAAAGCCTACGCCGAGCATTGGGCGCAGTCAGCAAACCTATAATTTTGAGAGTCAGAGGGTTGAAGAGCTAAATATCGGTGGTCGTCACGATGCCTGCATAGTACTTCGCGCAGCGGTGGTCGTTGAGGCTGTTATGGCTATCGCTTTAGCGGAACTTAAATTGAGTCTGTAGCGATGACTATCCGCGAGACGATACAGAAAATTGAGGGTGCAATCTCTGTGCTGTACGATAGTCGGGAGGCTACGGCTGTAGCTCGTCAGGTGGTTTGTCGTAGGTGTGGCTATAACTTTTCTCAGCTTGTTGTGCATTATGATGATGAGACGCAAATTCCTGATTTAGAGTCTATTGTAGCGGAGCTTGCAGCAGCGAGACCTGTGCAGTATGTGCTTGGTGTGGCTGAATTTTGCGACCTTGACTTTACAGTTAGTGAGGGTGTGCTTATCCCTCGCCCAGAGACTGAGGAGCTTGTAGAGTGGGTAGCAAGTGGGGCTAAAAGGGGTGCACGCATTCTTGATGTAGGTACGGGTAGTGGTGCTATTGCCGTTGCTCTCGCAAAAAAAGTTGAGGGGGCAGAGATCGTGGCGGTTGATATTTCGGAAAAGGCGCTACAGATTGCGGCAGAGAATGTTGCACGCCATAGTGCCAATGTAACCCTTGTAAAGGCAGATGCTTTGGGAGATATGTCGCACCTTGGACAGTTTGATATTATTGTCTCCAATCCGCCATATATTCCGCAGTCGGATATTGCTGCTATGCACAGCAATGTTGTTGATTATGAGCCGCATACAGCACTGTTTGTGGAGGATGATGACCCTCTGTGCTTCTATCGCTCTATTGCTCAAAATGGAGTCAAGATGTTAAGAGATGGGGGCAGCCTATACTTTGAGATTTACGAGCGTTTTGGGGCGCAAATGGTTAAGATGTTAGAGGAGATGGGATATAGCGACAGTGAGGTTGTAAAGGATGTTTTCGGAAAGGAGCGTATGGTATGGAGCCGAAGGTAAAGCGTACAAAAACAGCCGAGCAGGCGCTTGTTTCACTGATGAACCTCTGTGCCAAGAGTGAGAAGTGTAGTGCCGACGCACGTAGACTTATGCGGGGCTGGGGAGTGAGCACTGCGGATGCGGAGCGTGTGCTGCAACGCCTTATTTCTGAGCGATTTATAGATGATAGCCGTTATGCTGAGGCATTTGTCCGCGAGAAGATAAACCTCAGCGGCTGGGGCGTGTATAAGATTACGGCAACACTGCGACAAAAGGGTATTAGTGGCGAGGTAATTTCATCAGCCCTTGAGCAGTGTAGTGGTGTGGATATGGCGGAGCGATTAGTCTCAATTCTTACACGCAAATTGAGAACTGTAAAGGCTAAAAACTCTGCCGACTTGCGCGCAAAACTACTTCGCTATGCATTAGGGCAGGGGTATGACTTCTCAACTGCTAAGGAGGTGGTTGAGAGCCTTGTAAAGAGTGAAAATGAACAATGCGACGACTGGGATTTTTAATAACTATACTAACACTGGTTGTAGGTGTTGCTACAGCCTATGATTATCCAGTAAAGGATGTCAAGGGTCTGCACTCGGCATCCTTTGCCGAGATGCGCCCCGACCACTTTCATTCGGGTGTGGATATTAAGACCGATGGTAGGATTGGAAAGCCGATAGTAGCGGCTGAAGATGGTTATATATCGCGCGTGAGCCACTCTCCCTTTGGATATGGACTGGCTCTCTATGTTGTTCATCCTCAGAGGGGTACGATGACTCTCTATGGACACCTCTCGCGCTTTACCGAAGAGATTGAAAGCCTTGTGCGTAACTATCGCTATGCACACCGTGCAAGTAGCGCCGAGTTGCGTTTCCAACCAAATGAACACCCCGTAAAGCGTGGTGAGGTGATTGGCTACTCTGGCAATACGGGCAACTCCTTTGGACCACATTTGCACTATGAGCTGCGTAATGCTGAGGGCACGCATACATATAACATCGTCCGCCGAGGTCTGTTCCGCCCCAAGGATAGTGCCAAGCCACGACTACTCAGACTCCACTATATTGAGGTTGATACCCTTGACGGCGTGGCTGTTGAGGCGCCAATGAGGAGTTTTAACCTTTCGGGTAGAGATGGCTCTTATAAGATAGATGGGGCAATCTCCGTTGGTCGCGTGGGATATTTTGTCCTTGAGTGCCGTGATAACCAGTCGGGTAATGCAACGAGCCGCTTTGGTGTCTATCGCGCTGCGATGTGGGTGGATGGTTCTCCGATTTTTGAGTATAGGATGGATGGCTACGCCTTTAGTGATACGCGCCTATGTAACCTTGTCAGCCACTACGCTATGCAGCAGGGCGCAAGGTGTGAGGTTATACGCCTTGCAAGGGTGGCTGGTGCTCCAGAACACCTCTATCGTAAGAGTGTAGGTCGAGGTGCTATACGCGCTGCAGCTGGTGAACAGCGTAATGTTGTGGTCGCTGTTGAGGATGATTGCGGAAATATCTCACAGCTGACCTTTGAGGTTAAGGGTAAGGATGATAACAGGCTCTTCACGCCAGTGAGGGATTGTGTCGCTGTCGTTGCAGGCGCTGGTCGTAGTGTGGTTGTCGCTGATAGGGGAGTGAAGGCTTTTGTGGGCAGTAAGGCATACTATGCGCCAACATTTTGCCGCGTTCAGAGAACAGAACGTAGACCAACGATTGATGGTGTAGTTGTTCTGTCTGACGAGTGCTCTGTGCTTGACCCTGCAGTGCCTATGCAGGGACGCGTTACCGTGGCTCTTGATGCAAAAGTGCCGTTGGAGCTAATGACAAAGTGCGTAGTGGCAGTTAAGAATCGCCGTGGAAACTACACTTCGGCAGGTGGCTACTACGCTGGCGGTGGAAAGGTCTACCTCCGCACTCGAAATGTTGGCGATATGGTTGTTGTTGCCGATACTGTTGCGCCAGCTGTGCGACCAAATTGGAAAGAGGGTGCTACTCTTACCAATGCTAAACGCTTGACTTTCAATGTTTCGGATAACTTTACGGGTATTGATAGCTACAACCTTTGGATTGATGGAGAGTGGAAAACGCTCAACTACAACCCTCTACAGGGGGTTATCTACCACACCTTTGACACTCCACTTGCTGCGGGTAAAAGGTGCAACCATACGGTCCGACTGCAGGTGGTAGATGGCGTGGGAAATATTACAACCTTTGAGAGTGAATTTTATCGGTAAGAGAATATGAATAGACTACTTCTTGTTGTTAGTGCTCTGTTGTTGAGCTTTGTTGTCCATCCAGTAGAGGCGTCTGAACGTAAGCGCGACAAGGCTCGCCAGCAGGTGCTTGACCGAGGACGTGGCTACTATAAGGAGATCTTTATGGATAGCGGTATCGCCCTCACTTCGCGCACATATCTGCCCTCAGCGCGATACTTAGGTCTTGATGTAGAGTACTTTGCATCAGCCTCGCAGAAAAAACTCACTCAGAAGGATACTCTGCTGCAGTCAAATATATTCTGTGGTAGTGAGGAGGATACCAACGGCTGGCTCCTCTATCCCGATGGTGCGCCACGTTTTCGTATGATATATGTCAATGGTGGCTCGGCGCTTAAGCACGCCCGCTCTTTGGGCGATTTGGGTCGCGAGCGCGTTAGAGAATTTGTCGCGGCAGGTGGCTCATACTTCGGCACTTGCGCAGGTGCATATCTCGGCGCAAGGGGTGGTAAAAATAGCAAGGGATATAGAAATGTAGATAAATATTTTGGTCTCTGGTCAGGCTATGGATACTCTACAGGTCTAAAAAAGCAATCTACAACCCTTAACCTTGAGCGTGGTTGCCCACTTTTGCGATACTTTGACTTTGGCAAGGATAACGCCGTAGATGATGTGCGCCATAATGGTGGCTGCTACGCTTGCGAACTTCCTGTGGGTACTGAGCCGCTGGCAAGATATAAGTTTAACAATACCGACAAAGTGAAGATTGACGGTGAGCTGTGCATCTGGGCATATAAGCCTATGCAGAGCGTTGGTAGAGCGGTGCTCTGTGGCTCTCACCCAGAGGCTATTGCCGAGGGTGAGCGACTAAAACTCACTGCTGCAATGCTCCTCTATGCTATGGACGGCAATCCAGAGCCACGGATTAAGGGCGTGCTTGAGAATGGCGTTGTGCGCGAGATGAATAAGCGCACCGAGGATAACGACCCCGACTATACGCGCATTGGCGACCTTCAGTACCACCACTTTGCCGTAGATGTTCCAAGAGGATGTAAAAGTCTGAAAATCACTCTTAATGGCTACGAGGAAGCAAAGAAGTTTGACCTTACACTGCTTGCCAAGCGCGGAGAGTTGGCGTTCCACGACAATACCACCGAAAAGGTTGTCTCTCGCGGCTGCAAGAAGAGCCTTACAATCAACAACCCTAAGCCCGGCCGCTGGTATATCTCCGTCCGCTGCGAGACTACTGTCACAACGGGAACGAATAAGTATGGCACTTACTATCGTAGCTACCGCAGCGTGCTAAATGGAGTACCTTACAAGGTGGCTGTTAGTTATTAGCCGTTAGCCATTAGCCATTGGCTTGCCTTCGGCAACCCGACCCTGCTCCGCCTCGGCAATATCAGTCGCGGCATAAATGCCCCAAAATGCGAAATTGAAAATCTGTGAGCAAGCTCCCATTTTCA
Organism: Rikenellaceae bacterium; assembly: GCA_015059805.1. Taxonomy (GTDB): domain Bacteria; phylum Bacteroidota; class Bacteroidia; order Bacteroidales; family Rikenellaceae; genus Alistipes. The sequence goes on from SUZO01000010.1 coordinate 10,063, forward strand.
ATTTACACCTTTTGCACCTTCGGTGTGCGACTGCTATTGCTCTCAGCTTAATCGCAGCGTTAGCTGGCTGACGCAGAACAGAGAATTTAAGGAGGTTAGGGAAGTTAGAGAATTTAGTGACAGACTTCGTCTGTGTGTTTATTCGGATTTAGGGTACTGCCGTAAGGCAGTGAAATGAAAAATAAACCTTTCAGGTCAAGCTTGCTTGAAAACTGAAAAAGGTCTATTTTTTGTTTCAATAACTCGCAGAGTTACCCTAAATCCGCATCAGCACAGAAGAGAAACGAAGTTTCTCATAAAGTTTTTGCACGCCCTGCTTTTTTCAAAAAGCGGGCAGTTCGCGTCAGCCTTAATTATGATATGAGAGTTGTTCGCCAGAGTCGAGTGTGAGGGTTACGGTGTAGGTGTGGCTGTGGGCATCTGTGGGGATTTGTGTGCTCTGGAGCATAAGTCCGCTGAATTTGCTGGCATCAAGGAGGTTAAACAGTGCAGGGTCTACCTCTGTAAGTACTTCGGTGTAACTTCTTGAAATCTCGCCAGTAAATCCGCCTTTGACATACTCATATAGTGATGAAAAGCTGACAGTAAATAATGGTGCGAGGTCGGTGCCAGCAGGGTAGTTCTCACCCCAACTCTTGTCGCTTGTGATTGCTATCTTGTCAATCTTGTCGCTGTAGCAGTCGTACTTGCAAATACCGCTCTCCAACTTCCAGCCACTCTTGTTATAGAAGCGCAGTGTGCTCTTTGTAGGGTTATTGTCTCCATACTTTAACTGTAGCTCGCGGTATCTGTCAGCCGCAACGCCGTCATAGAGCGAACCTGCACTGCACTCTGGATAGTTAAATGGCGTTACAAAGATTCTAAGGTCTTTGCCGTCTGTAGGCTCAATAGTTACTACATCGCCCATCATCCAACTATTGCCACCCCTAACCATTGAAATGTAGTTGCTTACCGTTGCATTAACCTCAACGCTCTTGTCTGTCTGGTCGCTCTCTCTACAGCCTACTGCAAGAAGTGCCACTGCCATAATGCTCAAAATACCTCTCATAACCATAATGTTTTAGTTTTCTGTTTGTTATATAACGCAATGTTACTGTTTTTATTGTTACTGTTAAATGAAAAAGAACTGCCACATTACGGGCAGTTCTCTGATTATGGGTTGTCTATCTACTACAGCTCTGTCTTCCACAGACCGTGCAGGTTGCAGTACTCATATACTGCCACTGGCTTGCTGCTGCATGTGCAGACTATAGCCTCTGGCTTATCCTTAAGGTTGATGCGGATGCCGCCATCCTCGGTCTCAACATAGATAAAGGCTATATGGTGCTCTGGGAGCATTGGGTGTGGTACGCTGCCCACCTCAATCTTTATTGTGCACTCGTCTATGCGAGTAACTACTGGGATGTGCTTCTCGCCGCTTGCCTCAACGGTATTGGGAACAAGCTCCTCCATCTTCTCACCGCAGCAGATAACTGCTACACCTGAATCTACTACCTTCTCAATTACATTGCCACAGTGGCGGCACTTAAAAAATTTCGTTGCCATAATCTATATGTTTTATATGCTGGTTAATCAATTATTTTTATTACTCTGCGCTTGTTGCCAGTGGTGAAGCCTGCTTGTACACTCTTGCAGCAAGCTCTTTATCAAGCTGATACATGCCATACTTGTCGCCCTCAACACTCTCGGCTGCAAATATCATCTCACGTGCAGACTCCTCCTCCTCAATCTGCTCATCAATAAACCATACAAGCATATTTGATGATGCGAAGTCTCGGTCCTCAGCTGCAATAGCTGCAAGGTTGTTGATAAGACCTGTTACCACCTTCTCGTGGCGCAGGGTCTCCTGGAACATCTCAAGGACAGAGTTCCACTCTGTGCGTACTGCATCAATAGGCTTAAGTGTAACCTTTGCATCGCGTGAGTTGAGGTAGTTCATCAGTATGCGGGCGTGGTCCTGCTCCTCAAGCCACTGCACGTAGAACCAATTTGCTACGCCCTTATAACCCTTAGCCTCGGCGTCGAGTGACATAGAGAGGTAGAGGTATGCTGACCATAACTCGGCGTTAATCTGGTCGTTAATTGCTGTGTGAAGTCTCGTGCTAATCATAGTTGTATAGTTTTAAGTTGTTTTTTTGTTGTTATTTCAGTAAGCTGTTTAATCTTTCGCGTAGCTCGCTTATACTCTTGCCACCAACCTCGCGCTCTGGTTTGCCATCCATCGGGATGAAAATCAGCGTCGGTATTGTGCGGATGTTAAATGCTGCAGCAAGCTCCTCTTCTTGGTCTACATTGACCTTGTAGATGTCAATCTTGCCTGCAAACTCCTCCGAGAGAGACTCTACTATCGGTAGCAGTCGCTGACATGGACCGCACCATGATGCATAAAAATCTATCAGAGCCGGCTTGTCGCCCAAAAATTTCCAATTGGTAGCCATTGTATCTATGTCGGCTACTCGTCTTACAAAACCTCCTTTGGTTAGATTGATGGTTGCCATAATTTTCACTGTTTTATTGTTTAACTTTCTGTTTCTACTGCAAAGATAATGCAAATAAAATTATTTGTCAAATCAATAATTTTTATAAAGCTATAAGGGGAATTTATAATCATAAAAAAACCTCTGTTTAGTAAAAAAAGTGGTTATTTATTATGAATTGTCCTATTTTCTATAGTAAAGTACGTTTTTTTATAAAATAATTGTTATATTTGTGACTGATTGGGATATTGTGAGGGTGGTATTAGAGGTTGATGCTCAGTCAGATGTTGCTCTCAGATTTCGCAAGTAACACAGATTCACCTTATATATTTATTATAGAACATACCTAAAATGAGAGAACAATTAGAGTCTTTAAGCAGTCTAACAATCAACTTTGGTCAGGGAGGTATGATGATAGTAAACATCATCCTTGCCTTTGTAATGTTCGGCGTGGCGCTGGGCATTAAGACACAGACCTTCAAAGATGTATTCAAAAATCCAAAGTCTGTAATTATCGGTATTCTTCTGCAGTGGATTGGTCTGCCAGCTGTCACCTTCCTGGTGGCGATGATTCTCAACCCGCTTATCACGCCGATGGTTGCCTTAGGAATGATACTTGTTGCCTGCTGCCCAGGCGGAAACATATCTAACTTTATCTCGTCACTCTCAAAGGGCAATGTGGAACTGAGCGTATCTATGACCGCTATCTCTACGGCATTTGCACCTATAATCACCCCGCTAAACTTCTTTTTGTGGGGAAATCTTTATAGCCACTTTGCGAGTGTGCATAATGATATTCCAGTGCTGGTAATTCCATTCTTGCCTATGCTTGAGCAGATACTTCTGCTGCTTGGAGTGCCTATTGTGCTGGGTCTTATCTTTGCAAAGTACTTCCCAAATGCCACTAAGAGGATTACAAAGCCTGCGCAGGTAATCTCGATTCTGCTCTTTATCGGCATGGTTATCGCTTCCTTCTCGCAGAACTTCCAGATTATTGTAGACAATATCTTCTATATCTTCTTTATCGTGCTGCTGCATAATGCTTGCGCACTGGCTACAGGATACTTTGGCGGTAGGTTGGGTAAGCTACCGATCAAGGATTGCCGCTCGCTCACTATTGAGGTCGGCATCCAAAATTCTGGCTTGGGACTCATTCTGCTCTTCAATCCAGCTATCTTCCCACCAGAGGTATGGCATGGTCACTATGGCGGAATGCTTATTGTGACAGCTTGGTGGGGTATCTGGCATATTATTTCTGGTCTTACGGTGGCATACCTCTTCCGCCGCACACCACTTGCAGAGTAGATTATGCGCAAGGAGAGAAAAATTCAGGATAACGACCACCTCTATAACCTGCTGCGATACTATGTAGACTTCGCTCTACGCCTCTCGTATCGCAATGTGAGGTATGTTGGTCGAGATAAGATTCCGCAAGATGGAGCAATTATCTACGCTCCAAACCACACTAACGCCCTTATGGATGCACTGGTGTTGCTTGCCATGGATCGCCGACCTAAGGTCTTTGTTGCTCGCGCAGATATCTTTCGTAATCCTAAGATAGCAAGAATCCTCACATGGCTCAAGATTATGCCAATCATGCGTATCCGCGATGGCTATGACGAGGTTAAGAAGAACAACCAGACCTTTGAGCGTGCTGTAGATGTGTTGCGCGATAAAATCCCGTTCTGCATCTTCCCAGAGGGTACTCACCAGGCAAAGTATTCGTCACTGCCGCTCTCTAAGGGTATCTTCCGCATCGCTTTTCAGGCTCAGGAGATGATGCCCGATATGCCGCTCTATATTGTCCCTGTGGGGCTGCGTTACGGCAACTTCTTCCGCTTCCGCTCTACTGTGCGCGTGCAGATTGGCGAGCCGATAAATGTGGGCGAGTTTATCGCAACCCATAGCCAGCTCTCGCAAGCCGAGCAGATGGTTGAGATGAAGGATATGCTCTCGGAGCGTATGCAGAGGTCGATTTTCTACATACCTAATGACGAAAACTACGACGCTACATACGAGATTTGTGCCGCCGTTGTTAAGGGTCAGGCGCGTAAGCTCTCCGTTGGTCGTAAGCGCCAGAATCAGTTGGATTTGCACTTTGAGGCAAATAACTACACTGTAAACCAGATTGCAGCACTCCGCCAGAGTGACCCCGATAGGGTAGCAAGGCTTATAGAGCTTGGAAATGAGGCGTCTGCAATGCGTAAGAGCCAGAATATCAGCCTTGCTTCGGTGTCGGTTAAGTTCCCAGTGCTCTCGCGTGTGCTCAAGACACTCTTTGCGCTTGTCGCTCTGCCATACTGCATACCAGTCTCGGTGCTTACCCTGCCGATAAATCTACTCTGCAGTTTTATCTTCACAAAGCTGCGCGACTACGCCTTCCGTAACTCGGTGCGCTACCTTGTAAATCTGCTTGTGTGGCCTCTGTTGATGGTTATCTACTCCATCGTTGCATACACCGTTCTGCCTTGGCAGTGGGCATTGCCTATAACTATTGCGCTGCTTCCAGCGCCTATTGTAGCACATGAGACGTGGCGACTGTTGCGACTTGGTGTTTCGGATATTAAACTGCTTGCTAATAGCCGCCTTCGTGCTATTTATCGTGAAATTAGAGAAATAATACTAACTAAATAATATGAAGAAGATCGTTATTCTTGCCACTCTACTATGCTTGGGCATTGTTGTGGCACAAGCAAAAGAGAAAAAGAGTGAGACTGCTACTCCAAAGTCTAAGAAGGAGATTGTAAAGACTGGATACAACTTCGGACCTCTGCCTGCCGTAGCCTTTGATGCCGATAAGGGCTTCCAGCTCGGCGCTCTGCTCAATATCTACGACTTTGGCGACGGTAGCACCTACCCAAATACTCGCCAGCAGTGGTATCTTGAGGCGTCATTCTTTACAAAGGGCTCTCAGCAGTATATTGTCTCTTACGACAACCGCTTCCTTATCCCTGGCGTGCGCTGGTCGTCATCACTGACCCTCTATAACGATAAGGCTATGGACTTCTATGGCTTTAACGGTTATATGTCCTACTTTGACCACGAGAAGGTCGCTGCAGGTAAGGATAAGAGCAATAAGGATATGTATATCTACACTCCAAAGTACCGAATTAACCGCCTTGCTATCCTCTTTAAGAGCGACTTTGTAGGTAACATCTGGAACAATAAGCTCTTCTGGGAGGCTGGCTACCACCTCAGCTACTTTAAGCAGGGTGCAATTAACCGCGATAAGATTAACAAGAATAAGGACGAGCATAAGATGTTCCCAGATACAGAGAAGACCCTCTATGAGCAGTACCGCGAGTGGGGTCTTATCTCCGACAAGGAGGCTAATGGCGGACTGAATAGCACCCTTCGTGCTGGTCTGCTCTTTGATACACGCGATAAGGAGGGCGCTCCATCACGCGGTATCTGGGCTGAAGCACATATTACTCTGGCTCCAAAGTGGTTGGGTACAACAAACCCTTACTACCGCTACTCTGTGACCTTCCGCCACTATATCCCAGTGGTTAAGAACGATATCCTTACTATCGCCTACCGACTGAACTATGAGGGCGCTATCGGTGGTAGCTCACCATACTACATCACCCCATACCTTACCACTATGGGTCCGCAGTACGACCGCGACGGTATGGGTGGCTATCGCACTGTTCGTGGTATTATGCGTAACCGCGTTAATGGTCTTGATATGGCAACTTATAATGCCGAAATCCGCTGGCGTTTTGTCAATTTCACACTCTGGAAGCAGAATATAGCCTTTGGTCTTAACCTCTTTAGCGATGGAACGTATGTCACTCGCCAGTTCGATATGACCTTCAAGGGTGAGGAGAAACATCGCGCTGAGTATGAGGAGTATATGGCAAAAGGTCTATCTAAAGACCTGCCACATATCACCGCCGGTTTAGGTCTGCGCTTTATCATGAACCAGAACTTCATCGTTGCCTTTGAGTATGGCAAACCAATCGGCAAGTATAACAAACAAGATGGTAAGGGGGCTTTCTATATTAACACCGGCTACCTATTCTAATTTTGTTGTTATAGTAGGACATCTACTTCCGCTAACAAAAATCCCAGCAATGGCTGTACCTTTTAGTACTATCCATCGCTGGGATTTTTGCCGAGCGTTGTATATGTCGCACTATAACAACAAAATTCTCTTTAGCTATGATTTTTGTGGAAAAATCTAAAAAAAATATGCATTTTTTGATATATTTGCACAATATTCGCATACTGTGAGTCGTTAATGGATTAGAAAAATAACTTAAAAATGTAACTGATGAAAAGATTTATTGTAATTTGTGCTATGGTACTCGGTGTGGTATCTATGGCGAGTGCGGATGAGCGTCCGATTGAGGTATCGAAGTTGCCAAAGGCGGCGCAGGCTTTTATTACCAACCATTTTGAGGGTGTGCCGGTGTTGTATGCCAACGTAGATAGAGATCTGCTTGATACCGACTACGAGGTTCGTCTTGAGGATGGAACAAAGATTGATTTTAACGGCTCTGGTGAGTGGACAGACATATCAAACAAGAAGACAGGTATTCCATTAAAGATTATTCCTAACAAGTTGGTTGATTACGTTAAGAAGCAGTATCCAGAGGTTCATTTTCTCTCTATTGAGCGCGATAGTCGTGACTATGAGATTAAACTTTCAAATGGTGTTGAGCTAACCTTTACGCTTGATGGAAAGTTAATAGGATTTGATGATTAGTTGTTGTTAGTTGAGGTTTTTGAGTACCTTAGTGGGGCTGGTATAATTTGCCAGCCTCTTTTTTTGTTATTCTGCTGAGGGTTATTATCTTTGTATATGCTAACCTTCTCAGTGGTAAATATCAGAGAGCGCTTTGTAAAGATACCGATGGCATTGCTTACCATAGCGCTTATTGGCGGCATTCTACTTGCGGCGAGATTTACTGTGCCTGTGGCTCTGTGGCTTGCACTTGTAGCTCTTTCGGTGACAGCATCTCTATGGCGTAGTGAGATAGCTGTGGCGGCTATATTTGCCTTGGGAGGCGCGCTGTATCAGATAATGAGCTTTGAGATGCTCCCGCAAGGGCAACAGCTTCGCTTAGTGGTACAAATAGCAGATCAGGGTATAGATTATGGCAAATATAGCACCTATGCGGCAGATGTGCTTATGTGCAATGGTGAGCGCTGTAGGGCAAAGGTGCGCATTACTGCCGACTCGTTACTTTGTCCCAGTCAGGGTGATGTTATCGAGACCCTCTCGGCTATACGCCCATTTACGCCTCAGGGTAGTGGCTATGCTCAGAGTATGTATCGCCGAGGTTACTCTGGGCGTGTGACAATAGGTGGATATAAGATTGTAAGTTACGCCCCTGCTCAGCGCCAAACTCTCCACGGTTGGGCTGTTGAGCGACTTGAGGGCCTCTTGCCTCCATCTTTAGGGCGCGATGTGGCGATCTCTGTGACCTTAGGCACGCGAGCAATCTCTGGCAGTGAACTGTCAAAGCACTACTCTGTCAGTGGCGCGTCACACCTGCTTGCCGTTTCGGGACTGCATGTAGCTCTGGTCTTTGTGCTGATAAATATATTACTCTTGCCGGTACTCCTTCTCTGGCGCGGTAATCTTATCCGCGCTGTGGTTGCTGTTGCGATGATATGGCTTTATGTTGCACTCTGTGGCTATCCAGCAAGTGCTGTGCGTGCGGCGATAATGTTCTCAGTGTTGCAACTCTCCTACCTTGCCAAGAGCCGCCACCTGCCTGAAAATTCACTCTTTTTGACAGCCTTTATTATGCTTGCTGCAGATCCGTATATGCTCTTTGAGCTCAGTTTTCAACTCTCCTTTGTTGCTGTGGCGGCTATCCTGTTCGTCGCAAAACCAATTATTGGCATGATTAACTATAGAGGCGTTGGAAGGGGTATTGTTGATGGCGTTGTAATCTCTACGGCGTGCGTTGTGGCGACTATGCCGCTTATATCACATAGCTTCGGCGTTATCTCGCTGCTCAGTATTGTCGTTACGCCACTTGCACTGCTCACTTCGCAGATAATGATTGTCTGCAACCTCGCAGCGCTTGTGCTGCCTCTTCCTGCAGCTCAAATTGTTGCACAGAGTGCCGCTTGGTGCGGTGAGGTGCAGAATTGGGTGGTGGAACTCTTTGCAGGTATGGGCGTGGGCTATGCCAACCTGCAGATAGATACAGCAACCCTTGCCTTGAGCTATGTCGTTATGATATTGCTCACACTTTTGAGCTTTGGCTTTCGCTGGCGCACCACAACTGAGGGGGTCGTGCCGAGGAGATAAAACAAAAATAGCAGCCCATCGGACTGCTATCTCTCCAAGAACATAGTTTTCTACTTGTTCTTCTTATCGTAGCGCTTTGCGTAACGGCTCATAAACTTATCAACGCGACCAGCGGTATCTACCAACTTAATCTTACCAGTGTAGAATGGGTGAGATGTGTTGGAGATTTCCATCTTATACACGGGATAGGTTTCGCCGTTCACCTCGATGGTCTCTTTTGTCGAAACGGCGGACCTGCACAAAAACACGTGGTCGTTGGACATATCCTTAAACGCCACTAAACGATAACTCTCTGGATGAATTCCCTTTTTCATCTTGTTTGTGTTTTTTTAATTAAGTACTTAATGCGCGGCAAAGGTAGTGAAAATTCTACAAATAGCAAACTTTTTTTCAAAATTTTGTGCCTAAAATGGGAATTGCTATCTCCGTTACATCTGACTCTCTCCCTTTTTGTTGCTATTCTGCTCTCGCCGCATTAGTAGCGTTACAAGCCAGAGCAATAGCACCGCACCAATTATTGATGCCAATAGATGGACAAAGATGCTCACCGAGCCAAATAACGATACTATCCAGCCTCCGCATAACGCCCCTACAAGACCAACCAATAGGTTTACAATCAACCCATACCTGCCACCTTGGATAACCATGTTGGCAATCCACCCGACTACCAACCCAACAATGAATGACCACAACATAATACTCAGTTTTAGATGGCTACAACAAAAATATTGCCATAGAATTGTTGACCAAAACTTAGCTTAAAAGGTCGCTATTATCTCAATTTTCGGCATAGATGTTGCAACAAAAAGGGCAGAGAGTGGTCGTGGGGAGATAATTCTTATCTTCGATAATGTTTTACACATCTTTCTGTTTATTTTCTGTTTGCACACCGAACCCCCGACCACTCTTTTCAAAAAAAGGACCGACCGAAATATCGGTCAGTCCTCTTCCACGTTTATAACTTTTTTAACAAAGTAGGTACACTACTAAGACCGTGTACCTGGGTCTTTGGTTTTTGGGTTTAGATCTCATCTACAACCTGGTACCAACCAACATTCTCAAGGTACTGTGCTATTGACACCTGTGTCTGCTTCACACCATTGATAGTAATGTTAGCCATAAATACCTGGTAAATAGTATTTCTTACAGACTTAATAAGCTTCTTACCCTCTGCAAGTGTAAGATCTACATTCTCAAGTATCATTACAGAGTTGTTGTCGTTGTCTACAACAATAGCGTCGCCGTTGATGTTACCCTTAACATTCTCAAGGATAATAGCACCATAAGTTTTATTCTCAACTTTGATTGTAGCATCACCACTGAAGATCCAGTTCTGGAAAATAAGTGCATTCTCGATAGGATTATCAAAGAATTCACCAGTGTAGGTGCTACCCTCCTTATTAACAATAGGAGTAGAAGCAACGCCGTTAATATTCTCTGAAACAACTACATATTTACCATTGTCCTGAACAGCATGGTAACCATCAGCAACATTTTTGATTACGGTTGAGTCGTTATATGTACCACCGTATACATTAACAGGAGCACCATATCCCATATAGTTTTGGAAAATACCACTCTGGTTACCCTGTACTCCAGCATAGTTGAAATTACCACCGTAAACATCGATTGTAGCGCCTGCTGGGCAGATTACACTTGCACCAACACCGCCTGCAGCTTCATAGTCTAGAGCGAAGTTGCCACCATTAATTGTTAGTTTCGATGTGTTACCATATGCATAGATAACGTGTGCGGTTAGAGTACGACTACCCAGGGCGTTAGTAACACTTATATTTCCACCGTTAATAGTAAGATCTGCACCATTTTGTAAATAGATAACACCGCGATCAGAAGTAATTGAACAACCATCTTCAATTGTCATCTGACCAGAAGTATATATTGCGTAATTAGGGTAGCCTGAATCATCGATAGGAGCGCCCAAAACTGTAACATCTTTCAAAACAAGGCTACCGCTATTGTTAATAACAGCATCGCCATTTGTTGCAGTATTCTTTAATGTTCCACCAACAATACTAAGTGATGCATCTGCTCCAATACTCAATACAGATCCGCTATTTTTAGCAAATTCACCGCTAATGGTCTTACCGTTAAGGTTGATAATGGCGTCCTTTGCTACAGTTAGAGGTGTGCTCAGTGTAATATCATTCTGGAGAGTAACCATGCCACCCTCTGCAAGTGCAGCTACAAATTCAGTAGCGTCGCTAGCCTCAATATTCTCGTAAACAGTCCAAGTCTCACCATTCTTTACAGCCTTGTAGCCATCCTCTACATACGATGCAGGGTCTGCATTGAAGTTACCACCGCTGATATTAAGCTCAGCCTTCTCAATATTTACATCGTTGAGAATCCATGCATCCATACCACCGCGGAGAGTACCACCAGTAACATTGATAATTGATGGACCTGCGTAGCCACCCTCATACTTGTTGTTCTGAGCAGTCAGTACATAGAGGTTGCTGTTGTCGCCAACAGTACCATCTGTGTTAGCAATCCACTCACCACCATTAACATTGATAGTACCACCAGATGTCATAGCGATAAAGCCGCCCTTAACACCTTTACCATAACCACCGTAAACATTTACAGTACCAGCTCCACTAACACCTACAAGACAGCCATTGTAGCTTGAAGTGCCGTTCTGGTAGAGCTCAGCACCGTCAAAGATGTTGACGGTTGCTTTCCAAGACTCGATGCAGAGGTAGCTATCCTTACCAGTGATTACTGTGCCTGCATTTACGTTCAGCTCTGCACCACCTCTAATCTTTGCAACTGCACCACCGCTATTGTTGCCAATAAGATTTACATTGTCAAGGTTAATTGTAATTTTCTGAGTGCTAGTTGTTGATGTACACAAAGCGCAATATGCAGCAGTTCCAGCATCGATAGTACCGTTCTTGAATGTGATAGTGTTAGCTTTCTCACCCTCATTCTTGAAGAGCATCATATAGTCGTTTACAGCGCCATCGGTGTTGGTAATTGTCTTACCGTTAAGGTCGATAGTAAAACTCTTGTCACCAACATAGTATACACCCTCGTACCAAGTACCACCGCTATTCATGCGGTCCTCCTCTGTGAAGTTGATATTTGACTGAAGTGTAACAGTACCACCATCCTTAATGTTTGCAAATGCGTTGATGAAATCAGCTGCAGTAGCAACCTGCATCTCGTTATTATCACCATCAAATCCAGGCTTAATCTCAACAGTGAAGTCCATAGGGCTTGAGATAATCTGACCGAGGATGTTTGTGCGGTAGTTGCGCTGAACTGGTACCTGATAGTACTTACGCTCAAAAGTGGTAGTGCCGTCGGTGAAGTTGAATACAAGATCAACAAGCTGGCGATCATTAACAAGCAGGTAGTTCATTGCAAGGTAGTTGTACTCTTCACTTGCGTTGAGAACTGCATCGTGAGTTGGGTCTACAGTGCCCTTAACAGTCTCTGTTGGGATAGCAGCAAGGGTAAACTCTGCAGATACCTCAGTACCAGTAAGAGAGCCATTTACAAGCTCAATAGTATCGTAAACCTTAGTAGTTACGGTCATTGAACTCTTAGAGATAACAGAACCGTTCTGCTTAGCATACTTTACATCAGCATCAGAGTTACCAACGTTAATCTGAGCAAATGGACGACGAAGCTCAAAGGTAGTATTATCCTTACCTGCAGTCCAGTCGTTGCTAATGTTGAAGAATGCATCGCGAGCCTCGTTGTTAGCCGCTGCATCGTAGTTAGCCTTTACCTGACGGTTTGCAAGGTCAAGAGTGTAAGCACCAGTGCCGTTCTTCTGAGCCCAGAAAACGAGGTCGTACTTCTTGTCCTTCAAAAGAACAACTGGAATAGTTGCTAAACCGTTAGATACAGGGTAACCCTCTGCCTTGGTCAGCTCGCTAAGATAAGCGTCGGTGTTTGCGTCAAAGATAGCAAGATAGACGCAATCAACAGTGTTGCCATCGGCAATGGCACGAGTGCCAAGACCGGCAAGATTTGCGGTGAAGGTTACCTCAACCTCGCCGCCGCCAATTGTAGAGGAGATATCCTCCTTGGCGCATGATGCTGTCAGCAGAACAGCCGCAGCCATCAAAATTCGGAAAATGTTTTTCATAGTGTTTGTTTTTTGTTAAAAAATGAAAATTGTTGATACATGTACAAAATGGTTCGGGCGGCAAGAGTACTTGTCGCCTAAAAAAGTTGCTAAAATGGTGTAACTTATTGATTTATAGACACTTAAAATCCCCCCCCCGAATGGTCGGAGAGGGAATATAACGTTGGATAGCGAAATTTGTATCATATCCTAAGCTTGATTACATCCCTATATAATGCAAAAGTATATATAATTTATTTGGAATGCAAATAATTATACAATAATTTTCTAAAATTGGTATTATTCACACTTTTTGCGCTATCTTTGCGATATGAAACGGTTTGTGGCAATAGTGGTTGTAGTAATTATGACCTTCAGCAGCGCTGAGGCTCAGATATATGCCAAGCTCAATGGGCTCTATGCCCTTGTGGGGGTGGTAAATCCGCAGGTGGAGGCTGTTATCGCTCCCCACTCAACCCTAAGCGTAGAGGCTACATTTTCACCGTGGAAGAGCTTTGACTCGCACCATCTATTTTTTGGAATGTTCGGCGGCGAATACCGTTATTATGTTAAGGGTGCTGCAAAAGGCTTCTATTCAGCCTTTGATGCAGGAATGATGGGCTTTGATATAAATAAACCCTTCTTCCTAAAAAATGGTAAGTTCTTGGATTTTAATCATAACTACGGCAAGGGCTTTGGGCTTTATGTCGGATTGGGTCTTGGTTATCACCACCATTTTAACGAGCGCTGGAGCATAGATGCCTTTGTTGCCTTTGCATATATGCGCTCATGGTATAATGGCTACAAGCCTAATGGTGAGGTAGTTATGGACCCTCAGGGACATGAAGATTACCTCTATCCCGACCCATTCAATGGCTCGTCAGAGATTCAACCCCTTAAGGTGGGTATTAGTGTTGGCTACGCTCTTTTTAGGGGTAGGCGTAATTAGAGCCTATAGCCCCACTCTGTAAGGGTTGCGGAGCAGTATCTATTTACCATTGATATGGTGTGCGGGGAGTAGGAGTATCTATTTTTTTGATGTCTCTTTTGGGCGTTTAGATACTCTGCCATGCGCGTTTTTACGGAGTTAAAGTCTCCGAGGTTAAGGGTGCGGTATATCTCTTCGGTCTTGGCGAGTGGCGCAACTTCAAAATCTTCAAATCTAACTTCAAAGAGGTTTTGTGCCGGTATAAGTCTCTTGTCGGTGTTGTATCGGCTAATCATTGCGCTGTAGGTCTGAAGGATATGCTCCTCAAGTGCAACATTGTCAATTTTCTGCAACGTCAGCGGCGCTATTGTGGAGTTAAAAAACTTTACTGTAGACTCAAAGACGGTGTATGGGTTGCGGACAAGATATATAAACTTTGCATCGGGGAACATACGGTGTAATAGCGCAATACGTGCCGTATGTGGCGGATTTTTAGATAGAAAGCGACTCTTATTTTGGCAGTGAAGCGCTATCTGCATCATCTTCTGCACGCTATGGCAAAATTCAGCTCTCTCCTCGGCGGTGCATGAGTCTAAAAAGAGGTATTTGTCACGGTAAAGCTCAGCCTGCTGAGGTAGACTCCAGAAGTGGTAGTAGGCGGCAGGTGTCATATTGGTAAGGGCAAACTCCTCCTCTTGGGGTTGCTCTACAGTAAGCTCAAGGTTGTCCGTCGGGCGAGTTTTGGGCATACACAGTGCGGCAAGAGGCTTAAAAAACGAACTGCCATAGAGCATCATGTGCGGAAAGACGGTCTGATATGTAGTGCAGTAGCCAAACTGTGGGTCACGACTCAGCACATTATGCACAAAGGTTGTTCCACTGCGCCAGTGTCCGATGATAAATAGGGGCGCGACAATCTCTGGCTTAGCCATAGCGTTATACTCGCGGGTGTTGATGTTGTATAGCGGACTGAGTATCCGCTGACAGCACTTTGTCAGCAGATACTTACCCTTGTTATCTATCTTTACACCCTCAGTTACGCGGTCAAAGGTCTTACGGTCTGCACCTACAAGGGTGTTAAATGGTAGGCGGTCAAAAGAAAATCCCATTACTCAGTACAGTTAATAGTTATACCACATCGTTGCTCTAACTCCTTGCATAGCAGAGCAATAGCCTCTCGGTGCTCAATACCTATGCCGAGCTTGCTGAGGGAGATACTCACAACCTCCTTTGTCTGACAACTGTCGTCGTTTAGCTCCAGCACCATGCCTACTGCAGAGGTGTAGTTTGTCACTGGGTCTATGATTATAAAGGCGCCCGTCTGGCGATTCTCTTTGTATGGGTCGCAGAAAATAGGCTCAGCAGTGGTTATGCATACCTTTGCTATCTCGTTGAGCGACAGAGAGTTGGTTGCTACATGTTGGGCGGTATTTATATCAACGCGATACTCTATATTGCTGATTTTCGCCCTAACAGTGTGTGTCGTATGCTTGAGGTAGAAGTTTTTGCTGCTATCAAGTGGTTGCTCGTCCATCCAGACCATCATCGCCGTAAGATTATGTCCCATTTGTGGACGTGGTTGGTTGCTAAGCACAAGCATCTCTCCACGCGAGAGGTCTATCTGGTCGTTGAGCGTCAGGGTGACAGATTGCGGCGCAAAGGCGTAGTTAAGCTCACCGTCGTATGTTACAATGCTCTTTATTGTCGATTGCTTACCCGATGGTAGTGCCGTAATAGTGTCGCCCACATGGATAACTCCAGAGGATATTTTGCCTGCAAAGCCGCGAAAATCTTGATTGGGACGTAGGACATACTGCACCGCAAAGCGAAAGCGGTTAAGGTCGTAGTCGCTATCTATTGCCACGCTCTCAAGGTGCTGCAAAAGGGTCGGACCTGTGTACCACGCCATATTTTGCGAGCGCTCAACAACGTTGTCGCCACAGAGCGCCGAGATAGGTATCGGCTGCAGATCAAAGTGAATTGTCGCCTGTGTGGTGAGCCAACTCTTGTAGTCGTTCACTATGCTTTCAAAGAGCTCTTGACTGTATGCAACGCTATCCATCTTATTTACCGCAAGCACAATGTGCTTTATTCCCAGCAGTGAGATGAGATAGCTGTGGCGACGTGTCTGCTGCAGAACACCTTGGCGAGCATCTACAAGTATTATGGCGAGGTTTGCCGTAGAGCCTCCTGTAATCATATTGCGCGTATACTGCTCATGCCCTGGGGTGTCGGCAATGATAAACTTGCGGCGCGAGGTGGCAAAGTATCGGTATGCTACATCTATTGTAATACCCTGCTCACGCTCCGCCTTCAGTCCGTCACAGAGCAGCGCGTAGTCAATATTTTCGCCCGCATTGCCAGTGCGGCGCGAGTCCCGCTTAAGAGCCTGCAGCTGGTCGTCATAGAGTCGCTTGCTGTCGTATAACAATCGCCCTATAAGTGTGCTTTTGCCATCATCTACACTTCCTGCAGTAAGTAGTCGCAGCAGCTCTTTCTGCTCGTCCTGCGCCAAAAATTCCTCTATAGTCTGTTTCATAGTCTTGTTCTGCTAAAAATACCCCTCTCTCTTCTTCTGCTCCATACTTCCCTCTTGGTCAAAGTCAATAACGCGCGTGGTACGCTCAGAGCGGGTCGTTACCATCATCTCTTCAACAATCTTCTCTATTGTGTCGGCATCGCTCTCAATAGCACCCGTAAGTGGATAGCATCCCAATGTACGGAAGCGTACGCGGCGCAACTGAGCCTTATTGCGTAGCTCAAGGGGCATACGGTCGTCATCCACCATGATTAGGTTGCCGTCAATCTCTACGACGGGTCTTTCGGCGGCGTAGTAGAGCGGCACGATTGGAATCTTCTCAAGGCGTATATACTGCCAAATATCGGTCTCTGTCCAGTTGCTAAGCGGGAATACGCGGATACTCTCGCCAGCGCCTATGCGGGTGTTGTATATATCCCACAGCTCTGGTCGCTGATTCTTCGGGTCCCACTGCTGAAAGGCGTTGCGGAAGGAGAATATGCGCTCCTTTGCCCTGCTCTTCTCCTCATCACGACGAGCACCTCCAAAGGCGGCATCAAAGCCGTACTTCTTCAGCGCTGCAAGCAACGCTTGGGTCTTCATAAGGTCGGTGTGAACTTTACTGCCATGTGTAAATGGACCTACACCCGCCTCGTATGCCTCGCGGTTGTACTCTACAATAAGATTCCAGCCATGCTCGCGGGCGTAGGTATCACGAAACTCAATCATCTCGCGGAACTTCCACTTGGAGTCTATGTGCAGCAGTGGAAATGGTACTTTGCCCGGGTAAAATGCCTTCTCGGCAAGGCGTACCATAACAGATGAATCCTTGCCTATGGAGTAGAGCATTACTGGATTTGAAAACTCGGCAGCAACCTCGCGGATGATGTGTATCGCCTCCGCCTCAAGGGCACGAAGGTGTGAAAGGCTATAGTTTTCCATACTCAATTCGCTTAATAATTTGTGAAAAAATCTCCTCGGCGCAACTCTCTACGCTGCGCCCAGTAGTATCTATTGTTATATCTGCATCCGCTGGCTCTTCAAATGGGGCAGTAACTCCCGTAAAGTCGGCTATCTCACCACGCTGAGCTTTTGCATATAACCCCTTAACATCGCGCCTACTGCACTCTGTTAGGGGCGTAGAGATGTAGACAAGCTCAAAGTCATTGTCGCCGATAATTTGGCGTGCCAACTCTCTGAGTTCATTTGTAGGGCTGACAAAGCAGGCGAGGGTTACTATGCCCGTCTGGTTAAAGAGGTTGCAGATGTGAGCTATGCGGCGAATGTTCTCTGTGCGGTCAGCGCTTGAAAAGCCAAGGTCTGAGTTAATGCCACAGCGAATATTGTCCCCATCAAGGATGCGGCAGAGGTAACCACGCTCGGTAAGCAGACTCTCTAAGGCTATCGCTACAGTGCTCTTGCCAGAGCCTGAAAGTCCTGTAAACCAGAGCGTTAATCCTCTCTGGCGGAGCTGCTGCTCTTTCTGTTCGCGGCTGGCAATTTTGTCAAAGATTGGGTGGATGTTGTTCATAGTTAGAAGCTCCAAAATATTGGTATAAAAATCATTGAAATTATAAATGTTATAATGCTCAGCGGTAGTCCAAAGCGCACAAAGTCACTAAATCTGTATCCGCCAAGTCCCTGTACAATCATATTTGTCTGGTAACCAATAGGGGTGCAGAAACTCGCTGAGGCGGCAATCGTTATTGCTACACAGAAGGGCATGGGGTCTATCGATAGCTGCGAGGCTGCTGAGAGCGCAATGGGGAAGGCAAAGGCTGCAGCTGCGTTGTTGGTGATAAGCTCGGTGATTATGTTGGTTGTGATGTATAGTATGGCTAAGATGGTGTAGGGTGATACACTACCGCATAGCTCTATAATTTGACTGGCAATAGCATCTGCAAGACCTGAGAGAGTCATTGCACGACTTATCGCAAGCGCGGAGGATATGGTGATAAGTATATCCCACGATATATATTTGGTGTACTTCTTGGCTGGGAAGATACCACAAAATGCCATGATAACTGCCACCACAGCTGCCCAGAAGAACATATCCGAGAGTGCGCCACCCACGACCATTACAACGAGCAGGAGTAGAGATAGAATACTCTTCCAGCGGGGAGTCTCAGACTCATGCTCTTTGCCGTTGGTCATGGCAATAAATACACGCGAGTCACCCCATGTATCCATAAAGGTTGGGTCGGCGTTGAGTACAAGGGTGTCATTCTCCTTGTACCTATAGCCATCTAACTCCTCCAAAATCTCTCCATCGCGGCGAATAGAGATAATTTCAGCACCATAGTGTTTGTGAAAGTCAAACTCCTTCATCGTGCAGTGTATGCCTGGGAAGCGTGCAGCAAGTACTACATCGACAATATCGCTCTTACCATTCTGCTTTACACTCTCCCCATCTGGTAATAGCTTTGCGCCAAAGAGTGTTATATATCCTAACCCTACAATGGTGATAATTATACCCACCTTGCCCAATTCAAACATCGTAAAACCATCCAGCCCTGCATCAAGCATCAGCCCATGCACAACAAGGTTTGTCGATGTGCCAATCAGGGTACACATACCACCTAAAATGGCTGCGTATGAGAGCGGTATAAGCAACTTTTTTATCGGGAGCGAGAGCTTGTTACACCACGCCTTGATATAGGGAATAAAGATGACGACAATAGGGGTGTTGTTCAAAAATGCAGATATAGAGGCTACCGTTGGTAGTATTGTTAAGTAGCCACGCGTGAGCATTGAACCACCTTTAGAGGGGAATATACGCTTTACTATGGGCGATAAGCATCCACTACGACGTATACCCTCGCTGACAAGGAATAGTAGTGCAACGGTTATCATCCCCTTATTGGCAAAGCCAGAGAGTGCATCTGCAGGTGTGATAATACCGCAGCAGAGTAGTATTACAACTACAGAGAATAGTACCAACCCTGGTCGTAGATAATCCTTGACCAATAGGTAGACCATAAGAACTATTGCCCCCAGCACTATAAATATATCTATATTCCCCATTTCACATAATTCTTATCTGCAAAGTAACGCAAAATGGTGGAGAAATATGCGCCACAGTGCGCTATATCATCGGTTTAGGCTATATTTACCCCCTTTTGCGATATTTTGAAATCAGACAGATAACATTTGCACTCTATAATAAAAAGTGTATCTTTGTGGTATGAAAAATCATGCGTGGTCGCAAATATTAGTCCTTGTGCTGGCAGTTATTCTCTCACTATACTTCTGGCTGGGTACTCTTGCCTTACTAATTGTCGGAGGTGTCGCTCTGTTGTTTTTTCTGCTTTACCTCTGGCGACGAAGAGTGCCACGCAAGAGCGAAGATGCCCCTCAACGCTCACAGAGAGGCGAGCGTAGCACCTTTGTTGAGCGTAGTGAGAAGATTGTGGAGCGACGACGTGCTCAAGGTCGGCGACTTGTTGAGGTGGCGGAGCAGATTGAGAGCATTAAACCCGATTACAAAAGGCTGTTAGAGCGGTTGTTAGATTGGTATTTTGACTATCTGAAGAGCAATACTATCTACCATCAAGACCTTTACGACTATCTGCTACAAGTGATAAAGGAGCGCAACGCAACTGCTAAGGCTCAATATCTTAAGCGTGAACTGCAACACTCAAAGGCTATCGTTAGATGCCTTATCAGGGGATTTGATGCACAACGTATTGTTAAACAGTTAGAGGCTCATGACGATGATAATACGCAAGAGTAATAGAGATGACATACCAGCAATAATGGCTATTGTGGCTGATGCTCAGGCATCATTGCGCAGCCAAGGCGTAGACCAGTGGCAAGATGGCTATCCGACAGTGGATGTTATTACAAAGGATATAGCAAATGATGATAGTTATGTGCTTGAAGATGAGGGCGTTGTTATTGCTACGGCTGTAATATCCTTCGCGGGCGAAGTTACATATAATAGTATTGACGGGCAGTGGCTAAATGATAACGACTACGTAGTCGTGCATCGCCTTGCAGTGCGAAACTCCGCCTTAAGGGGTGGACTTGCACGGCAGATGATGCTCTATGCAGAAGAGCTTGCTTTGCAACGTGGGGTTAATAATATCAGGGTAGATACGCATAATGATAATATAGCAATGCAATCCTTGCTTAACAATTTAGGCTTTGTATTTTGTGGAGAGATAACCCTACTATCCGGTGCGCCGAGAATAGCTTTCCAGAAACTATTAGCTGTTGGCCATTAGCCATTGGCTCACCTTCGGTGACCCTTCACCGCTCCGCCTCGGCAATTCAAACAAGTTTGATTGCTCTCGGCTTAATCGCAGCGTTGGCTCACCTTCGGTGACCCTTCACCGCTCCGCCTCGGCAATTCAAACAAGTTTGATTGCTCTCGGCTTAATCGCAGCGTTGGCTCACCTTCGGCAACCCGACCCTGCTCCGCCTCGGCAATTCAAACAAGTTTGATTGCTCTCGGCTTAATCGCAGCGTTGGCTCACCTTCGGCAACCCGACCCTGCTCCGCCTCGGCAATTCAAACAAGTTTGATTGCTCTCGGCTTAATCGC
>SUZO01000010.1:30910-61411 GCA_015059805.1 Rikenellaceae bacterium
TCCGCCTCGGCAATTCAAACAAGTTTGATTGCTCTCGGCTTAATCGCAGCGTTGGCTCACCTTCGGCAACCCGACCCTGCTCCGCCTCGGCAATTCAAACAAGTTTGATTGCTCTCGGCTTAATCGCGGCGTTGGCTTTTCAGGTACAGACTTTGTCTGAAAGTGTTTATTCGGATTTAGGTAAGCCTCCGAAGGAGGTGAAATGAAAAATAGACCTTTCAGGTCAAGCTTGCTTGAAAACTGAAAAGGTCTATTTTTTGTTTCAATAACTCGTAGAGTTACCCTAAATCCGCATCAGCACGGAAGCGAAACAAAGTTTCGCAGAAAGTTTTTGCACGCCCTGCTTTTTCCAAAAAGCGGGCAGTACTGCGTAGCCACACTAAAATCCGTCGTAGGATGTAGTGAAGCCGGTTGTGGTATAGACGTTCTGCTTGCCGCTGCTCTTAACGGTATGGGTAGCTTTGACGGTCCAGTTCTTCTCCTGGCTTGGGTCGCCGCAAGGGGCTTTAACGAACCAGAAGTGCTTCATTCCCTTGTTCCAAGTGTTTGTGTCCTTGCCCTTCTCGTTAAAGAAGAAGGCTGTAGAGCACATATCGGCAAGGTTATAGTTCACACGCTGCATTCTGTGGCTCACGCCGTCAACAATCAGCTCAACTTCCCAGTTACTAATATCATCGTTCCAAATTGTTGCGATGAAGCAGTTAGCAAGGTCTGCGCGTCCAGAGGTCTTGATTTTTGACTTACCGCCAGTACCACCTGTAGTCCATGTGTAGAGATACTTATGTCCATAGGTGTCGTTAGCGTTGTAGACTCTCATCTGCTCCGTCTCGTTCTTATTTGTGCCCTTAGCAACCCAGTTGTGCATTGTTGCGCCCTTAACCTCATAGATGCTATATCCGTTAGGAGAGCCCTCAACGCCGATGTTGCTGGTCCACCAGCCACCGCAAGCTGCTCCATGAACATGCTCAAAGATTGGCTGACCGTTCTGGCTCTTGTAAGATGTGTGGATATAGTTCTCAGGATAGTGGGTGTGACCGATAAAGATGTGAGCCTCACCAAACTGAGTCAGAAGCTGAAGAACATCAGCATAACCCTTATCCTTGTTCACATTACTACCACCACTAGTGCTACCAGCACGGAATGGAATGTGACCGCTGAGGACAATCATCTTATTTGCCTTATCCTCTACAGCCTCAAGGTCTTTCTCAAGCCATGCAATCTGTGTAGAGGTGTAGCCACCATCGTAATTCCAGGTCTTATCGGCACCGAAACCTGTTGAGGTGGTACAGATAATATTATCCATAACTACGAAGTGAACCTTACCGCGGTCAAATGAGTAGTCAGTAGGACCGACATGCTCAATGTATAGCTCAGTAGCCTCCTTATCGTTCTGACGATCTGCATCGTGGTCGTGGTTTCCTATACAGTTAAAGATAGGAATGCTCTTACCATTATCCAGCTGTACACTTGAGCATAGCCCAGCCATTGTAGGCCAGAGTACAGTGTTGTCAAAGGTAATGTCTCCAAGAGTTATCGCGTATGCGTTATGATAGCGATTCTCAGAGCTTTGTGCGCCACTAATGGTACTTCTGATGTCGGCAAGGGTCTCTGTTCTGAAGCGTTCAGCCTCAGAAGCAACCTCACACTGAGGGTCGCCGATGGCAATGATTGTAAACTCCTCCTCAATTGCAGGCAGTGGGTTGAGCTTCCAGTCATAGCGGTTCTGCTGACCTACAACAATTCTGTCTGTTGTATAGAACATTGGACGTCCATTCTGCGGATCTACAGGCACCTGGTATGCAGCAGGGATGGTGAACCACACATTTTTAGCCCAGCGGTTAGTTGGGATCTGGTATACACCGTTGATGTCTGTCTTAACGACATGTGTGCCGTCTGTAACAGCCACGCCAGCAATACCCTTGCCAGTTACAGAGTCAGAGATAAGACCATATACGGTATTACCCTTGTCAATAGTTGTTCCGTTAATAACGACAGTCTCACTATTTGGATTGTCGTTTCCGCCGTTCTGATTGTTGTTATTGTTGCCACCCTTGGTGTCATCATCAGAACAAGCAACCCCGCAGAGCAGGGTTGCTGTTAATAATAAGAATTTTAGTTTACCTAACATCGTGTTATAATTTACTACCAACCGTAGTTCTGCTGGATGTTCTTATTTACATTGAGTACAGACTGTGGGATTGGACGAACATACATCTTATCATCCCAGTAGAGCTTGTAGTTGTAAGTAAGGAAACCATGATCACCCTCAGAGAAAGAGTGGTTCTGGTCTGCAGTAGAACCAGTTACGTTGTAACCAAGACCAGCCTCTGGCTTTGTAGCAGTAAAGGTGTACTTGCCACCGTTGTACTCCATGCCACCAACCTGATCCTTTGGTACCCATACGCCGAGCCAGCCCTGGTTGTTGGTCTGACGATCAACGATAAGCTTACCAAGCTTCCAACGATAGAGGTCATTTACGCGAAGACCCTCAGCAAGAAGCTCTACAGTACGCTCACGACGAATCTCGGTAAGGATGTTTGTAAGGTTACCGTAGTAAGCCTTCAACCAACCGCAATCCCAAGCACCGTCAGGGTATACGTTCTTAACGCCAGCACGCTCACGAAGAGCACCGATAGTCTTGTCCCAGTCATCCTTAGAGAGGTTGCCATTGTTAAGCTCAGCCTTAGCCTCAGCATAGTTAAGCAGTACCTCACCGTAGCGAAGAATTGGATAGTCGTTATCGTTCTTACCCTTTGAGTAGTTCTCCTCCATCTCGATAGAGAACTTCACGTTCTGGTAGAAGTTGTAAGTGTAAGTAGTGTTAGTCTGCTTGAGAAGCTTCTCACCGTTAGTCTTAGTGTACTCATAACCTGGGTGGTGTACGCAAGCCAAGAGACGAAGGTCACGATCATTGAACTCCTCGTTGATGTTTACCTTACCCTCGTGAGTGATAGGAGTACCATCAGTCTGGAGGTAGTGGTTAATCATAAGCTTTGTAGGAGATACCTGCTGGTCGTAAGTTGAAGAGTTTACAACCCAAGTAAGCTCGTGCATACGGTTAAGCTCACCACTGTCATAGTCAGACCACCAAATAGCCTCTGGAGAAGAAGCGATGTTGGTCATGTGGAAGAACTCATAGTAGTCCTTGTGAAGTGAGAACTTGCCGCTCTTCATCAGCTCGTCAGATGCATTAACGCACTCCTGGAGGAAGTCGTTAGCAGTGCCGTGCTGGTTGTTCCAAGCAACGTTTGTAGAAGGGTTTACCTTGTGATACTTACGGAAAGTACCCTCGTAGAGACATACGCGGCTCTTAAATGCAAGAGCAACCCACTTGTTGATTACACCGTCGAACTTTGTGTCACCAGAGAGGTTCTGGCAAGCGAAGTTAAGATCCTCAAGAACCTTAGCCATTACAAACTCACGGTCATCACATGGAGCGTAGAGAATCTCGTCCTCAATGTCAAGTACGTGGTCAATCCAAGGCACATTACCGAAAGTCTGAACCTTTGCAAGGTAGAAGTATGCACGCCAGAAGCGAGCAACACCCTGATAGTGGTTGTAGATCTCCTCAGAAACGTTACCCTGAGCACGAGTCATGTTTGTGAGCATGATGTTTGCACGGCGGATGTTACGCCAGTTGCTAACAGCCCAGCTACCCTGCTTATCTGGAGTCCAAATACCTGGACGATAGTAGTCAGATGAGGTCTTAGAGCAGAACAAGTCACAAGCATAGTCGCTATAACCAAGACCATCAGCAGTTGGTAGGTAGGACTGGATAAGTCCATTAGAATAGAGCTCAAGCTCAAGCTCATTCTTGAAATATGTATCAGCTGACATCTTGTCGATAGGCTCCACAGTAAGGAACTTCTCGCAAGAGACGCCTGACAGGGCTACAGCTGCTACAGCAAATAAATTTAATATTCTCTTTTTCATACTATATATACATTAGAATGTGATATTCAAACCAAATGTGAAGGTCTTAAACATTGGATATGAGTAACCCTGACCAGAACCAGACAGACCAGTTGCACCACCGTCGTTAAAGTCGGTATCACCAGCGCCGATAACCTCTGGGTCAAACATATTTGTATGCTTGAAGATTGGAGAGAATGTGAATGGGTTCTCAGCAGTGAAGTAAACCTTCAGCTTCTCGATGTGCCACTTCTTAGTCAGCTGGCTTGGGAAGGTGTAGTCGAGAGTGATGTTCTTAACACGGAGATAAGCAGCATTCTGCATGTAGTAGTCATTCTCGTATGCAAGAGGACCTACGTTACGGTTTGCAGCATAAGCTACAGGACGAGTCCAGTATGCACCTGGATTAGTTACCACCCAGTTCTCAGTTGAATAATCAACATTTACACGGTCTGTAAGGTGTACCTTTGGCAGGTAGTCGTATGGACGGTTGTACATACCCCAGAAGAAACCAGACTCCTGATCAGGATACCAGTCACGCTTCATAACACCCTGGAGGAAGATGCTCAGTCCGATGCCGTTCCAGTTACCAGAGAGGTTGATACCGTAGTGGTAGCGTGCACGCTCGTTACCGATAATATCGAGGTCACCGTGATCATCAAGAGTAGCCTTACCAGTGTTGATCTGACCGTCGCCGTTGAGGTCGAGGAACTTAAGGTCACCGGCAAATGCGCGGAAGTTAGAACCATTCTTGTGGAATGAGTCCTTAGACCAGTTCAGAGCCTCCTCGTTAGAGAGGAAGTAACCGTCTGTTCTGAAGCCCCATACATCACCAAGCTCCATACCCTCGTAGAATGCGTAGATGTTACCTGACTCGTTAGAGAACTTGTGGATCCACATACGAGTATCCCAGATAGCAAAACGTACAGAGTAGTTGAAGTCCTTACCACCAGCCTTGAAGCTGTCGCGCCATGTCAGAGCTGCCTCCCAACCCTTAGTCTTAAGGGTACCGTAGTTGATCTGTGGAGACTCCTCACCAAGGATAGCTGGATACTCAGGACCAGTTGTAATCATATCGGTAGTGTACTTCCAGTAGATGTCACCAGAGAATGAGAGACGGTTGCGGAGGAAGTCCAAATCCAAACCGATATCGTATGTAGTAGAGGTCTCCCAAGTAAGTGATGGAGAAACCATACCATTAGTAGTTACATAAGGAACCTTAGAACCGTTGATGATCTCAGAGGTCTTGCTTACAGACCAGAGGTCCATAAATGCGTAGTCATCAATCATAGAGTTACCAAGTGAACCTACGTTAGCGCGGAGCTTGAAGTTGTCAAGCCACTCGTCTGACCAATCCATCCAAGGCTCGTCAGCAACACGCCAACCAATAGAACCTGAAGGGAAGAATCCCCAACGCTGGTTAGTAGGGAAGCGTGACTCACCGTCGTAACGACCTGCGAACTCGAAGATGTAACGACCAAGGAGTGAGTAGTTTACACGGGCAAATACACCAACTGAGTTGTGATCGTAACCGTCATCCTCTACAGAGTACTCCTGAGAGTCCATAAGCTCAAATGAAGGACGAGTAGGGTCCATCAGACCAAGACGCTGGAGGTAAAGACGGCGATACTTCTTAGACTCAAGGTTCCAACCAGCCATTACGTTGAGGTCGTGGTTCTTACCAAGTTTTGGAGTCCAAGTGAGGACTGCATTTGCAGCGATGTAATCGGTGTTGTAACGCCAGTCAGACTTGTAAGAAGAGTTGTTGTAGTTCTCAGCACCACCAGGACCAGAGTAACCAGTCTGAATTGGAGATACACGGAGCTGAGTGTTACGGTCTGCCTTGTAAGTGAAGTCACCAACAACCTTGAGTACGTCCTTGATAGGCTCTACAGTCAGAGTAGTAGTGGTAGAAGCGTACATCTTAACGTTCTCCTGGAATGACTGGTCACCTGAGAATGCGCCGTACATTACAGCAGCACCATAGAATGAAAGTGTACCGTCCTCGTTGTATGGAGTGTAGATAGGCTGACCACGGTGCTCAAACTGACGAAGGATTGGCTGTGCACCACCTGTTACCATTGGCTGGTGATACTTCTGGTGGTAGATAGAGGTGTTGTTACCCAGTGTGAGCCACTTGAACACCTTAACCTCACCCTTAGCACGGAGGTTGTACTGGTTGTACTGCTCGTTGTTGAACTCGTAGATACCATCCTGGTTGTAGTAACGACCTGAGATAGAGTACTTAACGCGCTCAGAAGCACCAGAAACTGAGAGGTTGTGAACGTGGCTTACATTGAGATCCTTGTAGAAGAGGTCGATCCAGTTAGTTGAACCGTAGTAAGCGTAGTTACCAGCCTTAGTATAACCGTGCTCAACGCCATAGAGAGCATAGTTCTTGTCAGTCTTACGAAGGCGCATCTCCTCCTTATATGGACGCTCAACCTCGTTGCCATTCTCATCAACACCGATAACAGTACCGAAGGTATCAGAACGGTTGTTCACGTTACCTGGGAGCTTACCAGTAGAGGTTGGGGTACGAGAGTCATTCTGGAAGTACTGCTCAAAGTTCTCCAACCAAATGTGACCGTCTACCTCCAAGTTATCCTCCCACTTTACAGTACGAGTGTTAAGAGATACAGAGCCGTTATAGTTGATTGTAACCTTATCCTTAGCAGGGGTCTTAGTGGTAACGAGGATTACACCATAACCACCTCGTGCACCGTATACAGATGCAGAAGCAGCATCCTTAAGTACAGAGATGTTCTCAACGTCCTCAGGGTTTACAGAGTTAAGGTCACCCTCAACACCGTCGATGAGAACCAGTGCAGAACCACCCTGACCGAGGGAGATGGTCTTACCAGTACCAGAGGTAGCAGAAGAACGCATAGATACAGACTGTGAGCCACCACGGATATAGATGTCACCACCCTTTGTAGGCTTACCGTCACGAGGCATGATGTTAAGACCTGGAACCATACCCTGGAGTGAACGAGAGACGTTAGAAGTTGAACGACCCTCGAGTTCCTCACCACCCAAGTTCTCAACTGCACCTACGAGCTGAGCCTTCTTGAGGGTACCGTAACCTACGACAACTACCTCGTCTACAGCAGTGCTAGACTCGGTAAGAGAAAAGTCGATAACCGAGCGGTTGCCGACAGCAATTTCAACAGTTTTGTAACCGAAGAATGAGCACTCCAGAACAGCGTTAGCTGAAGCGCTGATGGTGTACTGACCGTTAGCATCAGTAGCAGTACCGGTCGATGTACCCTTAACAACGATTGCTGCACCTGGCATTGGAGCCTTAGTTGCAGCGTCGATAACTGTACCGGAAACAGTTCGGGACTGTGCCACTACGTTTCCTGCAGCGAGCAATGCGATCGCACACAGTACACCTGTCAGCACCTTTCCGAATCTTCCGGAAATCGATAGTAAGACGTGTTTCATAATTTTCAGTTTGTAATTAAATTTTTAATTCTTCATCGGTTGCATGCAACTTCAGAAGAGCGCACAGTCTGAAACATACTGAAAATCTGAATAACGGTTTTAAGGTTGTTTTTGTTTTTTTTTGTTAAAAATTTTGTTTTTTTGTTTGCTTTTTTGCGCTACATCTCTTTTTAAGAGAGGTATGCGAGAACAAAGATAGTTATTTTTTCTCATTGTGCAAATTTTTTTCGTTTTTTTTTAATCTGTTTGGGTGTTAAGGTTTTTCAAATTTATGCACAAAAAGGTTGTAACTATCTGATTTATTATCTCTTTCCCTCTCTTAAAAAGAGACCGATTCCAAAACCAACCTGTTGGCGTTGTCCACTGCCGAATTATCTAATGACGCGAGATATATTCTGGTGGTGGACTCGCTGTTGTGTCCTAAGGCACGACTGATTGTCGGAACTGGAATCTGGATGGTGTAGGCTATGCTTGCCCAACTGTGACGAGCTACGTAGAAGGTGAGCGTTGTTGCTATGCCGAGCCTCTGGGCTATCTTCTTGAGATTCAGGTTTATAGCGTGCGACGCGCTGAGATACTCGCGGCGAGGATTTACCCCTTTGATTATCGGAAAGATGTAAGCACTTGAGCCTTGTTGGTACTTCTGGGCTATTCGCTGTAGATGCTCATTCCACTCAATTACAATCGTCTGCCCCGTCTTGTGTCGCTTGTATCTGAGGTAGCCGTTGCTGATATTCTGCCACTTCAAGGTTGCAATGTCGGTAAAAGCCATGCCACGGGCGTAAAAGCTGAACATGAATAGGTCGGCTGCACTCTGTAGGGCGATGTTGTCGCTCTGAAAGTTGGCTATCTTGCGTATTGATGCCGCATCTATGGCTCGCTTCTGGGTCTTGCACGTGCCTGTGTAGGCGCGTCTAAATGGTTGTGCGTCATTGATTATGCCATCATCTACGGCGTGGTTGTATATGGCACGTAAATTCCTGATGTAGAACGATGTGGTGTTTGTCGTTAGCCCCTTCAGACGCAGGTGTGCCTCGTATGAGGTGATAGTTGCGCACCCTATCTGACTGAGCGGGATGTCACTGCCACCTAAGAAGGCTATTAAGCTCTTTGTTGCTGCAGTGTATGTCTCGGCTGTGCGCTCACGATTGTAACGACTTAGCTGCTCCGCTAAATGAGTCGTGTAGCTTAAAAGTGTAACGCTACTTTTTGATTTCATAGTTATTAAAATTTTTTAATTATTAAAATTTTTAACTTGTTTTTGGGTGTTTTGAGGTAATTAGAGTTCAAAAAGTATTAAAAAATAGGTAAAAAGGATAGATTTTTAATAAAATGTTTGGTAGTTTGTAAAATTTGCTTTACATTTGTGATACAGTTTGAAATATACGCCTCGGCAAGGGTTTGATTCGTGCATTCGTACGTCGTCTTTGTTGAGTTCAAAGTCGGGATAACGAGAATTAAGGAGGGGCTTTTAGCCTTACCTTGATTTTTGTTGTATTTTATTTGTATCAACCAGTAAAAAAATTTTTTTATGAAATTCAATCGCAAACTTATAGCTGCATTTGCTTGCCTGTCAGTTGTGTTTGGTGCATGTACAGATACGCCTGACGTAGACTGCGGTGTTAAAGCAAATTTGACAGCTCCAGGTAGCGTAACATGGGATGCAGGTGCCTCTTCAAAGACCGCTCTCGCGCTTACTTGGGATGCATCGTCTGCTATCGCTGCAGGTGCAAGTTCGTTCACTGCGCAGGTAGTTAGACCGAATATGGATACAATGGAGGAGGGTGAGTTGCATGACTTTATCACTCCAGACCAGTATTCTTCTTCATCTGTTGTTCTTTTGGCAACATCAAACTATCTTGGTTCACCAAACATCGATGCTAACGAGACTGCTTGTGACCAGATTCTCTTTGACGGTCTTGCAACTGGTAAGCAGTATATGCTTCGTGTTCGCGCTAACTACCCTGGCTCAAACTACTCTGAGTGGGTATGGGTTACTGACGATGCTGGTGAGCTCGCTCACATTAAGGTTGGTAAGGGTATCGTAGCTCCAACAGAGCTTGATGACAAGACTCCTCCAACTGTAAAGATCTCTTACAAGAGTGCTTCTGAGGCTATCGTTACTTGGTCTGGCTCTGACTGGAAGAACCACAGCGCTGACTTCGCTAACGCATACAAGATTATCCTTAAGAAGGGTAATGACCTCGTAGTTAGCTGGAACATCCCTGCAAATTCTGATATTTGGACTTCTGATTCATACAACGGTTGCTCATTCCTTCTCACAGCTCTTGAGCCTGAGACAGAGTACAATGTTCTTGTTCAGAATGTAACAGAGGGTACTGAGCCAGTTGCTCCAACTACCTTCAAGACTGAGGCTTCAAAGGTTGTTACTATGCCTTCAGCTCCTGCTAACCCAGGTGATGTAATCCTTTATGAGGACTTCTCTGACCTCTTCATTACTGCTGACCTCTCCCGTGGTGCTTCTAACTACTCTTACGACAACCGTAACCTCATGGATGCTCGTTGGATTGCACAGGGTGAGGATCCAGTTGCTAACGATGTTGAGGGTCGTGGTTGCTACCTCGTTGACCCTTCTGTAGAGGTTGGTATGTTCAACACTATTAAGAAGTACATCGCTATCACTCGTCTTAGCCAGTGGGGTATGATGTCAGAGGATAACACTAATGGTGCTGTTTGCGCACGCGCAGGTCACGTTAAGATGGGTGCATCTTCAAAGTGTGCTTGGCTTGTTGCTCCAGAGATCACTTGCCTCCAGCAGACTGCTACAGTTGAGCTCTCATTCGATGCTGCTATCTATGATGCTTATCCAGAGGATGCAAGCAAGGGTCTTGACCCAGGTGTAATCATCGTTGAGGTTCTTAACGGTTGTACTCAGGCTGACAACGCTAGCAATAGCTATGTAACTGCTTCAGACCGTATAGCTGTAACTACTATCAACCTTACTGATGCTTGGACTCGTTACACCGTTTCTATTGATAACATCAACAATGGCGCACGCCTTGCTGTCGGTGGTCACCGTAATGGTGTTTCTGGTCAGCACCGTTTCTACATTGATAACATCGAGATTAAGGTTGTTAGCTATGGTGACCTTAAGCTCCAGGCTCCTAAGAATGTAGTTATCACTCCTACTGATACTACTGCAAAGGTAACTTGGGATAAGGTTAACAGCGCAGAGCAGTATGTTGTTGAGTATACTAACATTTGTGATGCTTGTGGTCAGCCAATCTGGACTGCACTTCCTGCAACAGCTGAGACAGAGGCTACTATCGAGGGTCTTTCATTTGAGACTGAGTACTCAGTTCGCATTAAGGCTATCGCTGGTGAGGTTGAGTCTGTATTCTGCGAGCCAGTTCCATTCAAGACTCTTGCTGAGATTAAGAAGATTGCTACTCCAGAGGTAGCTGCTGTTCCTGGTTTCGGTTGGGTATGGATCAATGTAACTAATGTTCTTAAGGCAGAGGGTTATGAGGTTTATAAGAATGGTACAAAGGTTGATGCTGTTCTCGTATCATCTTCTGACACTAACACGGTATACCGCGTAGACGCTAACCTTGGTCTTGATGCAGACTTCGCATTTGAGGTTAAGGGTGTTGCTGCTGGTTATGAGCCTTCAGAGCCAGTTGCTGTATCAGGTAAGACTGCAAAGATCTGGCAGAACACTGATAATGTTGGTCCTACTACTCTCTCTATTGGTTGGACAGACCTTATCCCAGGTGGTGCAGGTGAGGCTCGTGCTTACGCTGTTCAGGTAGCTACTGATGCAGCTATGTCTAACCTTGTTTACGACGTTCTCTGCCGTGATGGTCAGGCAAATAAGGTAACTTCTTATGCTGCATCTTCATGGTATGGTAAGAAGGGCGGTTCTAACCTCTCTACTCCTACTGGTATCACTGTAGGTCAGCTCCAGCCAGAGACTACTTACTACTTCCGCGTTAAGACTGTTGCTCTCGGTTCAGAGACCTCTAACGGTGTTAAGATGAACTTCCCTATGGGCGCTTCTGATTGGTCACCAGTATTCTCTTGCAAGACTGAGGCTAAGCACGTTGCTGGCGCTAAGGAGGTAATCTTCCAGGGCTTCGACGATATTACAATGCAGGTTGACGTTATCAACTACGCTCCAGGTCTTACTCCGCTTAAGGCAGCTGATGTAGCTAACCCTTACCCTTACGTAACAGCTGAGCACTGGTATGTATACCCTGCAACAACTTCTCACCTTCTTGCAACCTTTGGTTATGCTGCTAAGGCTCCATTTATCGATGGCGCTGAGAAGCATACTGAAGAGATTGCTAACTATGTAGCTACTGAGAAGGCTGGTTCATTTGCAGGCTGGCATCTGTCAGACTCTGTATCACCTCACCAGGGTTATGTTAAGATGGGTGCAGGTTCTGAGACTTACAACTACATCTCTACTCCTGCTCTCAATAGCCCACTGCTTGCTGCTGAGGGTACTCCATGTATCGTAAGCTTCAAGGCTTGTGCTGTTGTAACAGACCTCCCAACTGCAACTATCGAGCACGGTAGCGCAGGTGTTTACACTGAGGTTGCTACATTTGAGCTTCCACGCGCTTGCTCTGAGTACACTGACGAGAGCAACTATGTTTACGATGGTAAGTGGGCTACTTATTCAGCTGAGCTTACTCTTAAGCCAGGTGATAATGTAGCAATCCGTTGCCGCAACAAGCGTTTCGTTATTGACGATATTCAGATCGTTGTTAAGTAATTCGCTTAACGGCTTTTATTCGGCAGGGGATACGCAAGTGTCCCCTGCTTGCGTTTTGTACAGCCTATTGGCTATTAGTCGTTAGCCATTAGCCATTAGCCTTTCAGCGGTATAGACTTCGTCTGTAGGTGTTTATTCGGATTTAGGGAAAACCATCGTAGATGGTACAAGAGAAAAGAGAGATTGCTTGCCAAGCTTGCTTGAGCAAAAGCATATCTCTCTTTTTTATTGTAATAGCCGCAAGGCTATCCTAAATCCGCATCAGCACGGAAGAAAAACGGAGTTTTTCCAAAAGTTTTTGGTGAAGCTTTTTTCAAAAAGCTTCGGTACACGCTTTCTGCGTCAGCCTCTAAAGAAGTGGACTTTGCGCAGGGTGTTGCCCGATTCGTGTTCTACGATGCCTGTGAGCACATCGGCGGCGTCGTGCCAGCGGTTTGAGTTGTAGAGTCGGCGGTATGTTGTTATGTGGTTATAGAACTCTTCCCACTGTTTGTTCCAACCTTGTGGCATACGTATTCGGTGCATTACCGTTGCGCTGTTAGATAGTATTCGTGCCTCTTTGTTGGCGCTCTGATGAAACCACTCTATGCGCACCTTTGGGCATCGCTGTTGTAGTGCGCGGGCAAAGCCTCGTCCGCCGTTGTTGCTCTCTATGGTGGCTACGCGGGTGGAGGTACTGTTGAGCATATTGCTTACTGTTTGCTCGGTTACCTCCATCGGCTCGCGCGTATATATAATATCGGTAATATATATCACCCCGTCACTATCTACTGCGTAGCATGCCGAGCAGAGGTAGTCGTCGCCCATGTCGGCTGTGTCTGTGTAGTTGCCATAGCGGACAATCTCCTTGGGTAGGGTAGTGTATGTGACAAATCCGTCGCCATAGAGCAGCCCCTCGCGCGTTGTGGGGTTGCCTTGATAGAGGCACTCAAACTTATGTGGGTCAAGTCGGCGCTTGGAGAGTAACAGCTCCGCGCTGTGCTGCTCGCTCCAGAGAGCTTCTCCAGTAGCTCTGGGGTCTATCTCTGTTGCGGGGGTCGTCTTGAGCGCCTCGAAGTTAAGAGCTACCCACGTATCGGGCGATACACTCTCCAGCTCTGACCACTGCTTGAGGTCTATAACCTTCTCACACTCGCGGATAGTGCCTATAAGGTCATTCTCGTGCCAGCGCGTGAAGACCATAATCTCCTGCGAGGCGTTGTGCATTCGTGTGCGCACAACTGATGTGTACCACTCGCGGCAGTTCTCGCGAATGATAGGGGAGTTTGCCTCCATAGCATCTTTGTAGAGGTCGTCAAGGATAAAACAATCTACGCGGTTGCCCGTAAGGCTTCCCTCGCGACCTACAGAGATGAGTGAGCCGTGATGCCCGATAATCTCCACCTCGTCTGCAGTTCGGATGTATGAGCAGCTCTTGTTGCCCCGCTTTATTGTCGTGTCGGGGAATATCTCGCCGTACTCGCTGCTCTCAAGTATGCGCTGCACGCGGCGGTTGAACTTGCTGGCAAGCGATGCCGAGTAGGAGGCTATGGCAATGCGTAGGTCGGGGTTGAGCCCGAGCATATATGCGGGCAGAAGTGTGCTTGCCCCTACGCTCTTGCCGTGCTGGGGTGGCATTGTAATGAGTAACTTGCGCACCTTGCCCTCTGCAAATGCCTCAAGTAGGCGATAGTAGCTCAGATGAAAGGGCTGTAGTTCTATAAATGGGTAAACTGTTGTTGCAAATTCCTCAAATCTCATAGCAGCTCCTCCTTTAACCTTGAGAAATCAAAATCGTTAATCATCAGTTTCTGTTCGCCATCCTGCTGTTCAATAATTGTGTAGCTGTCCCACCAAACCTCAGAAATATCTACTACCTGACCACTCTCAGGGTCGCGGTAGGCTATTAAACTAACCTCTAAACGATGCCGCCCCTCAGCTGACTCGCTCTGAAATACCCCAGTAACATAGCTCCTCTGCTCAAGCTTGAGGGCTATCTGCTCCGCAAAATCGCGGTAACAACCTTTAGTAATTGTACAAATACTCTTCATAACTTTTTATATAGTAGTGTGTTAAATTTTGGATAATTATTTGCATTTTTAAGATAAATGATTTACCTTTGTTGCAAAGGTATAACCAAAATTTGAAAATTGTACTCAAAAAGTTCAAAAACTGTATAATAATTTATCATAGATTTTTATGGGACATAGGCTTAGACTTATACGTAAAGCCCTCGGCATGACGCAAGAGCAACTGGCTCAGCGACTTGGTGTGGGTAAGACTGCGCTCTCAATGATTGAGACTGGCAAGGCGCGATTGTCAAATAGAAACAAGAGCTTCCTTGTTCAAGAATTTAACGTTTCGCCTGAGTGGTTGGAGAGCGGCGAGGGCGAAATGTTCAATGCCGACCCGTCGCTGGTTAAAGCATTTAAGCTTAAGACGGACAATTCACTGCCGATGCAGTCAGTGCCGCTCTACTCTATAGAGGGTACGGCAGGTCTTGTGCCGCTCTTTGCGGACCATATGAGCGTGGAGCCTGTGAACTTTATCCACATCCCGAACCTTCCGAAGTGCGACGGTGCGATTTATGTTGTTGGCGATTCGATGTATCCACTGCTTAAGAGTGGCGATATTGTCCTCTACAAGCAGCTGCAGAGCCTTGAGGATGTCTTTTGGGGCGATATGTACCTGCTCTCTATTGATATCAATGGTGAGGAGTACATCACCGTAAAGTATGTCCAGAAGTCCGAGCAACCTGGTTGTGTTCGCCTTGTCAGCCAGAATCAGCACCATGCCGATAAGGATGTCGCTGTAGATAAGATTCGTGCCATAGCACTCGTCAAGGCATCAATTCGTATGAATTCCATCCGTTAATTTGCTATTTTAGAGCTGATTTACTGCCGCTAACTAAAAACAGCTGCTTGGCTGTATGTTTTAATACTATCCTTCGCAGCTGTTTTTAGCCGAGCGTTGCAAATCAGCGTTAAAATAGCAAATTGGTTGCGCTGTGGTTGCGCGATATGGCTGTTTGGCTGTACAATTTGGTACTATCCTGCACAGCCATTTGTCGCCGAGCGTTGTATATGGCTATTAGCCTTTAGCCATTAGCCATTGGCTGTTAAGGTGATTAGTGAAATTAGGAAGTAGAAAATTCTCTGTGCTCTATGATTGAATTTTTATTGGAATACGGTCTTGTTGGTCTATTTATCGGCTCCTTTTTGGCGGCGACGGTCGTTCCATTTAGTGCCGACGTGCTACTTGTGGGGCTACTTGTTGCGGGCGTAGAGCCTTGGTCGGCAATTATTGTTGCGACTCTCGGAAATTGGCTGGGCGGCGCGACAAGCTACGGAATTGGTCGCATAGGTAAGTGGGAGTGGATTGAAAAACTACATGTGAGTCACGAGAGCCTTGAGAAACAGAAGAGAACGATTGATAGATTTGGCGCGGCAATCGCCCTGCTTACATGGGTGCCATTTATTGGTGACGTTTTTGCTGTAGCTCTTGGCTTCTATCGCGTTAAGTTTGTGCCAGCAATGTTCTGGATGCTCATCGGTAAAGCCGCGCGATTTATCGCTTGGTACTATATCGTCTACCTCTTCCATCTCCTGTAATAGCGCAACTTCTCTCCTATATAAATATAGGTATAAAGGGTAGTTGTTAAGAAAAATGAAAAAATTATTGAAATTTTTTAATAAAACTCTTGCACAGTTCAAAAAAAGCCCTTATCTTTGCAGTGAAGTTTTAAGGTTCATTTTAGGTTAGTAGTTTTAGGTTGGTTGAGGAAATCGGCGGTTGCAGAACAAAGGGTTCTGCTAAGATTCCTGAAAGGTGCTCTTTCAGAGAATCGAATACCCCCGAAGACCTCATTTTTTTTGTATATATGTGTAGGAGATTAGAGTGGCTATTTGGAGTAGTCGCTCTATTTTTTTATAATTTTTGTGCAGAAGTAGTGAAAAAGGAAACGAAAAGATAGAGATTTGCTCTGACTTTTCTCTGTGGTAATTTGTTTTTCTTTCTTTTTTCTTGCGATTTAATGTAAAAAAATTTCCTTTTTGCTTTTGTTGTGTTTGTTTTTATTGTAACTTTGTGGCGTAAAGTTGCTAAGTAGGCAATTTTTCCACACATTGTTACAATGAACAGAGAATTTGATGTAATTATTATTGGTGGTGGAGCTACTGGTGCTGGTGTTGCGCGAGATTGCGCACTGAGAGGTATCAAGGCTCTGCTGATTGAGAGGCATGACATTGCTACGGGTGCTACTGGGCGTAATCATGGTCTGTTGCACTCTGGTGCTCGTTATGCAGTCAATGACCGCGAGAGTGCGGAGGAGTGTATTCGTGAGAATATGATTTTGCGCCGTATTGCTTCACACTGCGTGGAGGATACGGGTGGAATCTTTATCTCGCTACCTGAGGATGGGCTTGACTTCCAGAAGAAATTTATTGAGTCTTGTCTTGCTGCGGGAATATCGGCAGAGGCTATAGACCCAAAACAGGCTATACTTCTTGAGCCTTCGGTAAATCCTGCGCTTATAGGTGCGGTAAAGGTGCCTGATGGCTCTGTAGACCCATTCCGTCTTACAGCTGCCAATATTATGGATGCTCGTCTGCATGGCGCGCAGGTGCTTACATATACCCGCGTGGATGAGTTGATTATTGAGTCTGGCAGGGTAGTGGGTGTAAAGGTTACAGATACAATCTCTGGCGAGAAGGGCGAGTATCGCGCACAGATTACTGTCAATGCTTGCGGTATTTGGGGTCGTGACCTTGCCGCTAAGGCTGGCGTTACAATTAACATGTTGCCAGCAAAGGGAGCGCTGCTTGTCTTTGGTCATCGTGTGAATAATGTGGTTATCAATCGTTGTCGTAAGCCTGCCGATGCAGATATTCTTGTTCCTGGAGATAACATTACAGTTATCGGTACTACATCGAGCAAGGTGCCATTTGACCAGTGTGACGATATGTATGTCACTCGTGAGGAGGTAGATCTTCTTCTGCGTGAGGGTAGCATGCTTGCCCCTGCACTTAACCATACACGTATCTTGCGTGCCTATGCAGGTGTGCGTCCGCTTGTTGCTTCGGATGATGATCCGAGTGGACGAAGCGTTAGCCGTGGTATTGTGGTGCTTGACCACGCTACAAGGGATGGCGTTGAGGGCTTTGTGACAATTACTGGTGGAAAACTAATGACCTATCGTTTGATGGCAGAGTGGACTGTAGATCTTATCTGCAAGAAGCTCGGCATAGATAAGAAGTGTACAACAGCCGAGGCTCTTCTTCCTGGTTCGTCTATAACTACAGGAGATTGTAAGCGCACAGCAATCTCCTCGTACGGGTCGAAGGGCTCGGCTTTCTATCGCCATGGTGATAAGGTTGATAATATTGATAGTTCAACGGCTGCTAAGCGTGCGCTTGTGTGTGAGTGTGAGCAGGTCTCTGTTGGCGAGGTTGAGTATGCTGTAAATGAGCTTAATGTCAATAATTTGGTAGACCTTCGTCGTCGTACACGAGTAGGTATGGGAACATGTCAAGGCTCTCTATGCTCTTGTCGCGCGGCGGCAGTGATGGCTTCGGCGGGTAAGATTTGCTCTGAGCGTGCAAAGGCGGACCTTAAGAGTTTTATTACTGAGCGCTGGAAGGGTATGTCGGCAGTTGCGTGGGGTGATACTCTGCGTGAGGGTGAGATGCTGAGCTGGCTATATGATGGAGTGTGCAATTTGTCTAATAAAAATCAGCAGGAGTAACCATGAGATACGATACGGTAATTATTGGTGGCGGACTGTCAGCACTTATGTGCGGCATTGAGGTGGCACGCGCAGGTAAGAGAGTTGCGCTTGTAGCTACAGGAAATAGCTCTCTGCACTTCTCGTCATGTAGCTTCGGACTATATAACGCCCCAGAGCCATTGAAGGCTATTGAGACTCTTCCTACAGTACATCCTTATGCAAGAATGGGCGCTGAGCAGGTGGCTGCGTACGCCTCTCGTGCAACGGAGATACTTAATATCGCTGGTATAGCAACTGTGGGTAGTGCAGAGAAGAATCACTACATCGCAACTCCTGTAGGTGGCTGGCGTGAGTGCTGGCTCTCTATTGAGGGTATGCTTACAAGCCAGACGGGTAAGGATGTAGACTTTAAGAGTGCAACAATTCTCTATCCAGAGGGATTTTTGGACTTCTATACTCAGTTTATCCTTGACGGCTTGACAGAGATGGGCATTACTGTTAAGGCTCAAGCCTTTGCATTGCCTGAGATTGTTGTCCGAAGGAATAACCCGACAGAGATGCGTACAGTCACTGTGGCACGTGCGCTGGATAAGGAGGAGAATATCCGCGCCCTGGCAACTATAATCTCTCGTGAGAGTTCTGAGAGCGATGTTGTTCTGCTGCCAGCTGTCTTAGGTCTTAATAGCACCGATGTTCAGTCGCGCCTTGCTCACATGGCTAATAGGGATGTTCGCGCAATACCGACCCTTATCCCATCTGTTGAGGGCGTGAAGGTTGAGCGTGCGCTTAATCGTGCCCTTGAGTCTATGGGTGGCGTAATCTTTATGGCTCACACAGCTGTGGATTACACAATGGAGCAGGGTGAGATAAAGAGTATCACAACATCTAAGGGGGTTACCCTTACAGCTGATAACTTTGTCCTTGCATCGGGAAGTTTTATCGGTGGAGGTCTTGTTGCTCAGCGCGATTGCCTCTGTGAGCCAGTTTTCGGTGCAGATGTAGTGCCAAATGTCGGAAATCAGTACACTACACGCAATATTTTTGAGCCTCAGCCATTTATGGGCGTTGGTGTTGCTACGGATAACAACTTTAGGGTGCTTGTTGGTGGCAAGGCTGTAGAGAATTTATACGCTTGTGGCGCTGTGTTGTCGGGCTATAATCCAGTTAAGGAGGGTTGTGGCGCAGGTGTGGCAATGACTACAGCTCTCAAGGTGGCAGATGAAATTATAAATAATAGATAGAGCAATGAAACAGTATAGCGAAAATAACTTTGAGCAGTGTACCAAGTGTACCGTATGTACCGTCTACTGCCCTGTGGCGGCTGTCAATCCGCTCTATCCAGGTCCTAAGCACTCTGGTCCTGATGGTGAGCGCCTACGAATGAAGAATCCTGCATTCTACGACCAGAGTTTGGCTATGTGTCTAAACTGTAAGCGTTGTGAGGTGGCTTGTCCGTCAGATGTTCGTATTGGCGATATTATCCAGTCTGCCCGTATCAAATATAGTAATAAAAAGCCAGGTCTGCGTGAGTTTACTCTTGCCAATACAGACCTTGTAGGCTCTATGGCAACTCTTGTTGCTCCAGTGGTCAATGCTACACTTGGACTCAAGCCAGTAAGACATATTGTTGAGGGTGTGATGAATATTGACCACCGCCGTATCTTCCCTAAGTACGCCTTTGGTACTTTTGAGGGTTGGATGCGTGGTCAGCGTAAGGCGCAGGCTCAGTACTCTAAGCAGGTGGCTTACTTCCATGGTTGCTATGTCAATTATAACAATCCTCCATTAGGTCAGGCATTTGTTAAGGTTATGAACGCTCTGGGTTATGGTGTGCAGCTGCTTGATAAGGAGAAGTGCTGCGGCGTGGCACTTATCTCTAATGGCTTTGTTGAGAAGGCTAAGAAGCAGGCGAAGATTAACCTAAACTCTATCCGCAAGGCTGCTTTGGAGAAGAGTCTGCCAGTTGTCGCTACCTCTTCAACTTGTACCTTTACACTGCGTGATGAGTATGACCATCTTTTGGGTCTTGATAACCACGATGTGCGCGAGAGTATTGACCTTGCTACAAAGTTTATCTACAACCTACTTTGTGACGGCAACCATACCCTTAAGTTCAACCCAGATGCACCGCGTATCCGCGTAGCTTACCATAGCCCTTGCCACCTTGAGCGTATGGGCTGGACTCCGTACTCTATTGAGCTGCTGAAACTTATACCAAACGTAGAGTTCGTAAAGCTTGACTCGCAGTGCTGCGGTATCGCTGGAACTTACGGCTTTAAGAAGGAGAACTACGAGACCTCACAGGCTATCGGCGCTCCTCTCTTTGCCGCTATTGAGGCTTCAGAGTGTGACTATGTTGCCACCGACTGCGAGACTTGTAAGTGGCAGATTGAGATGTCAACCACCAAAAAGGTGTTGCATCCTATTGAGTTATTAGCGATGTTCTTGTCGTAATTTTGTCGTGATTTTGCCGTGATAACGCGGCTACCTACTTCCGCTAACAAAAATCCCAGCAATGGCTGTACGTTAAGTACTATCCATCGCTGGGATTTTTGCCGAGCGTCGTATCTACCGCGTTCTGACGACAAAATAGCTTTTAGCTATTGGCCATTAGCCATTGGCTTTAACAAGGTATCCGCTTCGCGGATTTATATAAGTCGGCTTTGCCGACACTGCTATAAGGCTAATAGCCAACAGCTAAAAGCTAATGGTAGAAATCTTGCACTCGCAAGATTTTTTTATTACCTTTGTGCGTTATGAAGAGAATCCTTGCAATAATACTGACCATATTTCTCTGCGCGACGGCTACCGCGCAGATGACAAACTCTATTGTTATTGATGGCGGCTCGTTCCGCGCGGTGCAGACTGATGCCCTTACGGGCGTAAATATTGACCCAATCGGTCTTGACCACTCTCGCCAAGCGTGTGCGCGTGTGAAGATAAAGTTTGACCGCATGACAAAGGAGGAGATTGAGGCTCTTGATGTCAAGATGGTCTCAAATACCGACCTTACAAAGCAAAAGGTGGCTCAGTATTTTGATAATGTGCTAATCCTTGAGATGACCGCCAAACCAAACACCCGCTTCTATGTCGTTCATCCAAACTTTGGCGAGAGTAACGAGGTAACGCTCAACCTTGAGGGTAACAGAGAGTACGAGATGCTGGCGAGCCTTAATCAACTATACTCTATTGTCGTTATCTCAAATATCCCCGATGTGGAGATTCTTCTTGATGGCAACTATAAGGGTGTGACGGATGAAAACTGCCAACTCTCGGTGCTTGACGTTACCCCTGGTATGCATACGCTGACCTATAAGTTTGGCAGTAGCACTGCCCAGCAAAATATCGCCGTTCACCGCAAAAGCATCGCCTTTAGACAGGATGTGGAGATGGTCGCAGCACCTACTCAGACACCTGCACAAACTAAAACCTATAAGGTTGGCGACTACTATAACGAAAATGGCAAGAAGGGCGTAGTGTTTGAAATCGCAGATGGAGGTCGCCATGGAAAGATTGTGAGTATGAAGCAGTCAGCAGAGCTATTGCAATGGGCATCTGATAGTGCAGAACAAAAACGTTATATAGGTGCTGATAGTAAGGCAGACGGTGCAGCAAATATGGCAAAGGTTAAGGCTATCTCTGGTTGGAAAACCAAATACCCTGCCTTTAAGTGGTGCGCACACCTTGGCAAAGGTTGGTACCTGCCGTCAATAGAGGAGTTGAAGGTCTTTACGCTAAACACCGTTGTTCACGACGCTGTTAATCGTACACTCATAGCAAGAGGTGGTACAAAGTTGTATAATAGAGGCGAATTGGAGTGGT
This sequence comes from Rikenellaceae bacterium, assembly GCA_015059805.1. Taxonomy (GTDB): domain Bacteria; phylum Bacteroidota; class Bacteroidia; order Bacteroidales; family Rikenellaceae; genus Alistipes. Next base: position 52,537 of record SUZO01000010.1, read on the forward strand.
ACTGGTCGTCAACGGAGGAAGATTATAATGAAAATTCATCAGGTGTGTTCTGCGCGTGGTGTGTCGATATGCGCGGCGACACCTACTACGCCATTAAGTACCAATACAGTTGTGTGCGCGCCGTCTCCGCTTTTTAGGAGCGAAGCGACTATTTAGGCTTTAGACTTTAATCTTTGCGCCCGACCTTAGAAGTCGGGCGCGTTGTTAATAGTAGTGAGATTAAGGAGTTTAAGGAGATTAGTGATGTTTCGCTAACTTCCCTAATCTCCCTGTTTTGGGTAAGTTTTTTTACTCTTTCCCGTCCTGAGTGTTATCTGCTTTTGTATTGTTGCAAAGTAAGAATTAGACGATTTCTTTTGGATTTGCAGAGTTTTTGATTATCTTTGTAAAGGAAATACCTTAAAACTACTTATAATATGAAAGTACAAACTATCATGGCAGACCTGGAGCGCAAGCATCCAGGGGAGAATGAGTACCTGCAGGCTGTGCAGGAGGTCTTAGAGTCTATAGAGGAGGTTTACAATCTCCATCCTGAGTTTGAGAAGGCTAAGATTGTTGAGCGCATGGTTGAGCCTGATCGCATCTTTACCTTCCGCGTCACTTGGGTTGATGACCGTGGCGAGATTCAGACAAATCTTGGCTATCGTATCCAATTTAATAGTGCCATAGGTCCTTACAAGGGCGGTATTCGTTTCCATAAGGCTGTAAATCCATCTATGCTTAAGTTCTTAGGTTTTGAGCAGACATTTAAGAACGCGCTGACTACTCTTCCTATGGGTGGCGCTAAGGGTGGTAGTGACTTTGACCCAGTGGGTAAGTCTGATGCAGAGATTATGCGCTTCTGCCAGGCATTTATGTGGGAGTTGTGGAACAATATTGGTCCAGATACCGATGTTCCTGCGGGTGATGTTGGCGTTGGTGGTCGTGAGATAGGTTATATGTACGGCATGTACAAGAAACTGGCTCGTGAGTATAACACTGGCGTACTTACAGGTAAGGGTATGACTTGGGGTGGCTCGCTTATTCGCCCTGAGGCTACGGGCTTCGGCGCGCTCTACTTTGTTGAGCATATGCTCGCAAAGGCAGGCAAGAGCATCAAGGGTGCTACAGTGGCTATCTCTGGCTTCGGTAATGTCGCTTGGGGTGCTGCTACAAAGGCTACGGAGCTGGGCGCTAAGGTTATCGCTATCTCTGGCCCTGATGGCGTTGTATATAACCCAGAGGGTATGAACAAGGAGAAGCTTGACTATATGCTCGTCCTGCGTGCATCAAATCGCAATATTGTAGCACCATTTGCTGAGAAGTTCCCAGATGCAACATTTATCCCAGGCAAGAAGGCGTGGAGCATTAAGTGTGACATCGCCCTTCCATGTGCCTTCCAGAATGAGCTTAATGGTGATGATGCCGCAGAGCTTATTGCTAACGGCACTTGGTGCGCTGCTGAGGTCTCAAATATGGGTTGTACCCCTGAGGCTATCGCTACTTTCCAGGGTGCGGGTATCCTCTTTGCACCAGGTAAGGCTGTCAATGCTGGTGGCGTAGCAACATCTGGTCTTGAGATGACCCAGAATGCTATGCACCTTAGCTGGTCAGCTGCCGAGGTAGACCAAAAGCTACACTATATTATGGAGTCTATCCATGCTGCATGTGTAAAGTATGGCACTCAGGAGGATGGTTATATCAACTACGTCAAGGGTGCAAATATCGCTGGCTTTATGAAGGTGGCGCAGGCTATGCTTGAGCAGGGTATTGTATAAGTTATACCCATAATGAAAAATCAGCCAGAACATCTGCTCTGGCTGATTTTTTTATTGTTGCTATTTTACTACTCCGTTGGCATTGTTACAATATACTCCTTGCCACAACCACCAAAGCAGTTTACCATAAGCTTATCAGCAAAGACCTCCTCTTCTCCCCTTAAAATCTTCACTTGCAATGCAAATGCGCACTCAAAGCCCGCGAGGGTAGTGGTTGGTGGAAGAGAGTTTGGCAATATGTAGACATAGAATCGCACGCTGTGGCACTGCTCAAACCCCAAAGCAACCTCGCGGCGGCGAAGCCAACCCTCTGGGGCAGAGTCGCTATTGCTACCCACTGGTAGTGGCGAGTCCTCCGTAGAGTGATAGCCCACCTGATTGCCCTCGTTGTCGCGCATGCTGAGGGAAATCATGATGTTGTAACGCCAATTCTCGGCATACGATGTTGTCAGACGAAGTGTGTACATTAGCTCGGTAAATCAACCTTAACCTTCTCGTACTTATATCCCATAAGGTGGAGCGCAGCCGATACTCCAAGTACAAAGAATACCTTAACCACGCGCGCAAAGATATGGAACGCCATAACACTCTGAGGCTCTATGCCCTCCTTGCGAATGGCAGTTTCAGCGCTCTGTGCGGCACTGCGTAGTGCATCCTCAAGCTTCTCAATATCAGCCTGCTTAATGCCGTTGTCAAGCATCAGATAGTCCGCATACTCGTCCATCTCGTCAAAACCACGCGCATCGCGTAGGCGGAGGTAAACATTCTCCTCCTTTGCAATCTCCTGCCTATCCCACAGCACTGCTGCTCCTGCACCAAAGTATGCTGCCCACGCAATAGCTGCTAATGGATAGTCGGCAATCTGTGGCACTGCATCTGCCATATAATCTGGCGCACAGCGATGCCAAAGTTCTGCAAGCTCCTCAACCTCAAAGGTATAACCACCAAGTAGACCCTTGTCTGAGAGCGATTTTGTGAGCTGCTCGGCAAGCGCCTTCTCAAAATTCTGTAGATACTCCTGCTGTTCCATATTACTTTTTACCTTTCTTCTCCTTTTTAAGTGTTGAACCCTTGACTGTCCAGCCAAAAGTTCCAAGTTTCTCACCCAAAGCGTAGTACTCTCCATGTGCATAGCCAAGCAGATGGGCGCGACTTAAGTCAAGCTTGCCGCTCTGAGGGTCAAGGAGCGACTCATCAACCATAACCCCTATAACCTCAGCAATAAACATATCGTGCGAGCCAAGAGGTATTATCTGCCTAACTTTACACTCGATGTTTACTGGTGACTCCTTAATTGCTGGAGCACTGACACTCTTGCATCGCTCAGCAGTAAGACCGCAATACTCAAACTTGTCAAAATCCCTACCAGAACGCACACCGCACCAATCTGTTGCACGGGCAAGAGCCTCTGTGGTGAGGTTGATGACAAACTCGCCACTGCGGCGAATCATCTCATACGAATGCCTCTCAGGGCGCACAGAGATATAACACATCGCCGGCTCGGAGCATATCGTTCCCGTCCAAGCGATGGTAATAATATTCTTCTGTCCATCTATATCTCCACAACTCACCAGCACTGCTGGCACAGGAGAGATCATCGTTCCCGCTTTCCAATGTTGCTTCATAACAGTGCAAAGATACAAATTTTGTTGCGAAAATAGCGATAAACAAATATTTTAATTCTGTGAGATAACTCTGTTTGATATAAAAAGTTTGGAAGTTATCAAAAAAGATACTATCTTTGTAGTATAATAGTGAGATTATGGCAGAGAATGAGATTGTACAAAGGTTGGAGAAGAGCATTGACACAATGCTTGAAAAGTACACTCTTGCAACTGAGGAACTTGAGCGCCTACAGATGCTTACAGCGGCACAGCAGCGCAAAATTAGAACTCTTCAGCAGCAACTCTCTGACTCCGAGCGAGCACTTGCGCAGGCAAAGCTTACCGGTGCAATGGTCACTGGTGGTGGCGATAATAAGGCTGCGCGTGCACAGATTAACCGTTTATTGCGGGAGGTTGAAAAGTGCATAGAGATTGTCTCGGCAAAAATTTAGGATGACATTGGACGAGTATGGCTATTAGGAAACATACATTTACACTACTCAACAAGAGATATGAACTCGATATACCTGATCAGTTGGAGGAGGTCTATCGCATAGGTGAGCGCAGACTCAATGCTCAGCTTGTTGAGCTAATGGCGGAAAAGACTGACGGATACAACGACCGCGACTTCCTTGCTCGCGTGGCGCTTGACCTTGCCGTAGAGCTTACCTGCTTAGAGAGTGAGAATAGTGTTGATATTGATAGCCAGACTATTACAGAACTTATAAAGAAGATTGAGAGTCGCCTAAAGTAGACTCTTACCGTTCTTTACATACTAAAATCTACCCGCATAGATTCCTTTCGTTTTGCGAAACTGAACACTTTTTACATTGGGGCAGTCTCAACTATCAAAACCAGGCCTTGTAGCCGGAAACGGTGAGTACCGCTGGTACCGATGGAAGGTTGCGAAAACAAGCAGAACCCCACACATGACTTATTTTACAGATTCGTCATTACCTAACAAGGAGTCTTTGCGGTCTTTTTATTTTGTTGTGATAGCATAGCATCTACGGCACATCCCTCAAATTCCTGAATGGGAAATACAAGGAGTATGTCCCATCCAGTAATTTATCACGATGCACCGTAGCTACTATACTCTGACACCAAAATATTTGTTGTGATAATGGCGTATTTCCTGCCGCTGCCAAGAAAAATTGGCTTGGCTGTATGTTTTGATACTATCCTGCACCAATTTTTCTTGCCGAGCGTTGTAAATCCACCATTTTGACACCAAAATATTTGTTGTGATAATGGCGTATTCCCTGCCGCTAACGCCAAATGTCTGCTTGGCTGTACGTTTTGTACTATCCTTAGCAGTCATTTGTCGCCGAGCGTGGTAAATCCACCATTTTGACAACAAAAAAATGTTATAAAAATAGCTAATGGCCAATGGCTAACAGCCAATAGCTAAATACAGACACTTATAAAAACAATATATTAACCGAACAAACTATGGAATACATCACAATTTTAGGAGTTGCCGTAGTTGTTTCAGCCATAGTGGGAGTATTGACATACTTGGCGGTCAAGTCCCGTGCGCAGGCGCTTATTCGTGACGCTGAGGCGCAAGCTGAGATGATGAAGAAGGAGAAGGCACTTCAGGCAAAAGAGAAGTTTATACAACTCAAGAGTGAGCATGATCGCGCTGTAAGTGAGCGTAATCAGAAGATTAGAGAGGCTGAGCAGCGTGTGCGTCAGGCTGAGCAGGCGGTGCAACAGCAGCAGAAGGAGCTGGAGCGCAAGCTTGCTGAGAATGAGAAAGTTAAGGCTAAGATGGAGGCTCAGATTGCAGCACTTGAGCAGCGCAAGGCTGAGCTTGCCGAGTTGATGAGCGAGCAGAATGCTCGTCTTGAGCAGATCTCTGGAATGAGCTCCGAGGAGGCTAAGAACACCCTTGTGGAGAACATGAAGGCTGAGGCAAAGAGCGAGGCTGCAGCATACATCAACGAGACTATTGAGGAGGCTAAGCTTACTGCAACAAAGGAGGCTAAGCGTATTATCGTTGCCTCTATTCAGCGTGTAGCTACTGAGACAGCTATTGAGAACTCAGTGACGGTATTTAACATTGACTCTGAGGATGTTAAGGGTCGTATTATCGGTCGTGAGGGTCGTAATATTCGCGCTCTTGAGGCGGCTACTGGCATTGAGATTATCGTTGATGACACTCCAGAGGCGATTATCCTCAGTGGCTTTGACCCTGTACGTCGTGAGATTGCTCGTTTAGCTCTGCACCAGCTTGTAACTGACGGACGAATCCATCCTGCTCGTATTGAGGAGGTGGTTGCTAAGGTTAAGAAGCAGATTGAGGAGGAGATTGTTGAGGTGGGTAAGCGTACAGCTATTGACCTCGGTATTCACGGCTTGCATCCAGAGCTTATTCGTCTGATTGGTAAGATGAAGTACCGCTCTTCATACGGTCAGAACCTGCTCCAGCACGCCCGTGAGACAGCCAACCTTGCAGGTATTATGGCTGCCGAGCTTGGTCTTAATCCTAAGACTGCTCGCCGTGCTGGTCTGTTGCACGATATTGGTAAGGTGCCAGATGATGAGCCAGAGTTGCCACACGCAATAATTGGTCAGAAGCTTGCCGAGAAGTACAAGGAGAAGGCTGATGTCTGCAACGCCATTGGTGCTCACCACGATGAGGTGGAGATGACGTCTATGATTGCTCCGATTATTCAGGTCTGCGATGCTATCTCTGGTGCGCGCCCAGGTGCTCGCCGTGAGGTTATTGAGTCGTACATCAAGCGACTCAAGGAGATGGAGGATATCGCCCTCTCATACAACGGCGTTGTTAAGACCTACGCTATCCAGGCAGGTCGTGAGCTCAGAGTGATTGTTGGTGCTGATAAGCTCTCTGATGCTGAGTCTGAGGCACTGTCACACGACATTGCAAAGCGCATTCAGGATGAGATGACCTATCCGGGTCAGGTGAAGATTACCGTTATCCGCGAGACCCGCTCTGTAAGCTACGCGAAGTAGTTTTACTCTATACCGAAAAGGGGACTGCCAGTTGTGTGTTGTGCGGTCCCCTTATCATATAAATTACCAACTAATCTAAACTACATAATTTCTTATTGTCTTCTAGTATGAGCCTTAATAGTTATTGTTTTTAGTAGTGTCTTACACAGAACAACTGCATCATATTAATCTCATACCTTAAAACTGATTAGTTGACCTATTATTTATTACACAGTATGCCCCTCTAAGTAAATTTTAACTAATCTAACAGTACAAAGTGCTGTAGCATTGACACATAACCATAAATATATATTTTTTTACTTTGCCCTCTTGTCAACCGCATATTGAGGATTGTATATTTGCAACTGAATCGATTCAATAAGCGTATAGTTTTTTCTATACATCAACAGTTCAAAACAATCAAAGTTTATTAGAAACCAGACTATGTTATGGCATAGTCACAAAAAATTATTATCTTTATGCGAAAAATTATCAAAAAATTAGAGAAGCAATTTATTTTATGTGATGCTGTAGATGACTCACAGATAGGTCAGGGCGTTTACTCAGACGATTCTGGAGAGGGTGAGAATGATTTTAACGAAGAGGAGGTTACAGATCCCGAGGCAGAAGCTGACTCTAATTTGGATGCTGAGCCAGATCCAGCAAACCCTTACGCAAATACAACCTATACAGACAATGGGGAGATGGAGATTGTTGTAGAAGTTCCAGGGGGTACAAATCCAATAGATCCTGTTCCAGTGGAGACAACCCCTGTAGAGGATGAGGAAAATCAGGAGGACGATCCTGGCGCTGATTCTGATGTTACAGATGATCCAAATTGGGGAATGGATGATTCTGGGAATAGCACTGAGTCTGAGGGCGACGTGGAAGAGGAGGAATTTGATGATGAGGATGATTATAATCTTGACGAATATATTTTACTATGCCCTTTTGCGCAGATAGAAGGGAAAGCTTCAAAGGAAGAAAAAGAAGCAGTTTATATTGCCTTATTAACTATGCCATCTGCTTTTCGGAATATAGAATTGATATTTAGATTTAATAATCAAATAGATACCCCTGGTAGATATCTTTGTGGCGGTATTGTAGAGTTTAGATCAAAGGAGGATGTGTCCAAGGCTATTTTTGAGGAGTGTTTTCATGCATATCAAGAAGTCATAAAAGGCTGGAACCTAATGTGTGATACTAGGGCGGAAACAGAGTTTGAAGCGAAGATGATCACTGCTTTAATGGATTATACTACAAAAGAGGGATGCTTGACAGAACTTGGTAGTATTGATGCAGTAATAACCCTGGAAGACGGTAGTCAAGTAAGCGTTATTTATCATTTTTTTGATGTCTGTTTCAGTGGTGCGGATACAAGTAGTTCAGAGTTCAAAAATGATCCGTGGCAATTTTTTGATGAGGATGCGTTTTTAGATGGATTTGCGGATATATTTGAGTTATGGCTAAATAGTCCTACTGGGTATGATCAACATAGAAACGACGATTATGATTGGGGTTATTGGAGCTATTGGATTGATATTTTAAGAAATTACTAGCATGACAAAAGTTCTATTTGCGATAATGTTGTTGCTCTGTCCGATGGTGGTTATTGGACAGGATGCTGATACGATAATTGTTAAGAAGAATCCATTGGGGTTAGTTGATGCTTGGGATGTGGATTTTTACACGGTCGTCTATACCCCTTATGTCGTAGATAGAAACGAGCCTTTGGTACGCTGCACCCCTGCATTAGATACGCTGATAGGCGGATACAGAGTGCGCACTTTTGTGGACAATAGACCCTCTTTATTGAGGTTTGTCGGTGGCAATCCAAAACAGAGGAGAAAGTTACTTATGAGGTGCTACAAGGTTGATGTTCTGCCCATAGACACTACGGATATGGAGTTCTGGAAGGTCAATAGCCACATGCTCTTTGAGAATCTAAAAGCCGAAATGAAATGGACAGAGCGCGACTTTAGCGGTAACAAAAGAACTGGTCACAACGAGTTGATTCATCGTGTAAACAGCCTTCTGCGCATTGGGAGGGAGGTTAATATGAATAGCCGCTACCAATTTACCATAGGTGCAAAGGGTCGTGTTCGCAGTTACAGCCTCGTGCTGGATAGTCTTACATACCACAACATTCCGCCACAGAACTATGTGCAACTGATAGATACCCTAAACGCTCATACTCCATTCTTTGATTGGCGCGAGGTCTACCCTGCAGATACCATACCAGCAGTATACGATATTGTTATTGCTCCGCCAGTCAAGATGGTGAACGGCAATCCTGTTTTCTGATTGTCGGCACTCTAAATCGCTAAAGAACAACTAATTTTAGTGGGTGGTGGTAGTAATGATAATATTTGGAGAACTTTTTATTTGATTATATATGAATACTAAAAATCTATTTTCAAGATTTTGGTAATGATGCCAAAAGCGGCGCTTGATTAAAAATGTAATTGCCTATAAATTTGGAAATTACAGCGATATTTTAGAGATTAGTAGAAACCGGTTTCTACTAATCTCTATTTTTTATGGTAAAAAAGC
>SUZO01000001.1 GCA_015059805.1 Rikenellaceae bacterium
AATCAAGAACTGCTACTACCTCGCCCATGACGGTCTTGAGGCAGTACACAGCGATTCGGATCTGAAACCCGGTAGTGACAACGTCGAAATCACAGCGGTTACCGAGGACGACCTCAGGAACAACACAATCGCCACCCAACTTGGTGAGTTATGGGAGCAGGGAGAGAATTATCCGGTGATTAAAAAATAATAGAGTACAGAGTACAGATAACAGAGAACAGATAACAGAGAACAGATAACAGAGAACAGATAATTGATATGAATAAGAGTGTGACACATCAGAAGAGTAAGGCATTTGCGGTGAGAATAATACGCTTTTACAAGTATCTCACTGAAGAGAAGCACGAATTTGTGCTTGCCAAGCAAATTCTGCGCTCGGGTACCAGTATCGGTGCTAATGTCCGTGAAAGTTACTCCGCACAAAGTAAGGCGGATTTCATCAGCAAGCTACATATAGCGCTGAAAGAAGCTGACGAAACGCTCTACTGGCTTGAACTGTTAGTTGAGAGCGAAATTATCACTCAATCCGAGTTCGATTCGCTTGCTGCCGACCTTAAAGAGATAAGCGCATTGCTCGTTTCAAGTATTAAAACATCAAAAGGAAATAAGTAGTATATGAAAAGTAAAAATATCAATAATGGAATGAGAAAGATAACATCTGTTATCTGTTCTCTGTTATCTGTACTCTTTATTTCTTGCGAACAGCAAGAAATCGAGCCTTTAGGCTCAATGAAGGATACTCCCCTTGCCATTGCTTCGGCTGGTGTGGCGGAACTGACCACACGCGCCACCATCAACAATGACCGCCTCGAAGAAGGCAGCATCGGTGTGTATGTGTACTCTACAACCGGTGATAGCTATAAGGGCGACAACATCAAGTGGACCTACCGCAATGGTTTTTGGGAGCTGGATGCTGAAACCGTGGTGCTCTTCGAGAACAATGGCAAGAAGCAGCAGATAGCAGCCTACTATCCCTATGCAGAGCCGACCGAGGGCAAAGTTCAAATCACCCTGCCCGAAGCATACGGCGATGATTACGACAACTACGACTACCTCTATGGCGAGTATGCACCGCTGAACAGTAATCCTGCCGCCATCAAGATGAAGCACTTGATGGCAAAGGTGACGGTAAATGTTACCACGGGCACAGACATTGACGCGTGGGACGGCATAAAGAGTGTTGAACTGGTTGATGTTCCATGCATGGCTGATTGGACTCTTCCGGGTGCTACGCTTGGCGAGTATGGCACAAATACCAACATTGCCTTGTATGGCAGTGGTCTAACCTACTGTGGTTATGCTTTGCCGAGCGAGGCAGAGGCTCTTGCTTTGCGCATCACAATGGAGAGCGGTCGCCTCTTCACCGCCACTGCCTCGTTGGATAATATTGACACAATCAACAAAACCGAGGTGCTGTCCAGTGGCACTCACTATACTATCAGCGTGAAAGTGGGTAAGGATAAGGTGACTATTGAGCAAATATCAATGGGCGATTTTGACAGCCCGTTTGGAGATGGATGGAGCGATGAGGAAGAGATTAAATAAGAGTACAGAGTACAGATAACAGATATGAATAATAGTGTAACGCATCAGAAAAGTAAAGCTCTTGCAGTAAGGGTTATACGATTCTATAAGTACCTCACCGATGAGAAACGAGAGTTTGTCCTTGCCAAGCAAATTCTGCGCTCGGGTACAAGTATTGGCGCAAATGTTCGAGAAAGTTATTCTGCACAGAGCAAAGCCGATTTTGTAAATAAGTTATCTATTGCACTCAAAGAGGCTGATGAAACGCTCTACTGGCTTGAATTATTCGTAGAAAGCGAAATCATCACTCAGTCTGAATATGACTCATTGGCTATTGACATTAAAGAAGTAAGCGCATTGCTCGCTTCAAGTATTAAAACCGCCAAAAATAATCAATAATATGAAATATATGAATATTACTAAAAAAATAGGTTGGATAACATCTGTACTCTGTACTCTGTTATCTGTACTCTTTGTTTCTTGTTCGCAAGAAGAGTTTTTGCCACAAGAAACAACCTCTTTGCAATTCTTGGTAAGCGATTTCCCCGCTTTTGGTGAAAGCCATGACACCCGTGCTATCGGCACTCAAGATGTTGGTAAGACAGAGTGGGAGGATGGCGACCAAATTATTGTTACCCTGACCTCAAAGAGGTATGGCGCACAGAACGCTGTACTTACCTACGACGGCACATCGTGGAGCACAGATGCAAGATTCTTGTATCTTGATAATGAGACGCCCACTGTCAGTGTTATCTATGCACCGTGCTATGAAGTTACTGAAGAGGGCACGATGCAGTTGAGAAACGGTATTCAGTTGGGTATGACAGAATACTTATCTGGCGACAGCGAAGTGGAAGATGGAATAATGACCATTACTTTCAATAGTGCCAAGCGCGACTATAGCCGTCTGCGTTTCGTTGCAAGTCCTGGCGCAGAGTTGGAGGTGAAAATATCGGGCGAATATACCCCTGCAGGTGGGGTGGAGAGTTATAGCGGTGACTTTACGCTTACGGCTGACCAGAAGGGTAACGCCTACCTCTACGGAACCTTTGCAGAGGGTACTAATATTGTAGTGAACAGAGACAATGAATTACCAGTAGAGAGGCAAATATCATTTAACACTGTTGCCGGTAAAAGCTATGCCCTTGATGCCCGATCCTACTTTTATATTGACGTCAATGGTTGGGGGTTGAACGAAATGTTCAAAACGGAAAAGGCTAATTGTAGAACAATAAAGTTTGTACCAAGTAGCTCGGACTTTACACCAAGTTTTTCCGATTTATATGGCAATTATGCAGGTTTTGTTACTAATGGCTATACATTAGAGTTTCATACTAACGCTGTTGGATTTGTTGCCCCTGATGATTGCTCCGATATGTTTAGTGCTTTGTCGTCGCTCACCACTGTTGACTTCGGTGGATGTTTTGATACCTCCAATGTGACCAATATGGACAATATGTTCTCAGATTGTGGTAGTCTTACTTCACTTGATTTGTCGGGATTTGATACCTCAAATGTGACTAGTATGATCGGTATGTTCTTTGGCTGCCAGAATCTTGCCACACTTGATGTATCGGGCTTTGATACCTCAAAGGTGACGAATATGTTCGCTATGTTTGATAGTTGCGTTTATCTTACCACACTTGATTTGTCTGGTTTTGACACCTCCAAGGTGACAAATATGAAGAATATGTTCTTTGGTTGCGAAAGTCTTGCCTCACTTGATTTGTCGGGCTTTAATACCTCCAATGTGACCAATATGGAGAGGATGTTCCATCTTTGCAGTAGTCTAACCTCGCTTGACTTGTCTGGTTTTGATACCTCAAATGTGACTAGTATGAGCGCTATGTTCTCATCTTGCCTTAAACTTGTCTCGCTTGATTTGTCGGGCTTTGATACCTCAAAGGTGACGGATATGATGGAAATGTTTAATGGTTGCTATAACCTCACCTCGCTTGATTTGTCTGGTTTTGACACCTCCAAGGTAACTGATATGCGATTTATGTTCGACTCCTGCCGATGCCTACAGTCGCTTGATGTTTCAAACTTCAACACCTCGCAGGTATCCTCTATGAACTATATGTTCCAAGAGTGTAGAGCTCTTGCAGAACTTGATTTGCAGTCTTTTACATTTAGTCATAGTCCAACAGTGAAAAGTATGTTTAATGGTATCGGCTCGTCGCTTGACCTGACGGAGATACCAGTCTGCGTGTCGGCGGCAGGAAAAACATACCTTGACGGGCAGAATTATACCGATACAAAGGCGAAATTTGTCTTGCCCTAACCGAGACGACGCTTGATAGCGCTACAGCACGGGCTCAATAGTGAAAAACAACTATCTCAATGACTCTGCAAGTCATGCCTTTGGTGACTCACTGCGCGATGAAGTAGAATGTTTCCCTATATAGATAGGTGTGTTCCATTTTTATGTGGGGCGCACCTTTTTTTGTTTGGGAATAAATTTGTATCTTTGCACGCTTAATTTTTGTTTTTGAGATATGGATACTTTACAGGCGATAATATTGGGTGTTGTGCAGGGGCTTACGGAGTTTCTGCCTGTCTCAAGTAGCGGACATCTGCAGTTGGCAAATGAGATTTTAGGTACTGACCTTAACCCAGAGAGTAATCTAACTTTTAGCCTTACGCTCCACGCCGCAACGGTGCTTAGTACCGTTGTTATTCTGTGGGCGGAGATTTGGAAGCTCCTCAAGGGTATTTTTAGCCGTACCTTTACCGCTGAGCAGGCGTATCTCCTCAAGATTGTTATCTCAATGATTCCAGTAGGTATTGTGGGTCTTTTCTTCAAGGATTATATTGAGGCGGCGTTCTCATCTATCGCCGTTGTGGGTGTGATGTTGCTCGTAACTGCCGCGCTGCTCTCTTTTGCATACTACGCCAAGCCTCGTCAGAAGGAGAGTTTGTCCTATCGTGACGCATTTATTATTGGTCTTGCACAGGCGGTGGCGGTGCTTCCTGGACTCTCTCGCTCTGGCTCTACCATTGCTACGGGTCTGCTGCTGGGTAATAAGAAGGAGAGCGTTGCTCAGTTCTCATTCCTTATGGTGTTGCCTCCAATCTTGGGAAATGCGCTGCTTGACTGTCTAAAGGGCGACTTTGGCGGTGGGGTAGAGACCCTGCCTCTTGTTGCGGGCTTTGTAACGGCATTTATCACTGGCTGTATCGCTTGCAAGTGGATGATTGATATTGTTAAGCGCGGAAAACTTATCTGGTTTGCTATTTACTGCGCTATTGCGGGGGTAGTTGCACTTGCCGCGTATATATTTTAAGATATGAAAGATATAAATTTGGTTGAGGATGGCTATGTAGCCGTTATTGATAAGCCACTTGAGTGGACCTCGGCAGATGTTGTGCGCAAGGTTAAGTTTCGCCTGCAGAGGATGGGCTATCGCAAGATTAAGGTAGGACATGCAGGAACGCTTGACCCTCTTGCAACAGGTGTGCTTCTGGTCTGCATCGGTCGTGCAACCAAGCGTGTAGATGCCCTGCAGGCGGAGCGTAAGGAGTATGTTGCCGAGTTGATGCTTGGAGCAACAACGCCGAGCTACGATATGGAGCATCCAGTAGATAGAACTTTCCCTATAGAGCATATCACACAGCAGGCTGTGGAGGCTGTGCTTAAGAGCCTTGAGGGGGAGCGATTGCAGTCACCACCGCTCTACTCGGCAAAGAAGGTTGAGGGAGTTCGTGCCTATGAGTTTGCGCGTCAGGGCGAGGAGATAGAGCTTAAGAAGGCGCTAATTAACATCTACTCAATAACCCTTGAGCAGTATGAGCTGCCGAAAATCCGCATTCGTGTAGAGTGCAGCAAGGGAACATATATCCGCTCACTGGCTCAGGAGATAGGCGAGGGACTTAATAGCGGAGCGTACCTAACATCATTGCGTCGCACAGCAAGTGGCGACTTTAGAGTTGAAAATGCCATGCAACTTGAAGATTTTTTGAAAAAGTTGTCTGACAGTGAAACAAAATGATGAAAATTTCGTAAAAATATTGATACTCTTTTTGTAAACGCAAAAGATAGAATATGAAACTTTCACATTACGGATTTGATTTTAAGCCGGAACTGATAGCACAGTATCCGACTATTAACCGTGACGAGTCGCGTCTGCTTGTGCTGCATAAGGATACAGGCGAGATTGAACATCGTATTTTCAAGGATATTTTGAGCTATTTTAAGGAGAAGGACCGCTTTGTGTTTAACGATACAAAGGTCTTTCCAGCTCGTCTTTATGGAAATAAGGAGAAGACTGGTGCCGAGATTGAGATTTTCCTGCTCCGTGAGCTCAATCAGGAGCTTCGTCTGTGGGATGTGCTTGTAGACCCTGCGCGTAAGATTCGTATTGGTAACAAGCTCTACTTTGGTGAGGATGATATTCTTGGTGCTGAGGTTATTGATAATACTACCTCTCGCGGTCGTACACTGCGATTCCTCTATGACGGTAGTTATGAGGAGTTTAAGGCGACTCTCTACCGCCTTGGTGAGACCCCGCTGCCACGCTGGGTGCGCAAGACCGTTGAGCCAGAGGATAGCGAGCGTTATCAGACAATCTTTGCAGAGAAGGAGGGTGCTGTTGTTGCCCCTACAGCGGGTATGCACTTCTCAAAGCATCTGCTTAAGTGGATGGAGATTGAGGGCATTGAGCGCACATTTATCACTCTGCACGCTGGTCTTGGAAACTTCCGTAGTGTAGATGTTGAGGATTTGTCAAAGCATAAGGTGGACTCTGAGCAGTACTTTGTAACTGAGCAGGCGGCTGCTGAGATTAACGGCGCAAAGAGCGAGGGTCATAAGGTTGTCGCTATCGGTACTACTGTTATGCGTACTCTTGAGACCGTTGTCTCTACACACGGCATGATTAAGCCTCAGTCAGGTTGGACAAATAAGTTTATCTTTGCCCCTTACGACTTTACCGTTGCTGATGCTATGGTCTCTAACCTGCATCTTCCTGAGTCTACGCAGCTGATGATGGTTGCAGCCTTTGGTGGATATGAGAAGGTTATGCACGCCTATGAGGTGGCTGTTGCCGAGGGTTATCGTTTTGGTACTTACGGCGATGCGATGTTGATTTTGTAGAAAAAAATTGCTAAATTTGCAGAGTAAAATAACTATTTATGGCAAAACACAAGATTCTATATATCTGCCAGCAGATAATGCCTTATCTTCCTGAGAACGAGGAGTCAAAGCTTTGTCGTGAGCTATCGCAGGCGATGCAGGAGCGCGGAAACGAGATTCGCACCTTCATGCCTCGTTATGGCTGCATCAACGAGCGTCGTAATCAGCTCCATGAGGTTATCCGTCTGTCGGGTATGAACCTTATTATTGATGACAATGACCATCAGCTGATTATCAAGGTGGCATCTATACCGTCAGCACGCATACAGATATACTTTATTGACAATGAGGACTTCTTCTCTCGTCGTGCTGTTGTGCGTGATGAGAATGGTGAGGAGTTTGCGGATAATGACGAGCGCATGGTATTCTTTGCGCGTGGCGTGCTTGAGACGGTGAAGAAATTGCGCTGGACTCCAGATGTTGTACACTGCCATGGCTGGTTCTCCTCTATCGTGCCACTCTATCTTCGCAAGGTCTTTAATAACGACCCAATCTTCCGCGATGTTAAGATTGTCAGCTCACTCTATGAGGACCGCTTTACCACTCCACTGAGTGCCGAGTTGGGTAAAAAACTCACCGGTGAGGGTATGGGTGACGAAAATATATCAATTATTGACACTCCTTCATACGAAAATCTCTATAGTTTCGTTATGTCACAGGTTGATGGTGTTATTGCTGGCTCCGCCTCGGTAGATCCTTCACTGCTTGAGAAGGCTAAGGCTGCCGGTAAGAGGGTTATGGAGTATGTAGCGCCAGAGAGTGAGTGTTTTTATGAGAACTATACACAATTCTATGATGAACTGTTTGAAAATTAAACTGTCGTCGTTGCACCTACTTGTTTTAGCGGCTGTTGCGCTCATTTCAGTAGGCTGCTCGGCGGATGTAGATAGCGAGCTTGGTTACGATATAATTCCCGACCATCAGAAGATGGAGATGCGCCACTTGAGGTTTAAGGGTGGCAAGGTTATCGTCTTTAATGCTGCAACAAGCACAGAGGATAAGAGTGAGTATATTGAGCGAGAGGGTAAATTCTTCCGCACCTCGCTCTACCATACCGACTCATTGCTCTCAAGTAATGTGAATAATGGATATATCGGTGTTGAGCATAACGACACCTTCGGTATGCGCTCTTCTGCCCTGGCATCCTCTATAATCTTTATGAATAGCGTGGATAAGGAGACTGGTTTTGGATATAAGCCAATCTTTGACACTATGACCCTTGTCCTTACTATTAACGACTATGGCGTGGATACTCTGACACCTGTAAGGTATGAGATTTATGAGCTTAATAAGCCTCTGCTTGGTAGCGTTGTAAATGCTGCAGATACCTCGGCATACTCAAATTGTACTATGGAGAGTGCTTATGACTCAAGTAAGCCTCTGTTTACCTTTACCTTCCCAGATGGCGAAAAGACAGGTCCGAATACCCGTACTATAGACCTTACGCCTGTAGATATGTCGCGCAATGGTCAGACTTGGGATTTTGTGCGTCGTATGATGCTTATCCCTGAGGATTATGACACAAATAAGGAGTGGGATGGCTATGCTAAGGATACGGATAGCCTCTATAGTAGCGAGAAGAAGTGGCAGCAGAGATTCCACGGTATCTATATTAAGCCTGTGCTTGAGAGTGTAGATAAGACAAAGCGTGGTTCACTATATAGCTTTGACCTTAAGAGCTCTGGACTTCAGTTGATGGGCCGAAATCGTAATCCAAAGGACCCTACGCTCATCCAGGATACTATCGGCGCAAATTACTACTTCTATGACGAGACTTTAGACGGATATAGAGATGACTATGGTAACTTTATTGAGGGACCAGAGGATGTGCTTAATATCTCTGTCAATAGCATTAAGCATGACTACTCAGGCTCGCTTTTGGACGGTATAGACTTTGCCGCTTATGATAAGGATGGCAAAAAGCTTCCAAATAGCGCCCGTGACGAGGTTGCTGAGTGCTATGTTGAGGGTTTTGCTGGCGTAGCTACTGAGATTTACTTTACTGACGAGTTCCTTGCAGAGCTTAAGAGGGCTTCGTACCTTGACCCTGAGAATGCTGATACTAAGTATCGTGCCGTTGGAATCAATCAGTGCCGATTGTATGTCTATCTTAAGGGTGCAGACTATAACTGGGACGAGAATATCAACAACGCCCACCTGCTCACGCCGCTGATGAATAACTCAATCACCCGCTTAGGTTCATATATAGGCTATAGCAAGCTCAACTGCATTGCTGACTATGACCCAGAGTATGAGACAAATTACAATACAGAGCTGTCGTATGGTGGTTATCTGAACCGTAGCCGTGGTTGCTATGAGATGGATATCACAGGCTTTATGCAACGTCTGTATAACTATGTAAACTCATTGGAGAAGATTGAAGATTATGACGAGACGGTCACTCCGCGTGCCATATACCTCGGTCCTGAAGCTATATCACCTTATACATTTAAGCATACCGAGCTTCAAGGTTCAACAAGCAATAGGGCACCAATTCATTTGGAGATGACCTATACGATGGTTAAGTAGTTGAAAAACAGAAAGTAGAGCAATATAAGTGAAACCTAAGCTAACGACTTAGGTTTCGTTGCGTAAACAGAAAAATAGTATATAATGCAAAATCTGGTTATTGTAGAGTCGCCTGCAAAGGCAAAAACGATAGAACGATTCCTCGGCAAGGACTATATTGTAAAGTCCAGCTTTGGACATATCCGCGACCTTGCCAAGAAGGGATTGGGTGTAGATATAGATAATGGTTTTGCTCCATGTTACGAGGTTTCGTCAGAGAAGAAGAGGGTTGTTGATGAGCTTACCCGTTTAGCATCAAAGGTAGACGCTGTATGGCTTGCATCCGATGAAGACCGTGAGGGAGAGGCTATTGCATGGCACCTTACTGAGGTGCTGGGTCTGCCAGTGGAGCGCACAAGGCGTATTGTATTCCACGAGATTACTAAAAACGCTATCCTTCACGCTATTGAGAACCCTCGCACTGTAGACCTTAATCTTGTTAATGCACAGCAGGCGCGTCGTGTGCTTGACCGTATTGTAGGCTTTGAGCTCTCGCCAATTCTCTGGAAGAAGGTTAAGCCAGCACTCTCAGCAGGTCGTGTGCAGAGTGTAGCTGTAAGGCTTATCGTTGAGCGCGAAAGAGATATTATCGCCCATAATGCAACAAGTTACTACCGCGTTGTGGCGCAGTTCTACTCTGTGGAGGATAGTGAGAAGATAGTTTTCAAGGCTGAGTATCCAGAGCGTTTTGCTACAAAGGATCAGGCTATGGCTATGCTTGAGAGCTGCAAAACGGCAACCTTTACCGTTGCCCAGAGCGAGGTTAAGCCTACCAAGCGCTACCCAGCACCGCCATTTACCACCTCCACGCTCCAGCAGGAGGCTGCAAAAAAGTTCGGCATGTCAGTCTCGCAGACAATGTCTGTGGCGCAGCGCCTTTATGAGCAGGGTCTTATTACCTATATGCGTACCGACTCGGTAAACCTCTCACAGCTGGCTATCAACGCTTGCAAGGAGGAGGTTACGGCGCTCTTTGGCGAGAAGTACTCCAACCCGCGCAACTACACAACACATAGCAAGGGTGCGCAGGAGGCTCACGAGGCTATCCGTCCATCCTATATCAACCGCCGTGAAATTGATGGTACAGCTGTTGAGAAGCGACTCTATGACCTTATTTGGAAGCGCACTGTAGCATCGCAGATGGTGCCTGCCGATATAGACCGCACGACAATCAACATCGCCATGTCAGATCGTACAGAGTGTTTTGTGGCTACTGGCGATACAATGCGTTTTGATGGCTTTATGCGCCTCTACTCGGAGAGCGTTGATGATGAAAATCAGGAGGGTGAGCACGCAGCTACTCTGCCGCACCTTAAGCAGGGTGAGGTTGTAAAGACTCAGAGCATTGTTGCCACAGAGCGCTTTACTCAGCCTCCTATGAGATATAATGAGGCTTCGCTCGTTAAGCGCCTTGAGGAGCTTGGTATCGGTCGCCCATCAACTTACGCGCCGACAATCTCTACAATTATCACCCGCGGATATGTGGAGAAGAGTACTCGCCCAGCGCAGAAGCGTAACTATACGGCAATAACCCTTCGTGGAAATAATATTACCGAGAAGATTGCCACTGAGAACTATGGCGCTGAGAAGAATCGTCTTAGCCCTACTGATATTGGTATGGTTGTCAATGACTACCTTGAGACGCAGTTTGCAATGATTATGGACTACAACTTTACGGCAAACGTAGAGAAGGAGTTTGACCGCATTGCCGAGGGTGAGCTTGTTTGGAGCGATATGATAAGCGATTTCTACGAGCCATTCCACAATATGGTCAATGCCGCAATCCAAACTCAGCCATCAACTCACCAGCAGGTGCGCACCTTAGGCGTAGATCCTAAGAGCGGACAAACAGTTAAGGCTCGCATTGGTCGCTATGGTCCGATGGTAGAGATTGAGGCAGCTGAGGGCGAGAAACCGCAGTATGCTTCACTTAAGAAGGGTCAGCTTATTGAGTCTATAACCCTTGAGCAGGCACTTGAACTCTTTGCTCTGCCGCGCACCGTGGGCGTTTATGAGGGCGCTGAGGTTGTTGTTGGCATAGGTAAGTTTGGTGGCTATGTTCGCCATGGAAACACCTTCGCCTCACTGACAAAGAACGATGACCCATATACTGTTAGCTATGAGCGCTCAGTAGAGCTGCTCAATCAGCAGAAGGAGCAGGCTGCCGCAGCCAATATCCCTCTTAAGACCTTTGCCGAGGATAAGGCTCTGGTTATTAAGAATGGTCGCTATGGCGCATATATCGCATACAAGGGAAAGAACTACCGTCTGCCTAAGGGTGCAAAGCCTGAGACAATGAACTATGAGGACTGTATTAAAATCGTAAATTCATCAAAGAAATAAACCTTAAAAATATTGAGATTATGAAGAGACTATTTGTTATACTATTTATCAGCCTCTTTGCATTTAACGCAATGGCTCAGCAGGAGCCCGCTGAGGCTGAGGGTTATAAGTTTACCGATGGTAAGGTTGTAAAGAGCACCTCTGTAAAGAATCAATTCCGTAGTGGTACCTGTTGGTGCTTCTCTGCTCTCTCTTACCTTGAGAATGAGATTATGCGTGCTGGTGGCGAGGAGATGGACCTCTCTGAGATGTGGATTGTCCGCAATATCTACTTTGAGAAGGCTGTAAAGTATGTTCGCCTGCACGGCGCGCTCAACTTCGCTGTTGGTGGCGCTTTTCACGACGTTACTGAGGGTATCAAAAAGTACGGTATCGTTCCACAGGAGGTCTACGAAGGTCTTAACTACGGCACAAAGCTCCCTCACTTTAACGAGATTGATGCAGTGCTTAAGGCTTATGTAGATGCTATTATCAAGAATCCAAACCGAACACTTACAACCGCATGGCAGGCAGGTCTGAATGGTATTTTGGACGCTTACTTTGGCAAGATGCCAGAGACCTTTGAGTATAAGGGAGTAACTTACACTCCACAGTCATTCGCCGCTTCACTGCCAATTAAGATGGAGGACTATGTATGCCTCTCATCTTTCACTCACCACCCATTCTACTCTACCTTTGTTATTGAGGTGCCTGATAACTGGATGTGGGCAAGCGTATACAATGTGCCACTTGAGGAGATGATGGCAATTATTGATAATGCCCTTGAGAACGACTACTCTATCGGTTGGGCTTCAGATGTGTCTGAGAAGGGCTTTAGCCGTACAAAGGCTTTCGCTGTTGTTCCAGAGGATAATATCGACAATATGAGCGGCACAGACGCTGAGCGCTGGGGTGCTATGAGCGACCGCGAGCGCAATAAGGCTCTCTATAGCTTTGATAAGCCAGGCAAGGAGAAGACCATCACCCAGCAGATGCGCCAGGAGGCTTACGATAACTACCAGACCACAGACGACCACGGTATGGTTATCGTTGGTACAGCTACCGACCAGTGCGGCAACCCATACTTCAAGGTTAAGAACTCTTGGGGTACCGACTCTCCATACAAGGGCTACTACTACTTCTCTCGCCCATTTGTGGAGTACAAGACTATGTCTATCATGGTCAATAAGAATGCTATTCCTAAGGAGATTCGCAAAAAACTATTCTAATTTTGTCGTTATAGTGTGCCACCTACGGCACATCCCTTAAAAATCAGTGGCGGCTGTACGTTTTAGTACTATCCTCCACTGATTTTTTTCACGATGCCCCGTATCTGACACGCTATAACGACAAAATTGGATGTTGGCTGTTAGCCATTAGTTGGCTAGCGCAGAATAGAGAATTTAAGGAGGTTAGTGAAGTTACAGAATTTAGTGACAGATTTCGGCTGAAAGCGTTTATTCGGATTTAGGTTGCTGCCGCAAGGCGGTGAAAGAGAAAATAGAGTCTAACACTCAAGCTTGCTTGAAGGTGTAAAGACTCTATTTTTTATTTCAATAACTCGCAGAGTTATCCAAAATCCGTATCAGCACGGAAGCGAAACAAAGTTTACGGCATTCTGCCGTTTCCTCCTCGCGGCTCGGCATAGCCTGCGAGCAGTCTCTGCTCTCGCTCCGCAGCGTCGGTTTGCCAAGAGTTTTTGGCAGGAGTGGTTTTAATCTTTCTTGCGATGTTATTTGTGAGATGTTTTTTGGAATTTGGCGCGCAAACTCTGCAGTCACATAGCGCGGACTATTTGACAAAGAGGTTGTGCGACAAAAACTAAAAACAGCCACAAAGAACGAAGTAAGGAGGGTTAAAACAACTCCTATGCTTTTTGCAAAAAGGCGCGGTACACACTTACTGCGTAGCCGAACTATCTGTGCCACTTGAGCACCATGGCGGTGCGGGCGGTATTATAGACCTTGATATAGTGGTGCAGGTTACCGTTTTCGTCTTTTGTGGAGAAGGAGAAGTGTTCGCTACCCACTTTATTACGACCCTGACCGCCAAAGCGGGTGTCGTCGGTTGTCAGTTCCACTGTATATTTTCCTGGGCGTGGAACTTCGGTGATATAGTCGGGTATTGATGCCGCTGGGTGCCAGTTAAAGACAAAGAGCAGGTTGCGGTGTGAGAATACGAGGGTCTTATTGTCGTAGTCTGTATTCCACTTCCATGGGTAGCCATTCTGCAGCACGCGATTTTTCTTCACAAGGCGTATCATTGCGCGGTCAAACTCGCCAAGCTGGGAGTAGCGCAAGAAGCCGTTTGTGGAGAGTGACCACAATCGTTGGGCATGGGCGTAGCTCCAGTTGTTACCCTCACGCGGGAAGTCTATCCACTCAGGGTGACCGAACTCGTTACCCATAAAGTTAAGGTATGCATCGCCACCAGTAGAGATAGTCATCAGTCGTATCATCTTATGTAGAGCCATTCCGCGCTCAACGATAAGGTTTTCAGAGGCGCGGTCCATGGCGAAGTACATCTCCTTATCCATCAATCGGAAGGCGATGGTCTTATCGCCCACAAGGGCTTGGTCGTGCGACTCGGCGTATGCCACAGTCTTTACACCAGGCAGGCGGGAGGTCATTATGCCCCACATCTCGTCAAGGTTCCAATCCTCGTCAGGAACATCCTTGAGTAGTTTAATCCAGAAGTCTGGTATAGCCATACCCAGACGGTAGTCAAAGCCTACGCCACCGTCGTCTATCGGATTACACATACCCGGCATACCGCTCACATCCTCAGCAATGGTTATGGCAGCTGGGTTTAGGCTGTGTATCAGCTTGTTGGCAAGGGTGAGGTAGACAATAGCATCGCGGTTTACCCCCTCGTCAAAGAACTTCTCGCGGCAGTCAAAGTCGGTATATCCGTGGTGATGGTAGAGCATTGACGTTACGCCGTCAAAGCGGTAGCCGTCAAAGTGGAAAACATCCATCCAGTACTTGACATTAGAGAGTAGGAAGTGCTCCACCTCGCGCTTACCGTAGTCAAAGGTCTTTGAGTCCCAATACTGCTGATAACCTGCGCCGCCCTCCTTAGAGTAGTGGTGCTGTGAGCCGTCAAGCTCATTTATGCCCTCATTGAGGTTCTTAACATAGTGAGCGTGGACAATATCCATAATTACGGCAATACCCATAGAGTGCGCCTTGCGAATGAGCGACTTTAGCTCCTCAGGCGTACCAAAGCGAGAGGATGGTGCGAAGAAGTTTGCCACATGGTAGCCAAACGAGCCGTAGTATGGGTGTTCAGCGATTGCCATAACCTGAATAGCGTTATACCCTGCGCGACGAACCTTTGGGAGAATCTTGGTCTCAAACTCGCGGTAAGTACCTACACCCTCCTTCTCCTGAGCCATACCCACGTGAGTCTCATAGATAAGCAGTGGGGTGCACTTTGAGGCGGAGAAGTTATCCTCCGACCAGTCAAAAGGCTCGTCAATCCAGAACTGGGCGGTGTAGTTCTTCGTCTCGTCGTCTTGAACTACACGCTTGGCATAGGCAGGTATACGGTCGTGCCAGCCGTTAGCTCCGTGAATATGGAGTTTATAGAGCGAGCCGTGCGTTAGACGATAGCCATACATAGCCTCTGGTAGGAAGATGCTCCACACGCCATTGCTATCCTTATTAAGGCGTAGCTGTGTGCGCTGCCAGCCGTTGAAGTCGCCAAAGATGTAGACATCATACGCCTCAGGCAGCCACTCGCGGAACCACCAGCCCGACAGAGTATCATCATACTGCCAGCCAAAGTAACGATAACCATTTGCGTAGTCTACAATAGAGCCGCTGCTGCGCTCTATATCCTCAAGACGCTGTAGATAGAGGTTATGGCGCAAGTTTATCTCCTCCTCAACGGGCTGTAACCACTCATCCGCTTCAACAATAGGCAAACTCTTCTTTTCTGACATAACTATCTATTTTACTATTTATCGCACCGCAAAATTAACACGCTCTCATATCTTGCACCCCTTATAAATGCAATTTACTCATACTTTACGACAACAGTTCGGAACCCCTTGCTATTCTTAACCGAGAACATTACATAAATCTTGCTGTCAATGACTTTGATACCAGCGATATCTGCATAGCCGGCAGGGGTAATCTGGAGTGACTCAAGCAGATACTGGTCGAAGATACACTGTATACGGCGCTTTGGCAGAACGATACGGCCAGCGTGGTCGTATACGGTGATAAACGCCTTGCTCTCGCCATTTTTCATACTACCTTTGTTGTGCTGACCCTCAACGATGTATACATAGTCCTTATCTACATCCCAAGCGCGGAAGGTGTAGTAGTTTACCTCCTTAGCAGGGTCGGCAGTCTCCTTATCAGGCTTTGGGATAGTGAATGAGCTGATTGCCTCCGTAGTAGTCATATCCTTTGCCTTGATAGTACGAACAACAGTCTGCTCTGGCTCGCCGACAACCTCGCCCTTATACTGGGTCTTAATCTTAATCTCGCTATCGTCCATTGCGCGAGCATCGCTAAGGTTATAGAGGTTTACAGTGACAGCACCAGCCTTCTGTGTAACAATACCGAGGATATCTGCTGCTGTATTTATTGCGGGGTAGCAGTATCTCTCGCCGCCCATATAGAAGTTCTCACCTGCATAACCCTCGTTAATCTCGCCATTAACCTCAAATGGAAAACGGGAGACAGTGCGAGTGCGACCATAAGCGCCCTTGTACTTTGTGCCGTTACTTCCAATCCAGATATAGTCCTTACCATCCTCGGCATGCTCTACAGCAAGCGCGTTTGCATTACCAAAGTAGCGCAGGGTCATAGTCTCACGCTTGCCATCCTTACGGCGAATGATATAGTTCTCGTGTACCTTTGTA
This sequence comes from Rikenellaceae bacterium, assembly GCA_015059805.1. Classification (GTDB taxonomy): domain Bacteria; phylum Bacteroidota; class Bacteroidia; order Bacteroidales; family Rikenellaceae; genus Alistipes. The sequence continues at coordinate 16,425 of SUZO01000001.1, forward strand.
AGACCTGGCTGGTTCTTTCCGATGCTACCTGGTTGTGAGAACCACATTGTTGCCTCGTCTGCAGAGATAGAGAATCCCTGTGTTGCGCGATGAGCTGTCTTCAGAGCCACACCCTTAGTAAGGAACTGTGACTCCTTGGTCATCTTGGTCATCTTCATAACAGTGAGCAGGCGAGGGTCGGTAATCTTCTCCTTCTTAGCCTTCTCCTTCTTAGCTTTCTGTGCATATACAGGTGACTGCACACCCATAACCAATATTGCTGTCAAAGCCACAACAGCAAGGCTCTTTAATCCATTAAGTCTCATAGTATTTAGTTAGGTTTTTAAGATTTATTTACAACTTACTACAAATATACTTATTCTTCAGATAATTTACAACTTTTCACTTAAAAACTCGCCAGTAATGCTCTCACTATTGCTTGCAATCTCTTGTGGCGTGCCTGTAGCGACCACTCTACCTCCCGCTTCGCCACCATCAGGACCTATGTCGATAATGTAATCGGCAACCTTCACTACATCAAGGTTATGCTCAATCACAACCACCGTATTCCCCTTATCTGCAAGTTTATTTAGCACAGCAAGCAGCTGGCGAATATCCTCAAAGTGTAGTCCTGTGGTCGGCTCATCAAGAATGTAGAGCGTACGACCTGTGTCGCGTTTAGATAGCTCCGAAGAGAGCTTTATGCGCTGACTCTCGCCACCAGAGAGCGTTGTACAAGGCTGTCCGAGTGTCAGATAGCCCAGACCGACATCTTGAATAGCCTTGAGTTTAGTGTATATGTTTGGTATGGCGGCAAAGAACTCTACTGCCACATTGACCGTCATATTGAGCACATCGTTAATGCTCTTGCCCTTGTATCTGACCTCAAGGGTCTGCTGGTTGTATCTATTTCCGCCACACGCCTTGCACTTTACATATACATCTGGCAGAAAGTTCATCTCTATTGTCTGCACACCCGCACCTTTGCACTCCTCACAGCGACCTCCGCGAACATTAAATGAGAACCTGCCTGCCTTAAAACCACGCGCCTGCGCATCGGGCGTAAGCTCAAAGAGTCGGCGTATGTCGCTAAAGACATTTGAGTATGTGGCAGGGTTGCTCCTTGGTGAGCGACCGATAGGCGATTGGTCCACAACCACCAACTTATCTATATGCTCTAACCCCTCAATGCTATCATACTCAAGTGGGCGTGTCATAGAGCGATAGAGGTGCTGCGAGAGTATCGGCACAAGGGTCTGATTGATAAGGGTGCTCTTTCCTGAGCCACTGACTCCCGTAATGCAGATAAACTTACTGAGTGGGAAGGTGACATCTATACCCTTAAGGTTATTTCCTCGCGCTCCGCGGATGGTTATCACTTCGCCATTACCTTTGCGTAAACTCTGTGGGACCTCAATAGTTCGCTTGCCTGTAAGATACTGCGCCGTTATACTATCTGAGTCAAGAATATCCTTATAGCTACCTGCAGCCACGATATGTCCGCCACGACGACCCGCCTTTGGACCTACATCGACAATAAAGTCTGCCGCACGCATCATATCCTCATCATGCTCAACGACGATAACCGAGTTGCCAGCATCGCGTAGCTCTTTAAGTGTTGCAATAAGGCGTTTATTATCCCTCTGGTGCAGTCCGATGCTCGGCTCGTCAAGGATATAGAGCACATTGACAAGCTTTGAGCCAATTTGCGTAGCAAGACGAATGCGCTGGCTCTCTCCACCAGATAGACTCTTTGATGCACGCGAGAGTGAGAGGTATCCCAATCCTACATCAACAAGAAAGCGGAGGCGCTCGCTAATCTCCTTGACTATCTCGGCGGCAATCTTGCGCTGCTTAGTGTCAAAATAGTCGTCTACACCCCTTATCCACTCTGAGAGTGCAAGTACAGACATATCAGAGAGTTGGGCAATATTCTTATCACCAATTCTAAACTGCAGAGCCTCGCTCTTAAGACGACTACCGCCACAGACAGAGCACTTGCGATAGACGACAAACTGCTGACGCCACTTTTCGCCATGGCGAGAGTCCTCATCCTCTGAGTAGACGGTGTTGATATACTCGGCTATGCCCTCCCACGTGCGCATCTGCACTCCGCGCTGATATGTAAAGTCGGCAAGGTCCACCATCACTGGCTCCACATCTCCATAAAGAATGGCGTGCATGCCATCGCTTGAAATCTCGCTAATAGGCATGTCGGTAGTAAAGCCATACCTACGCCCCAACGCCATAATGGTGGCAAAGAAGATGTTATCCTTCTGCTTGCCTAATGGAGCTATACCGCCCTCTTTGATGGTCATACGACTGTCGGGAACTACTCTGTCCATATCAAAGACCGCCTCCTCGCCAAGTCCGTTGCAGTGCGGACATGCACCCTTTGGAGAGTTAAAAGAGAAGGTATATGGCTCTGGGTCCTCAAAGGCGACGCCCGTAGTTGGGCACATCAGATGGCGTGAGTAGTAGCGCATACTATCGTCCGAGTAGTCGTGCAGAGCCATTGTTCCCTTGCCCTGATTCATCGCATCGCCAATAGAGCGCATAAGACGCTCGCGCATATCCTCGCTCACCACAATGCGGTCTATAACAAGCTCTATAGAGTGGGTTTTGTAGCGGTCTAACCTCTCGCCAGCCGTAAACTCACGCACCACGCCGTCTATTCGTGCATAGATATATCCACGCTTAGAGAGGGAGTCAAACAGCTCGCGGTAGTGACCCTTACGCTCCTTGACAATGGGCGAAAGCAGTGCCACCTTCTTGCCAGTGTACTGCTCAATAATAAGGTCACAAATCTGCTCGTCGGTAAAGTGAACCATCTTCTCGCCCGTGGCGGGTGAGTATGCTGTTGAGGCACGAGCATAGAGCAGACGCAGAAAGTCGCCAATCTCGGTCACTGTGCCAACGGTAGAGCGGGGATTTTTGTTGGTTGTCTTCTGCTCTATAGCCACAACGGGACTTAGACCAGAGATTTTGTCCACATCGGGTCGCTCCATTGAGCCGATAAACTGGCGAGCGTAGGTAGAGAAGGTCTCCATATAGCGACGCTGACCCTCGGCGTAGATGGTATCAAAGGCGAGTGAACTCTTGCCACTGCCACTTAGACCCGTTATTACAACTAATGAGTTACGAGGAATCTCAAGGTCTATATTTTTGAGGTTATGCACACGCGCACCCTCTATCTTTATAACATCCTTATTCATGTTCTATTCGCAAACAGTGGTCATCATCTGTGCAAAGATGTCGTGAAGTGACAACAATCCTACCAAGTCGGCAAAACATATCAGCACAATGATAAGCGTGAATGCCTTGATAAATCCTTTGCCCAAATGCGCAGCGTAGTGAGAGGCGAGAAATGAGCCGATAATATTCCCCACACCGTGCGGAATACCAAACAGATAGTCTATCTGCCCATTGATGATAAATACAGCCAACGAGAATGGAGTTGCCACGAAGATAACAAAGTTCTTAATAGCATTTGCCGTCATAATATCCATACGCATCGCCCACAGAGTGATTGCAAGAATAAGGTATCCAATGCCGATGTAGATATATCCGCCATAAAATCCTATACCCAAAAAGAGCAGGTAGTGCCAAGGCTTAATATCAAGGTTATGTCCCTCCTTAATCTTTATTCGGCTGTCAAAAATCAGATACAGAAGTATTATGACAAGAATAACGCCAAAGCAAATCTTAAAGACGCTATCGTTTATGTGCGTTGCCACAAGCGAGCCCGCGATATTTCCAATAATCACTGGCACAGAGAGCAGCAGACCATGCTTAAGGTTAAAGGCTCCCTTTCTTAAGAATGTGATTGTAGCTGTAAAGTTCTGCAAAAAAACCGCTATACGGTTCGTTCCGTTGGCAATAGTTATAGGTAGACCTAACGCTGTAAACATCGTAACAGTCACTACCGAGCCACCGCCGGCAAGTGTATTTATCGCCCCGACAATAATGCCTGAGATGACCAAAATCAGCGTAATACTCAAATCCAACTCCATAACTTTCCCTATTTCGCAACTCAAAAGTAGCAAAATTTTCGTAAATTTACAATGTTTTACCTATTTTTGCACCAAATTAACGACAATATAGCGAAAATGAAAGTTGGTCAAATACAGACACTGACCGTAAGCCGCCTGTCGGACTACGGACTCTACCTAAAGGATGAGGAGGGTAACGAAGCTCTGCTTCCAAACCGATATGTATCTCTTACTCAGAAGGTTGGAGATAGTGTTGAGGTCTTTATCTATCACGACTCGGAGGATAGAATCACAGCAACGACAGACACCCCGACAATTACGGCGGGCAAGGTGGCGTGGATGAAGGTGGTGGATAAAAATATTCACGGTGCATTCCTTGATTGGGGCATTGCCGGCAAGGACCTCTTTCTGCCAAATAGAAATCAGCAGGGTGGCATAGTTATTGGCAACTACTACCCTGTCTATATGTATGTAGACGATGTTACAGGTCGCTGCGTGGCAACAAATAAGCTGCGCACATATGTAAACAACGACGACATTGTAACCGTAGCAAAGGGTCAGCAAGTTGAGATTCTTGTTGTCTCAAAGAGCGACATCGGCTACCGCGTGATTGTCGAGAATCGCCACTGGGGTATGCTCTACAGCAACCAGATCTTCCGCCCACTATCACTCGGCGAGCGCACAACAGCTTATGTGGTTAAGGTTACGGACGAGCGAAGAATAGACCTCTCGCTCCAGCGCCGCGGATATACGCAGGTTAAGGATAGCGCCGAGCAGCTCTATGAGGCTATCGCCAATGCTGGAGGTCTCCTTGAGCTTACAGACAACAGCTCGCCAGAGGATATTCAGCAGCGACTGCAGATGAGCAAAAAGCTCTTTAAGCGCTCACTTGGCGTACTGATGAGCCACAATCGCGTAGTAGTCCTTGAAAACGGTATCAAAATAGTAAAGAAATAATGGCAAAGGTTACAACTGCTGAGCGCGTATCTCGTGAGGCTTCAGACAATTATGTCTTCCAACGCTCACTGCTCGCCTACCACCACGCCGCTGAGATAATCAGTGGCGAAGTGTTAGAGATTGGCACAGGCACGGGCTATGGAGTAGAGATTCTTGCGCCTCGCTGTGACCGATTCACTACGGTAGATAAGTTCCTTGACCCCTCTGTGCCAGAGGTTGAGAATTGCGAGCGACTACAGATGAGTGTGCCACCTATTGGCTTTGCAAGCGGAAGCTTTGACTATGTTGTCTGCTTTCAGGTCATTGAGCATATCAAGGATGATACGGAGTTTGTGCGCGAAGTTGCCCGTGTGCTTCGCCCTGGCGGCAAATTTATCGTCAGCACACCCAATGCACCCATGTCCCTCACTCGTAACCCGTGGCACGTGCGCGAATACTGCGCCGATGAGCTTCAAAACCTGCTAAGTATAGCCTTTAGCACTGTTGAGCGCAATGGCGTTACTGGAAATAGTAAGATTATGGAGTACTACGAGAAGAATCGCGAGGGCGTTAAGCGCATTACCCGCTTTGACATCCTTGACCTGCAGCACCGCCTGCCTCGCTGGATGCTCCAAATCCCCTACGACATCCTCAACCGCATCAATCGCCGCCGCTTGCTTCGTCAGAACAACGACCTTACAACATCTATCACAATGGCGGACTACAGCGTCGTTGCCGATACGGAAAATAGCTTTGATTTGCTATTCATTGCCGAGAAGTAACAAGCTACGACATATGAGAATTTAAGGAGGTTAGGGAAGTTAAAGAAGTTAGTGACAGACTTCGTCTGTGTGTTTATTCGGATTTAGGTTGCTGCCGTTAGGCAGTGAAATGAAAAATAGACCTTTCAGGTCAAGCTTGCTTGAAAACTGAAAAAGGTCTATTTTTTGTTTCAATAACTCGCAGAGTTACCCTAAATCTGCATCAGCACAGAAGAAAAACGCAGTTTTTCACAAAGTTTTTGCACGCCCTGCTTTTTTCAAAAAGCGGGCAGTACTGCGTAGCCTACTTAATAAACAGTATCTCGCGGTATTTAGGCAGGGTCCAGATTTGGTCGTCTACGACCTCTTCAAGGCGGTCAATCTCCTCGCGGATAGTGTCAAAGAATACGGCTACGGTGTCGTGGTAGGCGATAGCTTTCTGGCGCATGTCCTCTATGCGGTTTGCCTTTTTACGGCACTCAATCATCTCTGCCACAAGGGTTTGTATCTTAGCTGTGCGGCTCTGGATATTCTCTATCAGGCTCTTATCTGTCGCCCAGCTCATACCTAACTGCTGCAGCTTCCACGCCTTATCAAGTAGCACACCCTCATATTTAGATGCTATAGGAACAATGTGGTTCATCGCTATATCGCCCAGCACGCGTGCCTCAATCTGAATCTTCTTGACATACATCTCGCGCTTAATCTCTGCGCGTGCCTCAAGCTCTACCTTATTATATACCCCCATGGCGCTGAACATAGCCACCGTCTGAGGGTCAAGGAAGCGGTCAAAGTTTAGCGGTGCAGAGACCTCGCAGTCAAGACCTCGGCGTGCTGCCTCGGCTTTCCACTCGTCGGAGTATCCATTGCCATCAAAGCGGATAGGCTTGCACTGCTTGATAATCTCGCGGATGGTCTCATAGATTGCCCTCTCCTTCTTCTCACCGCGCTCAAGCTTACGGTCTATAGTACGCTTAAATTCTGTAAGTTGCTCTGCCACAGCAGTATTGATAACAATAATAGCCTCAGCGCAGTTATCCGAAGCGCCAACAGCGCGGAACTCAAAGCGGTTACCTGTAAAGGCAAAAGGCGAAGTACGATTTCTATCTGTGTTGTCGCGCAGCAGGGTAGGTATCTGCGTAAGACCGCTCATGCGGAAGAGATTTTTAGAGTCAAAGCGGATATCCTCATCGCTCTTAGAGTTCTCAATCCTATCCAGCACCGACGAAATCTGCGAGCCGAGGAAGGTTGAGATAATTGCTGGTGGAGCCTCACCCGCACCAAGACGATGTTCGTTTGTTGCCGACATTACTGATGCCTTGAGCAGTCCATTGTGCTTATATACAGCCGCAATAACATTGACAAGGAAGGTGATAAACTGCAGATTCTCAAAGGCAGTCTTGCCTGGACGGAGCAGATTTACACCCGCATCTGTGCCGAGCGACCAGTTGTTGTGCTTACCTGAGCCGTTGATACCCTTAAATGGCTTCTCGTGCAGTAGCACACGGAAGTGGTGTCGCTTTGCCACCTGATTCATAATGGTCATCAGCAGCTGGTTGTGGTCGTTAGCAAGGTTTGCCTCCTCATATACTGGCGCAAGCTCAAACTGATTTGGAGCAACCTCATTGTGGCGCGTCTTGAGTGGAATTCCGAGCTTAAGCGACTCATACTCAAGGTCCTTCATAAAGGCAATAACGCGTGATGGTATAGCACCAAAGTAGTGGTCGTCAAGCTGCTGATTCTTTGCCGCCTCGTGTCCCATCAACGTGCGACCCGTCTGCACAAGGTCTGGGCGAGCCGACCACAGCGCATCGTCAATAAGAAAATACTCCTGCTCCCAACCGAGATATGAGAATACGCGCTCCACACTCTTGTCAAAATATCGGCAGACATCTGTCGCCGCCTTGTTCACCGCCTGTATAGAGCGAAGCAGCGGAGTCTTATAGTCAAGAGCCTCCCCATTGTAGGCAATGAAAAGCGTTGGTATACAGAGCGTTGTATCTACAATAAAGGCTGGCGAAGTAGGGTCCCAAGCAGAATATCCTCGTGCCTCAAAGGTATTTCTAATGCCACCACTCGGAAAGCTTGACGCATCTGGCTCCTGCTGAATGAGCACCTTACCAGAAAACTCCTCCAATAATCCACCCTGACCATCAGGCTCGGCAAAAGAGTCGTGCTTCTCTGCCGTACCTCCCGTCAGTGGCTGAAACCAGTGACAGTAGTGATCTGCGCCGTGGCTGAGCGCCCACTGTCGCATACCTGCTGCAACAGCATCGGCAACCTCCTGAGTAAGGGGTGTATTGTTCTCAATAGTGGCAATAAGCGCCTCAAAGGTCTGCTTATTGAGGAATTTACGCATCTGCTTGCGACCAAAGACCTTCTCGCCAAAGTAGTCCGAAGGATTACTGCTTGGTGGTGTGACCTCTACAGCTTTCTGCTCAAGCGCACGCTCAAGCATATTAAAACGAAGTAGTGACATACTATTGTTTAGTTATTGTTTCTGCTGGCACAAAGGTAATACTTTTTGGTAGAAATATTGCAAATATTGTGAAAAATCAGATGCTGTTTAACGATAAACATTAAATCAACTTTTGTAGTTTAATGTTTATCATTAAATTAGTTTTGCTGTTGAGGTTGTGAAGGCAAAAAAAGAGGCTAAAAGTCAATGCTAATAGCCAAGAGTGATTGCAACTGAGCAGATGGTTTATCTCTGCCCGAGAGCCTTCTTAAGTGCTAAGGCAAACTTTTGAGGGTCTATGTTGTGTTTGAGTTGTCCGTTTTTAGCGATAGAGAGGCTGCCGGTCTCCTCTGAGACGACAACCACCACTGCATCAGTAAGCTCACTCATGCCGATAGCGGAGCGGTGGCGGGTGCCATAATCCTTAGGAACATCGGACTGTGTAACGGGGAGAATGCACTTTGCCGCAACGATGCGGTTGCCCTCAATAATAACGGCGCCGTCATGGAGCGGGGCATTCTTAAAGAAGATGTTTTTGAGCAGTGAGACGGAGATATTAGCATCTATAGTGATTCCGTTCTCGATAATAAAGAGCAGATCATCCTTCTGGCGGATAACAATCAGTGCACCAGTCTTAGTGTTGCTCATGTCAAGGCAGGCTGAGACGATAGGGGAGGTGTTAATATCCTCCTTTTTGCGCGAAGAGGAGAACATGCGCGAGATAAAGTCAAACTCCTTCTGTCGCATGCCGATAAGCTGTAAAAATCGGCGTATCTCAGGCTGGAAGATGATAATTAGGGCAATAACACCCACGCTGATTATCTGACCGAGGATAGATGAGAGCAACTCCATGTTGAGCGCTCGGACCATTACCCACGCAATGACGACGATAATAATTCCGAAGAATATATAGGGCGCATTAGTACCCCTTGTGGCGCGATAGATGCCGAACATCAAACTCGCCACAAGGAATATGTCAATAAAATCAATCAGTGTAAATGGTATGAAGCCCATTTTGACAGCTGTTTAGATTATTTCTCGCTCTTTGCAGCAGCCTTATCAGCAGCGTAGAGTGCATTTACCTTATCAAGAACGATAGAGGTAATATCAAGCTCAGCAGATGCATCAAGAAGTGCAGTAGCGTTTACAATCATCTTGTATGCACCATCGGCGTTAATCTCGTCAATTGCGCGCTGCATCAAATCGCCCATGCGGTTCTGGAATACCATATTCTCCTCCTCAAGGGCGCGAAGCTGCTTCTGAGCGTTCTCCTGATAAGCTGCGATGCGCTTCTGCAGATCCTGCTCCTTGCGCTGAGCCTCAATAGTGGTAATCAGACCCTTCTGATACTTCTCCTGAAGCTGAACAAGCTCATTCTGGAGCTTCTGCTCCTTCTCTGCAAGGCTCTTCTGAGTCTTCTCGTTCTTAGCCTGAAGAGCTACACCCTCACTCTTGAAAATCTCAGACTCTGCAAATACGGCGTCAGTGCGTACAAAAGCTAAATCTGATGCACCAACCTCGGTCTTAGCCTCAGCGGCTGCCTCTGTAGTTGTTGTCTTAGGTGCGTTGTTGCAGCTTACGGCAAAAACGAGCGCCACTGCTGCGAAAAGTACTTTTTTCATAAATGTTTATCTGTTTTTAGTTAAAATTTGCATTCAAACTACAAAGATAGTAATTTTTCGGTTAATACATCGTTTGAGCTCAAAAAAGTTAAAATTCTTCTAACTTGTAGTGCACTCCTGCATCAAGAATCATATCAAGCGCGCCCTTGAATACTCCGTCAGCGTCAGATGGCGAGGCACTCTCTCCATAGCCACAACCGCTGTTGATTACCTCTGGTAGCTCATCTATAGTTACGCGGTAGTGCTTTGCCATAAGCAGGGTATCCTCTGTATCAACGGTTGCGCGCCTTGTAAAGTCGCGTGAAGGGTGCTCTTCACTCTCAAGGTTGTAGGTGATGATTAACCTTTTGCGGATATCTATCTCTGCGTCAATTGTCACCCAAGTGGGGCAATCGTTGTAGGTCATTAGTAGGTTTTTGAAACTCATTCTCTTTTTCTGTTGATGTTTTGCCAACAAATATAGTGTTTTTTCTTGCGAAAACAACTCATTTTGGCTATATTTGTCGTATGATTTTAAGAGCAAACTGCAAAATAAATATCGGACTTGATGTCCTTCGCCGTCGTGAGGATGGCTTCCATGAACTGAGCACTGTGATGTTTCCCGTGCGCGGACTGTATGATACTGTAACGGTAGAGCAGAGTGAAAACCTTACTTTTACGCAGAGGGGAATTACTGTGGACTGCCCCATTGAGAAGAATCTCTGCGTACGTGCTGCACGACTGATGCAAAGGTGCTATGGCGTTGGCAATGTGGCTATTGAGTTAGATAAGCGTGTGCCTTTCGGAGCAGGTTTGGGTGGCGGAAGCAGCGATGCTACGGCGGTAATTGTGGCGATGAATGAGATTTTTAGCCTTAATCTTGCAGAGGATGAACTTATCGCCCGCGCGGCAGAGATTGGTAGCGATACAGCCTTCTTTGTTCGTAACACTGCGCAACTCTGCACTGGCAGGGGAGAGGTTATGTCGCCTATTTCGCTTCCGCTATCGGGGCTGTGGTTAGCTGTTGTAAAGCCTGATGAGGGGGTCTCAACGGCAGAGGCTTATGGTGGTGTAAAGCCTTGTGTACCAGAGGTTTCGCTTGACAAATTGCTCGCACAACCTATTGAACAGTGGCAGGGAAGAGTCAAGAACGATTTTGAGGCTCATATCTTTGAGTCGCACCCGCTGCTTGGGCTCTTAAAGCAGCAGTTGCTTGATGCAGGGGCGGTTTACGCCTCTATGTCTGGCTCTGGCTCGGCGCTGTTTGGAATTTTTAGTGAGCGCCCAGAACTTAATTTTGATAGTAAAATTTTTATACATATTGAGCAGTTATGAGACGACTTTTTACCTTAACACTTGCTGCCTTTGTCGCTGTTGCAGCTATGGCGCAGAGCCTAAATTGTGGCTCGTATAATATTCGTATGCACTCAAAGGTAGACTATAAGAGGGGCGACGGCTGGACCGAGCGCCGCGAGATTATGTGCGACCTTGTTGCCTTTACCGCCTTTGATATATTTGGTGCGCAGGAGGTGTGCCACGACCAACTGCAGTATATGCTTGAGCGACTGCCAGAGTACGACTATATTGGTGTTGCGCGCGATGATGGCAAGACTAAGGGAGAGTATAGCCCAGTGTTCTACCGCCGCGACCGCTTTGTGTTGCTTGATAGCGGTACTTTCTGGCTCTCCGAGACACCTGAGAAGGTCTCGTATGGTTGGGATGCCGCTTGCCGAAGAGTATGCAGCTGGGGATATTTCAAGGATAAGCAGACCAAGAAGAAGTTCTGGTTCTTCAATACCCATATGGACCATAAGGGCAAGGCTGCTCGCGTGGAGGGTGCAAAGCTTGTAATCTCAAAAATCAAGCAGATGTGCGGCGATAAGGCAAATGTTATCCTTACGGGCGACTTTAACGTGGCTCAAGATAGCCCTGCCTATAACACCTTTGCACAGAGTGGATTGCTTCAAGATGCCTATACCCTTGCACCAATTAAGCACGCCCCTGCAGGTACGTTTAATAACTTTAAGGTCGGTACACACTCACCAAAGCGCATTGACCACATCTTTGTCGCCGGCTGCGAAGTTGCCCGCTATGGAATCCTTACATACCACTACTGGAGCAACAATAACGGCACGGATACAAAACTCAACGATGCCCCTACAGACCTTACTGCCGAGCATCGCGGTGTTCATATGCACTCTGACCACTACCCAGTGCAGGTTTTCGTAAATCTGAAGTAAATAGTTGGCTATTAGCTATTGGCTGTTAGCTATTGGCTTTCGCTTTTGAGTTTTCCACATAACAGAGGCTGACCCGCAAGTCAGCCTCTGTTATATGCCAACGGCTAATGGCTAATAGCTAATGGCTAACTGCCTACTCTGTCCACTTGAGGGCTGGGCACTGGTCAAGGTCGGTGTTTGTGATAATGCTTGTGCCAGAGAAGATGTTTGCAACATCTTGGTGATTTTTGAACTTCACATTGATATAGACCGTGTTAATCTTGTTGCAGAATGCGAAGACTGAAAAACCAAAGCTCTCTACGGTTGAAGGAATTGTTATTCGCTCTAACTGTTGGCACTCGATAAATGCACCATCCTCAATAGTTTTGACATTTAGAGGGATATTGATAGCCTTAAGACCACTGCGTTCAAAGGCGTTTGTGCCGATTGATACGATAGACGATGGTATGCTGTATGAGGTGAGGCTTGTGCAGCCGCAAAACATATATGGCTCAATGCGCTCAATGGTGCGAGGCAGAATGACCTCAGTGAGTTTTGTGCAATCCTCAAACAGCCTCTGCTCTAAACGTGTAACGCTCTGTGGAATCTGAACTGAGGTAAGCATCTTACAACCCGCAAAGGCTCCTGACTCTATGCGCTCAATGCCGTTCTCAAGGAGTACAGACTCAAGGTCTGTGCCCGCGAAGGCGGATGCTCCGATGCGCTTTGTTGCACCGTGGACCACTACGCGCTTGAGTTTACTGTAGCAGAATGCCTCCTCACGAATCTCTTGCAGGTTGTGAGAGAGGGTTACTGAGGTAAGTGATTCACCCTCAAAGGCGTGCGCCATAATCGTTGTTACGGGATATACCACACCTTTATACTTAATACCACCCCAAACTGTTACATTTGAGGTCTTGCCACGCATCGGTTTAGATACGCACATCAGACAAGCCTCCTTTTTGTCAGTGTGGATAGTGTACTCAATGCCATCAATAATGACATTTGCGCCCCTGCCGTTCTCGCTAACAATCTGCGGATTGGTACAAACCTCGCTAATGGAGACCTTTGCCGGTTGTTGTGACGAGGTGTGGCTCACAGCCTTTGTTGGTGTACTTTGCGGCTGACTCTTTGTTGGTGTACTTTGCGGCTGACTCTTCTGCTCCTTGTTGGACTTATTTTTCAGCTCGTTTATAACCTCATTGGTCACCGCCTTGCCAATCTTCTTGAGTAGACTCTGTGCCGTTACCTGATTTGAGGTTGATACAAACAGTAGTGCGACTAAAATTGTTAAAAGTCTCTTCATATAGGTTTAGGTTTGGTGTTGTCTTACTCCTGCAGGTATTTGTCTATAGCCGCAGCCGCCTTGCGACCTGCTCCCATGGCAAGGATTACTGTAGCAGCGCCAGTGACTGTATCACCACCTGCAAAGACACCCTTGCGCGTTGTTCTACCATCCTCATCGGCTACGATACATCCGCGGCGTGTGGTCTCAAGGTTTGCAGTTGTAGAGGCGATAAGTGGGTTTGGAGATGTTCCCAGTGCCATGATAACCACGTCGCACTCAATCTCAAAGTCTGAGCCAGCGACCTCAATAGGGGAGCGACGACCGCTTGCATCTGGCTCGCCAAGCTCCATGCGTACGCAGTTTAGACCTCTCACCCATCCCTTCTCGTCGCCAATAACGCGGGTAGGGTTGGTAAGCATACGGAACTCAATGCCCTCCGCCTTGGCGTGGTGTACCTCCTCCACGCGGGCTGGAAGCTCAGCCTCAGAGCGGCGGTAGACGATAGTAGCCTCAGCACCCAATCGCTTGGCAGTGCGCACAGCATCCATAGCCACATTTCCTCCGCCGACAACAACTACTCGCTGACCGACGTATATAGGAGTATCATAATCATCGTCGTATGCACGCATAAGGTTGGCGCGTGTGAGGAACTCATTTGCCGACACTACGCCGTTGAAGTTCTCTCCCTCAATACCCATAAAGCGAGGTAGACCTGCACCAGAGCCGATAAAGACAGCATCAAAACCCTCCTCGTCCATCAGTGAGTCGATAGTAACTGTTCTGCCGACGATAACATCCGTCTCAAACTTCACACCCAGTCGCTTAACGCTCTCAACCTCCTTTGCCACAACGCCCCTCTTTGGTAGGCGGAACTCTGGAATACCGTAGACAAGCACTCCACCCACCTCGTGCAGAGCCTCAAAGACTGTTACCTGATAGCCTAACTTGGCAAGGTCGCTCGCGCAAGCAAGACCTGCAGGACCACTGCCTACAATAGCTACACGCTTGCCGTTGCTCTCTGGAAGAGCCACCTCCTGTGGGTTTTCAAGCCTCCAGTCGCCCACAAAGCGCTCAAGTTTGCCAATGGCAACACTCTCGCCCTTGATGCCTAAAATGCAACTACCCTCACACTGGCTCTCCTGTGGGCATACGCGACCACAGATGCTTGGTAGCGATGAGTCTTGTGCAATAATATCTGCCGCACCCTTAACATCGCCACCCTTCAGAGCCTCAATAAAGTGGGGAATCTGAATACCTACAGGGCATGCCGCTACGCAGCGCGGATTTTTACAATTCAGACAACGTGAAGCCTCAAGAGTTGCCTCCTCAAGTGAGTAGCCAAGACAAACCTCACCGAAGTTTGTGGCACGAACTACCGGATCTTGTTCGCGCACCGGCACGCGCGGTATCTTATTTGCCATAAAGGATTGTTATTCAATTATTTATCCAAACCAATGTTACATTTGTGACCTGCAGCACGCTCAGCGGCTATAGCTGTTGCACGCTGCTCTTGTGTACGATACATACCTTGACGGCGCATAGCCTCGTCAAAGTCTACATCGTAGGCGTTGAACTCTGGACCATCTACGCAGGTGAACTTTGTCTTGCCGGCGATAGTTACTCGGCAAGCTCCGCACATGCCTGTGCCATCAACCATCAACGCGTTGAGCGATACGATACATGGAAGGTCAAACTTCTTTGCTGTAAGGGTTACGAACTTCATCATAATCATTGGACCGATAGCCACGCAGCAGTTGTAGCTCTTACCCTGCTCAGTAACCAGTTTCTCAAGCAGCGTCGTCACAAGACCATGAAATCCCTCGCTACCATCGTCAGTGGCGATATATAGGTTTGTTGCCACCTCGCGCATCTTGTCAGTGTAGATAAGCATATCCTTTGTCTTGGCGCCGATGATTACATCTACCTCTACGCCGTGCTCATGAAGCCACTTAACTTGCGGATATACTGGCGCAGTACCCACGCCACCAGCGACAAAGATAAAGCGTTTCTTGCGTAACTCATTTATATCCTCCGCCACAAAGTCAGATGGACGACCAAGCGGACCTGCTAGATCGGCAAAACTCTCGCCCTCAGCCTTAGCTACAATCTTCTTTGTTGATACACCTAATGCCTGCGTAACCATGGTCACTGTGCCCTGCTCGCTGTCGTAATCAGCAATGGTCAGGGGTATGCGCTCACCATGCTCCTCTGCGCGGACAATGATAAACTGTCCTGGCTTTGCCGACTTAGCAATTCGTGGTGCGTAAACCTTTGTCTGCCAGATGTTTTCGGCAAGCAACTCTCTGCTTAATATCTCAACCATACTATCTATTTTTCTACTATCGCCGTAACCTTCAATCGCTTTGAGGGTTGCTGCGGGTCGTTTGTTATTATCATTATATTCCCTGTTACAGCTCCAAAATCTGCATTTGAAGGGCTAAAGCGCACCTCAAGTATAGCAGTTTGGTCACTTTGAATGTCGCTTTTACCCCTAAAACTAAAGCTAAATGCCTTGTTGTCGCACTCTATATGCCTTATAATCAACGGCTCAAGTCCTATGTTGCGAATCTCTATAGAGCGCGAAACTGACGAAATGGAGTGTTTCAAAGTGCCAAATTTAATAAAATTTTCGCTTAATTGTATCTTTTGCCACTCTTTATCTGTGTTGTTTTTTCGGTTGTCAATGGCTATGCCGTTGATAATTAGCGGATAAGGCGAGCGAGTGCCATTTACATCAACATACATAACATCTTGCAGCGATCCATATTTATTGCTCCCCTCAGCAAGCGCATACCCAAAGTCAATTACCCCGCTCTGATGTGCAGCAAGCGTTGCTGGATAGCTTAAAGAGAGCTGCCCACTCTCAACACTCGGAATAACAGAGAGCGATATTGGCTTGTCCGTTGTGTTTATAATGCCAAAACTGCTGCGAATAGTCCTCCCATGCTCAACGTAACCAAAGGAGTGGTAGTTTACCTCTATGCGTACCCCCTGACCAAGCTCAAGCGGATACTGCTCAGCGGTGCTCTTCTTGCGAGGGGTTATGCTGCCAGCGATTGCTACAGTCTGCCGACCTACAGAGGTGGTGATGACGATTTTGCGGAAAAAACTACCCTCTGGTTGATTCATAGGGTCAAAACATATTTTTATCTCCCCACCCTTGCCTGGTAGTATCGGCTGACGCGGAAATGTAGCCTTTGTGCAGCTACACCCACCAGTGACATCAAGCAACACAATGGGCTTGTCTGTGCCATTTGTAAAGCCAAATGAGTGACATACCGCCCCGCCATCCTCGGCAATAGTACCAAAATCATGTCGCGCCGAGATAAAGCTCAAAGTATGCTCTTGAGCCACCGCAGAGACAGCAAAAAGGGCGAAAGTAAATAATATAAATATAGGTAAAACTCTTTTCATGGTACAAAGTTACACTTTTTTTTAATTTTTTTCACAAAATGTTTGGTGGTTAAAAAAAAAGCCCCTATATTTGCACCACGAAAAACGCAGAACACTCTGCGATGGTTCTAAAAAATGCCTGAATAGCTCAGTCGGTTAGAGCACATGACTGTTAATCATGGGGTCCTAGGTTCAAGTCCTTGTTCAGGCGCATTTGCGCGAGGGTTGCAAGAGCGATGCCGAGGTAGTGTGGATAGCACTTCGGTTGAACGCGAGAAAGTCTTGTTGTCCCAAGCCATACTTTTGGGAGTTTAGCTCAGCTGGTTCAGAGCATCTGCCTTACAAGCAGAGGGTCGGCGGTTCGAATCCGTCAACTCCCACACAACAGAAGACACGCTACAGTAGTAGCGTGTTTTTTTTGTTTATATGTGTTCTATGTAAGCGAGCTTCCAGAACACATATAAACAAAAAAAGCAAGCATTTGCTTGCCTTCTGTTGGGGAGTTGACGGATTCGAACTTTTTGGGCGGTTACCTCGGTCGTGTATTTCCGCACCGCCTAAGCGCGACTGCGGCACTCCCTCGGTGATGTTGTGATGTGGCGAAAACCACATCACAACATTCGAATCCAGGTGCTATAGGAAATGTTAGTTTTTGTTAGTTCGGATTTAGGAAAACCATCGTAGATGGTACAATGGAAAAGAGAGATTGCTTGTCAAGCTTGCTTGAGCAAAAGCATATCTCTCTTTTTTATTGTAATAGCCACGCGGCTATCCTAAATCCGCATCAGTACGGAAGAAAAACGTAGTTTTTCCAAAAGTTTTTGCACGCCCTGCTTTTTTCAAAAAGCGGGCAGTTCGCGTAAGCTGTACTGCGTAGCTACTCAACCAGAACAAACGGTTTAGTTTCGCTGCCGATGAAGCGGTAGAGTGTTGCGGTGCAACTCTGGAAAGGCTTGTTGCGTTTGCGGTGGGAGATGTAGAAGTAGTTATCGCCCAGAGAGTGCATACCTGTAGCGGCTTTGTCAAAGTGCCAGCCTCGCACATCGGTATGATTTGCGTCGGTCATGCCACGACCGCAGAGGGTAAGCACATTCTGCTTCTTGGCGTAGTCTACGCCTTTGAGTGTCTGCTTTTTAGGGGTGATATTTCCATCTACAACGTGGAGTGTGAAGCCTGCAAAGTCGCTCTTCTTTGTCTCATAAGTTGCTAAGAACCAGAAGTTTCGCGTTGCATCGTACTCCATGTTCTGCACGCCCCAGTTGCGGTTGCCTGTGTAGACAAAATATCTACCTGCAGGCTTTGCGGGTCCAGAGGTGTGCATACTCTCCTGAGAGAGTGGGTGCTCGTACTTCTTCCAGTTCTTGGTGTCGTACTGTAAGAGTACTTGATAGTCGTTGTCTGTGCGGGAGCTGTCGCCATAGATTCCGTAGGCGATAGTAAGGTAGCGCTTGCCATCGCTCTTGCCGAACTTAGGACCGAAGGTTATGCCGTCAAAGCCGCTGCAGCCATAGCGGTGCTCAAGAGTCTTACCGTTACTAACAACCTTAGCCTCAAAATCCTCAAGAACAGTCGGGAGATATACCGATGTCATTATGCCATCCTTCTCGGCGCTCATACCCTCGCGGGTAATCTTGTCCACATCAAAAATGGCAACGTAGAAGGCTGAGTCCCAATGCTTTGTAGTGTTCTCCTGCTTGAGAATGCCACGACCTATAGAGTCGTTTTTGTACTCCAATGAGCCGTATATGCGACCATCCTCTTCGTTAAATTCAATGCAGCCGAGGTGACCGAGCAGACCCTTTACTGTGCCGACGATATTTCCCTGCAGGTCTGCCTTGATGAGCATAGTGGTAAAGGAGTAGTAGATGTACCCCTTCTTGGTATCTACGGCAATGCCCTGTATATGTCCCGCCTTCCACTCCTTAGAGTAGATTGTGCGTGGTAAATCTTTTGCACTCTGTGCTGATAGAGTAGCGACGCTGAAGATAAGCGCTACAGCAAGTGTAATAAGGTGTCTCATAGGTATTTAGGTATATTATTTTGCGGTTGAGTGGTCAATATCGCAACCTGCGCAGTTGCCTGTGCAGACGGTGTCAGTTTCGCAACTCTCGGCGGCAATATCCTCGCGTGTCTCCTGCACGGCGCACTTAATGCCGAGCTTTTTCATGTTGGGGTTGGTGGATATTTCAGACTCAATGTGATGCCCCTTGACCATAAGGGTTATTGAGAGTGCAATAGCGAAAAATGCAACCGCTCCGATGGCGAAAAGTATAACAACTAAATAGTTGGGCATAAGCAAGTTATAAAATTTACTTAAATTTATTTTGCATTAAAGTTTTCTAAACCTTTGTTTTCTCGTTGCAAATTTATAAATTTGTCTGAAATTTTGCAAACCTATGAGAATCGTTATTTCGGGAGTTGAGGAGATGGGTTACCATCTTGCGAAGATGCTTAGTGGTAATGGTCATGATATTACGGTGATAGACCAGGACTCAAAGCAGCTTGCTGAGCTTAGTTCGTTGGCGGATATTATTACTATTGAGGGCGATGCGACCACCTTTGCGGTGCTGCGTAAGGCTTCAGTGCGTAAGTGTGACCTCTTTATTGCCGTGGACTCTATTGAGAATGATAATGTACTCTCGGCAATTATGGCAAAGCAGTTGGGTGCTAAGAAGAGTATTGCTCGCATTGATAATAACGAGTATCTTGAGCCGAACAATAAGGAGATGTTTATTGATATGGGTATTGACTATCTTCTTTACCCTGAGAAGATTGCGGCTGAGGAGGTTATTAACCTATTGGGACACTCTTCAACAACGGAGTTTGTCGATTTCTCTGGTGGTAAGCTCTCGCTTGTGGTCTTTCGCCTTGAGCCAAACTCGTCACTTGTGGGTGCGCCTATCTCTGGTTTTGACCAGGAGCAGAATCTTAGTTATCGCACTGTGGCGATTATGCGCGATGGTGATACGATTATCCCCAAGTCGTCAGATGCCTATATGGTGGGCGATATGGTCTATGCTATCTCGCGCCATGATGCGGTGTCGGAGGTTATGGCTCTGTCGGGCAAGGGTAGCGTGAATATTAACAACATGATGATTTTGGGCGGCTCGCGTATAGGTATTCAGATTGCCAAGGAGTTGCAGGATGAGGTGAATATCAAGCTGATAGACTACAATGCAGATAAGGCATATCGTCTTGCTGAGATGCTTGAGCGCACGCTGATTATCCACCAGGATGGTCGTGATACAGATGCGATGATGGAGGAGGGTCTGGCAAATATGGATGCCTTTGTAGCCGTTACGGGTCGTAGTGAGACAAATATCCTTACGGCAATGCTTGCTAAGCGAATGGGCGTAAAGCGAGTGATTGCCGAGGTGGAGAATATGAACTACATTAACATTGCCGACTCTGTGGGCGTTGATACGATAGTGAACAAGAAGATTGTCACCGCCTCAAATATCTTCCGCTTTACAATGTCTACCGATGTGCTTGCTATTAAGTGCCTTACTGGTAGTGATGCGGAGGTGCTGGAGTTTATCGTCAAGCCGAACTCGCCAGCGACAAAGTCTACTATCGGAGAGATGGGACTTCCTGAGGATGTGATTATTGGCGGTATTGTGCGTGGAGATAAGGTCTTTATTGCCACGAGCAATATGCAGATGAACGCTTACGATAGGGTTGTTGCCTTTGCAATGCCGTCGGCAATCAGCGAGATAGGATACTACTTTAATTAGAACTAACAGCCAAAGATAAACAATATGTATATAGCAATTGCAGGAAATATCGGTAGCGGTAAGACAACGCTCACCGAGATACTTACAAAGCACTATGGTGCTAAGGCATACTATGAGGATGTGGATAATCCTTATATTTCGGACTTCTACGAGGATATGAACCGCTGGGCGTTCCAGTTTCAGGTGCACTTCCTTGCCAGCCGTATTCGCCAGACGATAGATATGCTCTCAGATGGGTCGCAGAATGTCTTTCAAGATAGAACTATCTATGAAGATGCCCATATCTTTGCGGGTAATCTCCACCAGATGGGTCTTATGTCGGGTCGTGACTTTGGTACATACATGAAGATTTTTGACATCTCTACCGACCTTATCCCTAAGCCAGATTTGCTGATTTACCTCAAGTCGAGCATCGACACCCTTGTGCGCCAGATTCGTAAGCGCGGCAGGGAGTATGAGCAGAATATAGATATTGACTACCTCAAGCGCCTCAATGACCGCTATGACGAGTGGGTGAGTAACTATGAGGGCGAGGTCTTTATTATTGATAAGGATAATAGCGACTTTGTTGAGAATATCAAGGTTTTGGACTCTCTCTATGCTCGTCTTGATGAGATTCATGCTGAGCATCCAGCAGTGCGTCAGGCAAGTCTGTTTTAAGAAACTGTTTAAAATTTATTTACTTCATTCTTTTATGCTCTTTACGACTCTTTTTTTCTTCTAATTCTCGTTATATAGTCACCGCTATACGCCTCAAATTAGAAGAAAAAATAGCCACAAAATAGCTATAAGATAATTTCGCAAACAAATTTAAACTGTTTCTAAGTTATGCAACCACTACCGCAACAATTTGTTAGCAATATGCGCCACCAGATGGGCGAGGACTCTGCTAAGGCTCTTTTTGAGGCTTTGGAGGGTAAATCTCCCGTCTCCGTGCGTCTAAACCCCTATAAGTGGCACGGAGAGGAGTTTGGAACAGCTGTGCCGTGGTGCGAGTGGGGTAGGTATTTAGATTGTAGACCTCAATTTACTACAGAGATACCATTTGTTGTTGGTGCATACTATGTTCAGGAGGCGGGCTCGCAATTTATAGCCCATATCCTTAAGGCTGAGGGTGTTGAGGGTGGAAAGATTATTGATATGTGTGCCGCTCCAGGGGGTAAGACAACGCTCTACTCGGCACTTGTAGGAGATAGGGGATTGGTGCTTGCAAATGAGTATGTCAGAAATCGCGCCAATATCCTTGCTGATAATATCCGTAAGTGGGGATTAGGAAATGTTGTTGTGACCAATAACGACCCACAACATATCGCCGCCTTTGAGCAGTGGGCAGATGTTGTGGCTGTAGATGCCCCTTGTTCGGGCGAGGGTATGTTCCGCAAGGACGAGACAGCCCGTAAGGAGTGGAGTCCTCAGAGTGTAGATATGTGCGCGGCGCGACAGATGGATATACTTCGTCAGGCGTGGAAGAGCCTTAAGGCGGGCGGATTGTTGATTTATAGCACCTGCACCTTCAACACTACAGAGGATGAGGGTGTGCTTGAGCAGATGATAGCCGAGTGGGGTGATGAGATAGAGCCGAGTGAGCAGATTGTAGTGCCAGAGCAGTGGGGCGTGGAGTGTGTGAAGGTCGGAGATTTTCAGGGCTTCAGATTCTTCCCACATAGGGTTGAGAGTGAAGGATTTTTTGTCGCTGTGGCTCGTAAGAGGGCAGATGTAGGTGGCAGAGGCGTAACCCCAAAGCCGCGCAAGAAGATTATGACGGATGCGCCAAAGGATGCGGTAAAAGAGCTGTCAAAATGGGTTGCAAATCCAGAGTCATTGCGCTTTGCTGTTGTTGCTGAGAGCTACTATGCATATCCTACGGAGTATTATGAGGTTATCCGCTCCCTTGCCAATAGCCTTACGGTGATATATTCTGGTGTGGAGATGGGGCAGATATTCAAGGGGAAACTCAAGCCTGAGTGGGCACTCTCACAGTCGGTGTGGTATAACCGTGACGTTGTGCCAGCGGTGGAGGTTGGGCGCGAAGTGGCGCTTGATTACTTGAGAAAAAGGGATGTTTCGGCAGCCTTGTTTAGTGAGGGGCTAAACCTTGTTTGTGCAGAGGGTTATGCTCTTGGTTTTGTTAAAAGAGTTGGTAATAGAGTCAATAATGGCTATCCTAATTCGTTGAAAATAAATAATCTATAGATATGAGCGAGAAGTTATTTTATACTATGGGTGAGGTGGCGGAGATGTTTGACGTCAATGCCTCGCTGATTCGTTATTGGGGAACTCAATTTCCGAGTCTCAAGCCGCAGCGTAATAAGAAGGGAAATCGTCTCTTTTCTCCAGCAGATATTGAGACTCTGAAGCGTATCTACCACTACGTAAAGGAGTGCGGTATGACCCTTGAGGGTGCTAAGAGGGCGCTGCGTGGTGACCGCTCTCAGGAGCCTGATACAGATGTCAATATGGAGCTTTTGGAGCGCTTGCAATCTTTGCGCTCAATGCTACTTGCTGTAAGGGAGAGCCTTGATGAGCAGCCAGAGCCAGAGCCTAAGCCAAAGCAGCCAGCCCAGACTCAAGAGATAGTTGAGCCTAAGGTGGTAGCTCAGGCAGAGCAAGAGGCAGAGGTCGCTGCACCAAAACCAGCATATCGTGAGCAGACCCTTTTTGATTGGTAGAGTATGAAGATTAGAGATATTACTAAGCGCATTGAGTCTTTTGCTCCCCTTGCGTTGCAGGAGAGTTATGATAATGCTGGTCTTATTGTCGGTAGATATGACGATGAACTTACTGGCGGCGTGCTGCTTGCTGTGGATGTTACTGAGCAGGTTATTGATGAGGCTTTAGAGAAGGGTTGTGGTATGATTATTACCCACCACCCGATTGTCTTTAATGCTATGAAGCGATTTAACTCCGCCACAGTTGTGGAGCGTTGCGTTGAGCGGGCGATAAAGCACGATATTGCACTCTATGCTTGCCATACAAACCTTGATGCAGCTGTAGGGGGTATGAGCTGGCGACTTGGTCAGATGCTGGGCGTGGAGATGATGCAGCCACTTGAGCCCTCGGCTGATGGTACGGGCTTTGGCGTTGTGGGTGAACTTGCAAAGCCAATGAAGATTGAGGAGTTTTTTGCACTCTTGCGCACTACGCTCGGCTGTAAGGCTGTTCGACATAGCAAGGTTGTAAAGGGCGAGATTAAACGCATAGCAATATGCACTGGCGCAGGGGGGTCGCTTATTGAACAGGCGGCACAGAGCGGTTGCGATGTCTATGTTACGGCTGATGTCAAATATAACCAATATTACCTGCCCGATGGTCGTTTTGTGCTGTGCGATGTGGGTCATTATGAGAGTGAATATTGCGCTATTGATTTATTATTCGATATTTTGGCGGATTTGTCAAAAATTTTTAGTAACTTTGCGCTCTATAAGAGCGCTAAAGCAGAAAACCCAATGTATTACTCGTTGTAATATTTTGGAAATTAGTGTGTTATAAAATAGATGAATATTAAAAAATAATAATATATGGCTACAACAAAGAAAACAGCAGAGGTAGATTACTCGATGTACGAGAAGATTATGGCTCTTTACGAGTTGCAGAAGATTGACTCTCAGATTGACGAGATCAACAAGGTAAAGGGTGAGCTTCCAGATGAGGTTCAGGATCTGGATGATGAGATTGCAGGTCTTAGAACTCGTGTAGAGGGTATCAATGCCGAGATTGAGGAGCTTGGTGCACTTACTCGCCAGCGCCGCCGTCAGATTGACGAGGCAAATATGCTTATTGCAAAGTACAACGAGCAGCAGGCAAATGTGCGTAACAATCGTGAGTTTGACGCTATCGCTAAGGAGATTGAGTATCAGGAGCTTGAGATTCGCCTTGCAGAGAAGCACCTCAGAGAGTATGCCGCAGCTATCAAGGCAAAGAAGGCTAAGGTTGAGCAGACTGAGGCTCAGATTGCAGAGCGCAACGTAGACCTTGAGGCTAAGCGTACTGAGCTTGCAAATATTGAGGAGGAGACTGCTGATCAGATTGCAGAGCTTGCTGCACAGGCAGAGGTTGCAAAGAAGAAGATTGACGACCGCCTACTTACAGCGTACAACCGTATTCGTAGTAAGGTGCGCAATGGTCTTGCTGTTGTAACTGTTCAGCGTGACGCTTGCAGCGGCTGCTTCAACCGCATCCCACCACAGCGCCAGGTAGAGGTTAACCTCGGTAAGAAGCTGATTGTCTGCGAGTATTGTGGTCGTATATTGGTTCCTACTCAGGAGTAATTTTTCTGTGATAAGGTACATTTGCTGCCTTACACTTCAATAAGAGGCTGAATAAAAAGTGTATTTTGTCGTTACGCTCGCCCTCAAAATGCTCATTTACGGCAAGTAAACTCCGCTTTTTCGGGCTTCGCAAGCCTAAAAATACATCTTTTTATTCAACCTCCGAACAAAATGTGGGTGACTATTTTACTTTTTAGTCACCCACTTTCTTGTGTTCTGACAACTATCAAGTAGGCATTTTCATTGAGCGTGGTAAATGTACCGCTCTGACGACACCTCTATAAGGCTAATGGCTAACGGCTAACAGCTAACAGCCAAAAAAAAGCTAAGAACTGTAGATCCTTAGCTTTAGTAAAGTAGTATTATATCCGTCGGCAAAGCCGACACATCTATAAGGCTAATGGCTAACGGCTAACAGCCAATAGCTACTTTATACCATCATTCTGTGGGCTTACCCACTTCATCTTCTTCTTTACGAATTTGAGAACTGCCTGAGGGTAGTCGGTGCAAGCGATATCTGCGCCGAGGCTTACTGCAAGCTGGAAGTCCTCAAGTGAGCCGCCAGGCCAGAGGTTTACCAACATTCCTCGTTTGTGTGCCTCTTTCATCGCTTTGCGAGATGTTCCGCCGAGGTTGCAGCCAAGGCGCTTTACACCAAGCTCTGCTGCCTTGTCAAGCACAGCCTTCTCTACTGGGCGGCTGGTGAGGTACATACAATCGGCATCTGGGTGGAGTGATTTCATGGTAGTGATGGCGCGAGTGTCAAAAGAGGAGAATACGTATGCTGCTCCAGCTGGTTTAGATGGCATAACAGCGTTGTAGAGCTTATTGCAGTACTCCTTTAGCTGCTCTGGGGTGTAGTTGTTAGACTTCATCTCCCACTCTATGTAGCGGATGTCGCGTGGTGCGAAGAATGCTGCAAGTTCATCCACAAAGAGTACATCGTTACCCTTAAGACTCTTGTGAGTCTTGAGCTGCTGGCGGGTAGACTTCTCAACATCTACATCAACGCCGCACATACGCTTGAGTGAGGCGTCGTGAGAGATTACCAGGTCGCCATCGGCAGTAAGGCGAATGTCGGTCTCAAAACTATGAACGCCATGTTTGTAGGCTGTTTGGAATGCTGATAGAGTGTTTTCATCTACCTCGTAGCGACCGCCACGATGTCCGAGGACCTCAATAGAGAGGGGTTTCTGTGCCACAGCGCTTAGAGCGATAAGGGCAAAACCGAGAGTGTAAATAATCTTTTTCATTCTTATAATTTGTTTTTAGGTATGCAAAGATAGTAAGAAGTTGATTAAAATTTATTTATTTCATTCTGATAAAATAATTTCATAAAAATCAACTACTTCTTAATATGACGTATAAACTTTGCGTTTATCCCCTCTACCACGTAAATCCAACATTGACACTAATACCTGTAGCGAGCAGAGGCACAAAGTACCACGGCATGCCTACACCAACGTTAATAGCCTTGCCGTCCTTGAGTCGTACCATAGCTCCCACCTCAAGGTTGGTATATGTAGAGCCACCCCATTTGTTGAATTTACCCACCTGTTCTCCGCTCTTCTCTCTATAGACAACACCTGCCCAACCAGCCTTTGCTGCCAAATATGGGCTAACTCTGCGGTCTAAGATGTTGTAACGCAGATAGAGATATGCGGGCAGCATAATATACTGCTCGGTCTTATCCTTACTCGGCTGGAAATGGGCGCCTAAACCTATGCCGAGGTCAAGATATGGATTGAACGAGTAACCGTTGATAATATCTACACCATAGTGAGGCTTATCTATCAGCCACCCCTCGTCATCAAGAAATGCCCCAAAATCGGTAAAGGTAAAAGATGCGTTGCCGAAGTACCCCCTCTTGCCGTATCTGTAGTTTTTATTTGCCTTGTGTTGTTTTAGCGCCTCGCGCTTACTTGACTCTGTTAGGTCAAGCCCACTCTGCTGGGCAGTGGCACTGCTAAGAAGAGAGAGAATTAAAACTATAAAAATTGCACACTTTTTCATAAGCATAATATGTTTTGAAGTTATTACTACGGCAAGATAATAATTATTTTGGTAATTAACAACAGAAAATGGGTAAAATATATCCTTTTGTGGTTTATAGTTGGGAATTATGCAAATAATTCCTAACTTTGTGGGATTTTGATGATTAACATAAAACACAATATAGCTATGGTAAAACCAACACTTTTAGTACTTGCTGCGGGCATGGGCTCGCGTTATGGTTCGCTTAAGCAGATGGACGGTGTAGGTCCTAATGGCGAGGCGATTATTGATTATTCTGTCTATGATGCTATTCGCGCAGGATTTGGTAAGGTGGTCTTTGTTATCCGCCACTCTTTTGCCGAGGATTTTATCTCTGTCTTTAATGCTGAGCGCTTTGGCAGAAAGATTGAGGTTGAGTATGTATATCAGGAGCTTGACTATCTACCTGAGGGCTTTACAGTGCCAGAGGGTCGTGAGAAGCCATGGGGTACTAACCACGCCGTGATGATGGCTGCAAAGGCAATCAATACTCCTTTTGCTGTTATCAATGCAGATGACTTCTACGGTCAGAACGCTTACCAGGTTATCGGCAACTACCTGAGCACTCTTGCAGGTTCTACTGGCAAGTACTGCATGGTAGGCTACGAGGTAAATAAGACCCTCTCGGAGAATGGAACAGTGTCACGTGGCGTATGTACAGTAGACGAGGCGGGCAATCTTACCTCTATGGTTGAGCGCACAAAGATTGAGCGCAATGCTGAGGGCACAATTGTCTTCCACGACCTTGGCGAGGATGTAGCTCTTGAGGAGAATACTCCAGTATCAATGAACCTCTTTGGCTTTACGCCAGACTACTTCGCACACTCTGAGGCTGCCTTCTGTGAGTTCCTTGCTGCCGAGAGTACAAAGAGTAATCTTAAGGCTGAGTTCTTTATTCCGCTGATGGTAAACCGTCTTATTGGTGACGGCACAGCCACTATGAAGGTGCTTTCAACAACAGCTCAGTGGTTTGGCGTAACATATAAGGAGGATAAGCCACAGTTGATGGCAAAGATTGAGGCGCTGATTGAGGCGGGGGTATATCCACGCAACCTCTGGGAGTAATTTTAAGTTTAATTTATAGCTCTTAGCCGTTGGCTATTGGCTTTAATAGTGTTTATAGCTTATAAATACTCATCCGCGCAGCGGATACCAGAAAAGCTAATGGCTAAAGGCTAAAAGCCAAAAGCAAAAAAATATGAGAGAAGTTCGTGTTCGTTTTGCGCCGTCGCCAACAGGACCACTGCATATCGGTGGTGTGCGTACTGCGCTGTATAACTACCTTTTTGCTCGTCATCATGGTGGTAAGATGATTCTTCGTATTGAGGATACCGACTCACAGCGTTTTGTGCCTGGTGCTGAGGAGTATATTATTGAGTCACTTAAGTGGTGTGGCATTGAGATTGACGAGGGTGTAGGCTATGGTGGTCCACACGCGCCATATCGTCAGTCTGAGCGCCGTGAGATTTACCTTAAGTATGCAAAGCAGCTTGTTGAGGCTGGTTGGGCGTATTATGCCTTTGATACTGCCGAGGAGCTTGATGCTCTGCGCAAACAGTATGAGGAGCGCGGTGAGACCTTTGCTTATAACTTCAAGGTGCGCACAACCCTTCCAACATCCCTTAGCCTTACGGCAGAGGAGGTTGAGGCTCGCATTTCTCGTGGCGATATCTGGGTCATTCGCTTCAAGATGCCAGAGAATGAGACTGTGGCTATGCACGACCTTATTCGTGGCGATGTTGAGGTAAACACATCTACCCTTGACGATAAGGTGCTCTATAAGAGTGTTGATGCACTGCCAACATACCACCTTGCAAATATCGTTGACGACCATCTGATGGAGATTAGCCATGTTATTCGTGGTGAGGAGTGGTTGCCATCGCTGCCACTGCACTATCTGCTCTATCGCGCCTTTGGTTGGACAGATACCCAGCCAGAGTTTGCTCACCTGCCACTGCTTCTTAAGCCTACAGGTGGTGGTAAGCTCTCAAAGCGCGATGGCGATAAGATGGGCTTCCCAGTCTTCCCGCTCTACTGGGTATCTCCTACTGGCGAGACAGCGCACGGCTATCGTGAGGATGGATACTTTGCCGAGGCATTTATCAATATGCTAGCACTGCTGGGCTGGAATCCGGGTACTGAGCAGGAGATTTTCTCTATGCAGGAGCTTATAGACGCCTTCTCTCTTGAGCGCGTATCAAAGTCGGGCGCACGCTTCCAGCCAGATAAGGCGAAGTGGTTTAATGCACAGTATATGCACCATAAGACAGATGCTGAGCTTGCCGATATTTATCAGCCAATTCTGCGCGAGCACGGCATTGAGGTCTCAGACTCTGTGGCAGGCTTTGTTGCGGGCATTATGAAGGAGCGCGCTACATTTGCTTCCGAGTTGTGGGATTTGACCTCTTACTTCTTTGTTGCCCCTACAGAGTACGACGAGAAGCAGGTTAAGAAGTACTGGAAGGGAGAGAATCCTCGTATCCTTAGTGAGGTTCGTGAGGTACTTGCCTCTATTGACGACTTTAGCAAGGAGAATACCGAGACTATTGTTCACGGCTGGATAGCCGAGAAGGGCTATGGTGTGGGTCAGGTGATGAACTCACTGCGCCTGGCACTCGTTGGTGCAGGTAAGGGCCCTGGTATGTACGATGTTACAGCCTTCTTGGGTAAGGAGGAGTGTCTGAAGCGTATTGACGCTCTTATTGCAAATGTAAAACCTATTGATGCTTAATGGAGATTCTGCAACATATCTGGGGAGCAACACCTGAGGGCGAGGCTATTGTAATCTATACACTCAAAAATAGCCTTGGCAGTGAAGTGCAGCTGAGTAATATCGGCGCGGGTATCGTGAGTGTTAAGTTTGCTGACCGTGAGGGAAATATTGCCGATGTGGTACTGGGTTATAAAGAGCCGATGAGCTACTTTGGCGATGGCCCTTGTGCAGGAAAGACCGTTGGTCGCGTGGCAAACCGTATTGCTGGCGGACAGATGACTATCGAGGGTAAGGAGTATCACCTTGAGGTCAATAATGGTCCAAACCACCTGCACGGAGGTACGAAGAACTTCTCAAACCGCCTCTGGGAGAGTTGTGTGGAGTATAACCGCGTGATTTTTACCCTTGTGTCGGAGGATGGCGACTGTGGCTATCCAGGCGAGGTTACCGCTCAAGTGGTCTACGACTTTGACGATGAGAATAACCTTGAGATTACCCTTATGGCAAAGTCTGATGCCACTACACCAGTAAACCTCACAAACCACACTTACTGGAACCTCGCGGGCGAGAGTTCGGGTACTATCCTTGACCATACACTTACTCTCAACTGCTCAAAGGCTCTTGAGATGAACGCAGTGCAGATTCCTACGGGTAAACTTTTAGATGTGGCAGGCACACCGCAGGATTTTACCTCTGCACGCCGTTTGGGTGACGACATTGCATCGGATTTTAACCATATCAGCGACTTTAGAGGCTACGATCACTTCTTTGTTGTGGATGGCTGGCAGAAGAATATTCTGGGCGAGGTGGGTACTCTTGCAGACCCGCGCTCTGGGCGCGCCGTTGAGATTCTCTCGTCACAGCCTGGCTGTATGGTCTATACTGGCAACTGGCTCTCTGGTGGCTGCCCAGTGACAAAGAGTGGCGCTCGCTACTCAGACTATGCTGGCGTGGCTATTGAGTGTCAGGGCTATCCCGATGCGGTTAATCAGCCAGATTTTCCGTCAATTTTGCTCCACGAGGGGGAGTTGTATTGCCAGAAGATAGTATTTAGATTACGCAATATCTAATAATAAATCCCAGCAAAACCTGCTGGGATTTTTTATTGTCTATATTACTGTGCCGACTATCGTTACTGCAACCTGCACGGCGATAAATGCCGCTATGGCTTTCCAGCCGCTCACATTGCAACTTACAGCAAAGGCGTTGTAGTTCCAGATGTAGAACAGAATGAGGCAAATTAGACTCCAGATGCTGTAAATCATCATCGGCATTAGCGATGTAGGCTCTAATATTGCTCCGCTCTGCAGTGCGGCTACGCTCTCTAACATATTGTTCATAACCACTGGTAGCAGCATTGGCGCAATCATCATCAGCATAATAATCTGCGCAAAGGCTGTGGTGCCGAGGATGTCTATAATGCGGATTTTAGACTTTGAGAGTAACAATCCGCAGAGGTAGAGTAGCAGCGCGGGAACAACCCACCAAATAGTCTGCGCTCCAAGTACTTCCAAGAATGTTGCCTTTGCCATACCTATATGTATATAGCTGTCCTGAATTAGATTGCCACTGTAGAGCATAAGCGCCGAGGCGACGATAAATAGATAGCCCATCACAAACGCCTTTGTGCCGGCGATGTAACGGAAAGGGTTAAAGAGTGCTTTCATAGTTTTGTAATTTAGAGATAATATCATCAAGGATGTTGCGCACAGTAGGGTAGCTCAACCCCATATCCGCCGCCATCTGCTTTAGCGAGCCACTGCAACGGATAAAGGCAGTAACAAACTGCTGCTCCTCCGCCGTAAGGCGCAACAGAGGATGCACCTCAAACTCGCCACTTACTGTGGTCTCACACTCGGCGCAGTGCAAACTCTTTACACTCAACACCCCGCCACACGACGGACATACGGTCGGAAAAATCTTTTTAGAACTCATAACTCAATAGGAACTGATGAACTGATTATGTAATTTTTTGTCAAGGTCTTTATGTGGTAGAGATTCTCTAACTGCCCGCAATAGAGTCGGTATACACCGAACTTACTGTTGCGGAAAATACCAAACCAACCGAAAAAGCCGCCACTACCAAAGAGCCTTAACGAGCCACGAATCTCACTCCTCTCTACAGCACTAATCTCTGTAATATCACTCTTGAGAATTACTGTCTGCCCAATAGGGTGTGTGATTACTATTGACTTGTCATCAACCAACAGATAACGCGGCATAGTCAGTAACACCCAAATCGCCAATAATATAAATATTGTATAGGTAACAATTACGGCAACCATCCCAGCACTCCATACAGCAATCGCACCATACACCAACATCGCCACGAGTAAAATAGATGTCACCGTTCCCAACCTGCCAATAGCAAACTTTTCACAATGTATTTTCATATTATTAAATCTTTTCTTCAACAAAGTTAAAGACAATTTTAATAAAATGCAAATAAATTGCAAGAAAAATGGAAGTTCGTGTTAAACTTCCACCCATTTTTTGTCTTTGTATTGGTATTTTAGTGTGCCGCCCAGCCAGATGCCGTAGAGAAGAGTGTCTTTGGTGTCGGTGTAGGTAATCTCTACGCCAAAGCCGTGGCGAGTGCCAGAACTATGTTCGCCAATGAAGGTTACGCGCTCATCATTGTCGCGCGAGATAAGCAGGTGAACTTCGCTATCCTTCATTATGTAGCACCGCTCTATCTTGGCACTGCGGTAGAGCAAATCCACGCCATATTTTACTGTCGGCACATCGCTCTCAAGGTCCGAGTTGTGCCTATACTGTTCGTCAGCAATGCCGATAAGGATATGGGAAAGAGGCAGGTAGACTGACGAAAACTCTATATCCCAGACGATTTGGCAGAAGCCTGTTATCTTCTCATCCTTAATAACTCCATAGGCGATGTAGTCGTGATACTCATATAGGTCGCTCATCGCGCGACAAGAGTTGCTGAAGAACTGTTTTCCGAAATGCTCTATCATAGTTGTATTGTTTGGTTTCTGTTATTAGCTTTCGCTTTTGAGTATATTCGGATTTAGGTTATCCATCGTAGATGGTACGATGAAAAACAGAGCCTAACACTCAAGCTCGCTTGATGGTGAATAGGCTCTGTTTTTTGTCGTAATAGCTGAAAGACTATTCTAAATCCGCATCAGAGATAAGCAAAACAAAGTTTACGGCATTCTGCCGTTTCCTCCTCGCGACTCGGCAAAGCCTGCGAGCAGTCTCTGCTCTCGTTCCGCAGCGTCGGTTTGCCAAGAGTTTTTTGCAGGAGTGGTTTTAATCTTTCTTGCGATGTTATTTGTGAGATGTTTTTTGGAATTTGGCGCGCAAACTCTGCAGTCACATAGCGCGGACTATTTGACAAAGAGGTTGTGCGACAAAAACTAAAAACAGCCACAAAGAACGAAGTAAGGAGGGTTAAAACAACTCCTATGCTTTTTTCAAAAAGCGGGCAGTTCTGCGTAGCCGTACTACACCAGACCACTGAAGCCCATAAATGCCATAGCGAGCAGGGCGGCGGTGATAAGTGCGATAGGCACGCCCTCAAATGCCTTAGGAACCTCCTCAAACTCAAGTCGCTCGCGCATACCGGCAAACAGAACGAGTGCCACGGCGAAGCCAAGGGCGGTAGATACGCTATATACAAGACCCTCAAGCAGTCCGTACTCCTTCTGCACCATCAGCAGTGCCACGCCAAGCACGGCGCAGTTTGTGGTAATGAGTGGCAGGAAGATACCCAGTGCCTGATAGAGTGATGGAGAGACCTTTTTAAGCACAATCTCCACCATCTGCACAAGGGCTGCGATGACGAGGATAAAGACTATGGTCTGCATAAACTCAATGCCCAGTGGTGCGAGGATATAGGTCTGTATAAGCCACACAACCACTGAAGAGAGAGCCATTACGAATGTTACGGCAGCGCCCATACCCATACTTGTCTCTACCTTAGATGATACGCCGAGGAATGGGCAGATACCGAGGAACTGCGCAAGAACGACATTATTGACAAATATCGCACCGATGATTATTGCAAAATACTCCATTACTTCTTCAGATATTTGTTAAACAACACCATTAAGAATCCCAGCACGAGGAATGCTCCTGGGGCAAGGACAAAGACAAGTGGCATATAGTCGCTAATGCCGAGGCTCAGCCCGAAAATAGAGCCGCTACCCAGAATCTCACGCACAGCACCAATAACTGTCAGCGAGAGGGTAAAGCCAAGACCTATACCTACGCCATCAAGAGCTGAGTCAAGAACGCCATTCTTTGATGCGAATGCCTCTGCGCGACCAAGTATAATACAGTTTACCACAATAAGCGGAATAAACACGCCCAGTGCCGCATAGAGTGACGGAACATACGCCTGCATAAGCATCTCAATAACGGTCACAAACGAAGCGATGACAACGATAAATGCAGGGATGCGCACCTTATCTGGGATAAGGTTTTTAATCATCGCAATAACGACATTTGACATAATCAGCACCGCCATTGTTGCCACGCCCATACCAAGGCCGTTAATAGCGCTTGTTGTTGTGCCAAGTGTAGGGCACATACCCAGAACCAGAACAAATGTTGGGTTCTCCTTTATCAGACCCTTCCAAACAAGGGATAGACGATTGTTACTCATTCTGACCTCCTTTCTCTGTTTGTTGTGAAGCTCCTGTTGCTACATCGCCAGCAGTACTCTGCCAGCCGCAAGCCACCTTAAATGCCTCGTATGCTACAGCTACCGCCTCTGTATATGCTCTGGATGAGATTGTTGCAGCTGTAAGTGCATCAACGTCTCCACCATCCTTTTTTACAGTAAGGTTTACCTTGCCCGCATTCTTGCCTACAAGAGAGCTATGCAGAGCATTACCCTGGTCAGCCATCTTTGTACCAAGACCTGGGGTCTCCTTCTGCTCCAGAACGTTGATATTTACAATATTACCCTCGGTGTCAAAGCCCACCATAAGGCGAATAGCACCTCCGAAACCATTTTTAGAGATACTCTCAATAGCGTAGCCTACTGCCTTATCAGCAACTGTCGCTGTATGTGCAACGATTGGCAGAGCGTTTACCTCAATAGTCTGCTTTGTTGTAGCCTCAAACTCTGGGAGCACCTGCTTAAGGGCGTTGTTTACCGCCGCCTCCTTTGCCTGAGCGATAGGCTCCTTTGTGATAAGATATACTCCACCAACGGCAGCAGATGAGAGTAGGGTGATGGTAAAGAGTACCAAGACCATGTTTTTCAATGAACTTTCCATATACCCCCTCCCTATTTTACTGCGCCGAAACGCTTTGGTTTAACATACTTGTTGATAAGCGGCACAGTGCTGTTCATAATAAGGATAGCGAAAGACATACCCTCTGGATAAGCACCCCACAGACGAATACACATTGTAATTACTCCAATGCCGATACCGTAGATAATCATACCCTTTGTAGTCATAGGGCTTGTTACATAGTCTGTAGCCATAAAGATAGCACCCAACAGCGCACCACCAGAAAGGATGTGGAACAGTGGGAAGAGAAGGTGCATTGAAGGCTCCTCCATTCTCACGCCAGCAAAGATAGTGGCGAAAATAGCCATTGTGCCGATAACAGCCACAGGGATGTGCCAACTAATCACGCGGCGCATAAGTAGGTAGACAAAGCCAAGGAGCAGGGCAAGAGCCGAAATCTCACCAAATGAGCCACCCATAGCGCCAGTGAACATACCTGCAATGTCAAAGGATGCAAAGTCTACAAGACCAGCCTTTGCTGCACCGAGAGGAGTAGCGCCAGAGTAAGCATCTGCAAAGCCCTCAAGGGTTGGTTGAGGGAAGGATGTCATCTGCACTGGGTATGCAATAAGCAAAAATACGCGGGCAGCAAGCGCAGGGTTAAAGATATTCTTGCCAAGACCACCAAAAGGCATCTTTGCCACACCGATAGCTACCACAGCGCCAATAACCACAATCCAGAGTGGAATATTTGCAGGTAGATTCATCGCTAACAACAATCCAGTAACTACAGCCGAGAGGTTGCAGATTGTTGTAGGACCCTTAACAAGGTACTTCTGTACCAAATACTCAAGTAGAACGCAGCTTGCAATACTTACAGCAGTAATAGCAAGTACATTCCAGCCAAACACCCTTACCGAAACCATCAGCGCTGGTAGCAGAGCGATAACCACATCGCCCATTAGGCGGGTTGTGGAGAGGTCACCATGCACGTGCGGAGCGGGTGAAACGAAAAATTTATTAGCCATATCTCTTACTTTTTATTTCTTCATATTTCTTGCTCGGATAATGCCCATAACGGTCTGCTTACCAAGGCGTACATAGTCCAGCAGTGGGATATTTGCAGGGCAGGTAAACTGACAGCAGCCGCACTCAATACAGCTTGTAATGTCATTTGCCTCCATAGCATCCCAAGCCTTCTTGCGAGCCTGCTTTGAAAGCAGATATGGCTCAAGACCCATAGGGCACGCCTCCACACACTTTGCACACTTGATACAAGCACTCTCAACGCCACGAACAGTTGCACTGCCCACCATAATAGTGATACCTGAGCAACCCTTCATCACTGGCATAGCGATATTTGACAGCGCACGACCCATCATCGGTCCGCCGTTGATAACCTTCACATCTCCCTCAGCAAGTCCGCCACACTTTGCAATAAGCGCCTCTACTGGAGTGCCGAAGCGAGTAAGGAGGTTCTTTGGATTTGGTACGGCAACACCTGTAACCGTCACTACGCGCTCAATAAGTGGCTTATTCTTCTGCACAGCCTCGTAAACGGCTACGGCAGTAGATGCGTTGCACACAACAGCTCCAACATCAATAGGCAGTGCCGGTGGTGCAGGAACCTGACGTCCCGTTACGGCTGCAATAAGCTGCTTCTCACCACCTTGTGGATACTGGGTCTTGAGCATCTGCACCTTAATATCTGTAGCCGCACCAACGATAGCCTGAAGGTGCTTTACTGCATCTGGCTTATTTGCCTCAATGCCGATAACGGCATTTGTAACACCAATGGCGCGCATAAGGATTCGTGTACCCACGATTAACTGCTCACCACGCTCAAGCATTGTGCGGTAGTCCGATGTAAGGTAAGGCTCACACTCTACGCCGTTGATAATCAGTATCTCAGCCCTCTTCCCCTCTGGAATAGAGAGCTTTACGTGTGTTGGGAATGTAGCACCACCCATACCTACGATACCTGCATCCTTAATCTTCTCAATAATAGCCTTTGGCTCAAGGTTGCACTCTGTAACAAGAGTATCTGTGCGGTCTATAGCCTCATCCCAAACGTCATCCTCGCGCTTGATGGTAATCATCATCTGGCGAATACCCTGACCATTTGGCTGCAGGTCTACAGCGGTCACTGTACCAGATATTGGCGCGTGAATATTTGCCGACATAAAGCCTGTAGCCTCGGCAATCTTCTGACCCACAACAACCTTATCACCCTTCTTTACAATAGCTGTAGCAGGTGCGCCGATATGCTGCGAGAGTGGAATATTTACTACATCAGGTAGCTCCATAACCTCTATGGCACTGCCTTTGCTCCACTGCTTATTGTCTGACGGATGTACTCCGCCTATAGGAAATGTCTTTGCCATACTACTTCTCCTCCTTTACTTCTTCTTTTTTAACCAATGGCTGTAGACCAATCATTCGGATTGCGCCAGTAGGACACTCGCCCACGCACTTGCGACATAGACGGCACTTTGTGCTGTCAATAAAGGCGAGGTTGTTCTCAATGGTGATAGCACCAAACTCGCACACCTTCTCACACTTGCGGCAGCCGATACAGCCAGCCTTGCAAGCCTTCATCGTCACAGCACCCTTGTCCTTAGATACGCACGAAACGTAGATGGCGCGATTCTTTGGCCAGCGCTTGCGAAGCTCAATAATGCCCTTTGGACAAGCGCTTATGCATGCGCCACAAGCGGTACACTTGTCGGCATCAACCTCTGCAAGACCTGTCTCTGGATTGATGTGGATAGCGTCAAAGGCACAAGCCTCAACACAGTCGCCATAGCCCAAGCATCCATACGCGCAGCCAGTCTCGCCAGCATAGAGTGCCGATGCAATGGCGCACGAAGAGGCTCCAACGTAGCTGTTTGTTTTAGGTCGCTTCTCGCAACTACCACCACAGCGCACAGTTGCTACCTGCGGCTCTTTTTTAGGGGCAGCCTTGCCAAGATACTGAGCAATTTTGCCCATACACTCATCGCCACCAACAGAGCAGTAGAGAGCCGAAATATCATCACTCTCAACAAGGGCAGTGGCAAGTCCTCGGCAGCCAGGGAATCCGCAGCCACCGCAATTTGCACCCGGAAGCATCTTCTCGGTCTGATCGATGCGCGGGTCCTCTTCGACCTTAAACTTCTGCGCGACGAAGTAGAGGACTACTGCCGCCACAACGCCGATAATGCAGAGCGTAAGGATTGTGTAAATCAAAGTGTTCATTATTATATTGTTTTTATCTATAGTTTCTCTATCGTAAAACTTACTTTCTTAGCCAAGAAATCTCTACATAGCCACAGCGCTCCATAGTATATTGCCACAGATGTCAATGATAGCAGAGCTGCAACTGCCTCGGAAGCACCCAAAGCGATAACTACTGCTAAAACCACCACAAGTACTAATGCTGGTACTGCATAACTTAGAACCACTGCCATAAGTCCCATTTGTGTTCGTGTAGCGACCTTGACCTGCTCGCCTACGCTGTAACTCTGAGCCTCAGGCGTTGTGATAAGGATGTTTCGGGTGTTACTCTGAACGCCCAAGGAGCAGGCACTGCGCGAAGCGCAGCCGCCACAAGCCTCACTGCTCTCCACAGAGACAGTCACCGTATCCCTAAAGATGTTGATGACTGTTGCTATGTGTGTTACCTTATTAGTCGCCATATTTGTTAATCAGTGGCATCAGTCGCTCGTGACCAAAGGCGCAAGCCGAAAGACGGAGTACTGGAGGGAACTGATAGCGCTTCTTCTCGTTCTTCATTATCATGGCGTGAATCTTCTCAACGACCTCCGAGTCAAAGCCGGCGTTGATAATCTCCTCGCGGTGCTGTCCCTGCTCAATCATGCGCATAAGGATTGCATCTACAACCTCGTATGGAGGAAGGATGTCGCTATCTTTCTGGTCTGGACGAAGCTCTGATGATGGCTCCTTCTCAATAATTGATGTTGGAATTACATCGCCCTGTGTGCGGTTGATATATCGTGCAAGGTCGTACATCTCGCTCTTGTATAGGTCTCCAGTAACGCTAAATGCGCCTGCTGTATCGCCATAGAGGGTAC
The DNA here is from genome assembly GCA_015059805.1 of Rikenellaceae bacterium. Taxonomy (GTDB): domain Bacteria; phylum Bacteroidota; class Bacteroidia; order Bacteroidales; family Rikenellaceae; genus Alistipes. The sequence continues at coordinate 55,081 of SUZO01000001.1, forward strand.
AGAGTCCCAGCGCATTCTCACTCTTGTTAGATGAGTTAAGAAGGATATAGCCTGTCTTGTTCTGCAGCGCCATAAGCATCACAGTACGGATACGCGCCTGGATATTCTCCTCAGTAAGGTCGAAGTCACGACCACCGATAACTGGCTTAAGGGTGTTGAGCATAGAGGTGTAGACCTCGGTAATAGGTAGTACGCTGTACTGAATACCAAGTCGCTCGGCAAGCGCTGTAGCATCCTCTACAGACTGGTCTGGAGAGAATGGCGATGGCATAAGCAGTCCGCGAACATTCTGCTTACCAAGTGCTGCAGCGGCGATGCATGCCACAATAGCGGAGTCAATACCACCAGAAAGACCAACGCACGCCTTAGTATATCCATTCTTGTGGAAGTAGTCGCGCAGACCCATCACTGCCGCACGATAGTTAAATGGTGTGCGGTCGTGGCTATAGAGTGCCTCTGGAAGTACGCAAGGCTCGTGCTCAGCGTCTGTGTCGTAGATGGCAAAGTCCTCGGCAAAGTCCTTCATCATAAGGGTAAGGTTACCCTTGTTATCCATCACGCCCGATGTTCCATCGTAGACAATCTCACCAGAGCCTCCAACCTGATTTATAAAGACTACGGTCTTAGACTGCACAAAAGCAACGTCGTGGATTGATGAGTAGCGGCGAGAGAGTACTCCCTTGCCATAACGACGAGCGTTGATGTTGATAATTATCTGCGCAGTTCGTGGGAAATTCTTTAGGCGGCGGAAGTCATCACCCACAACAAGTGCCACCTTCTCTCCAGCAATAAAGAGGGTCTCAATGCCAGTGCCAGAGGTGAGAAATCCCATCTCGCGGCGAGCTGTGATGTGCTTCTTAGTTACGCAGTGCTTGATTCTGCCATCCTGCATAACCACAGCAGCACTCATAGTGCCATCAATAGAGAGTAGTGGAGAGCCGACAATAGCCACAATAGAATCACAGTGGCGAGCGATGCTCTCAAGAGCATCCTCACACAGCTCAAGGAATGTGGTTTTGCGGAGTAGGTCAAATGCTGGAGTGCCACTTACAGCCTGCTCAGCAAATAGTACAACATCTGCACCCTCTGCCTTTGCACGCTCTACGGCATCTATGATTTTTGCGGTGTTGCCGTCAATGTCACCGATGGTGTAGTTTAATTGCGCAAGAGCTATTTTCATCTCTTATACCTTATTTAATTATAATCAACGCGCAAAGTTAGCAAATAAACTTCAACTTTTCAACTGTACAGTAAAAAAAGTGGGCAGTTCGTTAAAAACTACCCGACTTTACAAGGACTTTATAGCTCCAGGGGGCAATGTCGCCCCACATGTGTTCGTAGAGTGTTGTCGGCTTATCTGTCATGGCATCGGTGTACTCGCCAGCATATATGCCGGTGTGGAAGTCGCCAAAGACGGTGTATGGAGAGAGGTTGGCAATCACTACAACCCTGTCATCATCCCTCTCGCGGACAAAGGTCATCAGACAGTCGGGGGCATTGTTGTCAATCTCAGTAAAACTACCCCCTTCGTCTGCCGAGCGTAGAGCCTTGTGAGAGTGATATATGCTACATAGCTTGCTATATAGCTCCGTATGGCGATTACCCTCAAATTTAGGCATCGGGTCGCGCTCAAAGAAGTTAAAGGAGTGGTCGTAGCCATACTCCTGACCGGTGTAGATTAGCGGCAGAGCATTCGGGAGTAGGAAGGTGAGCGCTGTCATCGGTTCTAAAGCGGCGCCGAAGCGGGTAAATTCGCTGCCCGACCATGAATTTTCGTCATGGTTTGATGTAAAGGTCATGCGCATGCTCCACTTTGGAAAACGGCGGCGGTCAGCATGAATAGTATCGCGCAGAGTCCATACGCGAGTTTTACCCTGAGCAACATCACACATTGCGTGGTGCAATCTCCATGAATAGCAGGCATCAAAAGCGTTCTGAAAGAGGTTGTCCTCCTCCGCCTCAGCGAGTAGAAAAACATCTGGCTTAATCTGATTAAGTGAGAAGCGAACTACCTGCCAAAACTCTATCGGAACAAGCATCGCCATATCGCAACGAAATCCGTCTACATTGTGCTCTGTAATCCAGAACTTCATAGCCTCTATTTGGGCGAGCCAAACCTGCTGATTGTCATAATTTAACTGAGATGTATCACTCCAGTCCCATGGTACTTGTGCCTCTCCATTGCTATCCCTCTTGTACCAATCTAATGGTTTGTCACTAAGCCACTTAGCATCACGAGATGTATGATTTGCTACCCAGTCAAGGATAACCTTCAGTCCGAGTTTATGAGCAGCCGTAACAAAGGCATCAAAATCGGCGAAATCTCCAAAAGAGGGGTTTATGTTACAGTAGTCTGCAATGGAGTAATAAGAGCCTTGGCTACCCTTTCTATCTTTAATGCCAATAGGGTAGATAGGCATGAGCCAAATACAATCAATTCCCAGCTCTTTAAGGCGGGGTAGATGTCCCGTTGCGGCGGCGAGTGTCCCCTCTGCCGTCAGCTGGCGAATATTCATCTCATACAGCACTGCGCTGTAGCTCCACTGTGGATGTTTCATCTCAATCAAAATGCTTTTGACTCCGCAAAGATAATAATTTATGCAAAAATATAAAAGTTTGCCATTTTATCTTTTCATTTCCAGAGTTTTTTACTATCTTTGTCCGACTTTGCGTATACGTATGCGAGCGATTAGTTAAGGGAAAGAGTAATAAAAATAATAAACACAATGAGATTCAGTAAAGTTATCTATTTGATTATGTGGGCGTTGCTACTCAGTAGCTGTACTGCAATTAAGCGAACCGCCTACCTTCAGGATGTGCAGGATAATGCTGCCGTCAATGTTGCTTCTGAGCAACAGATACGTATTAAGCCTTATGACCGTCTGACTGTCGTGGTCTCAAGTAAGGATCCAGAGCTTGCCGCTCCATTCAATGTAATGACATCCTACAACTCACTCTCAAACAACCCTATCGGTCAGACCAGCGTCACCAGCTCAAGCGGTCTTCAGGTTAGAACTGTAGATGCAAAGGGAGACCTTTATATGCCAATTATCGGCACCCTGCACTGTGAGGGTATGACTCGTACAGAGCTTGCAGATCAGATTGCTAAGCGCATTATTGATGGTGGATATATTGCAGATGCAGCGGTAAATATTCAGTTTGCCGATATGAAGGTCTTTGTGATGGGTGAGGTTGCTCGTCCAGGTCAGTTTGATGTTACCCGTGACCAGATTACTATCCTTGAAGCGCTTGCTATGGCGGGTGATATGACAATCTACGGAAATCGTGAGAATGTTACCGTAGTGCGCAAGGAGAGTGGTCAGACTAAGACCTACCGCCTTAATCTTCTTGATGCTCAGTGCTTTGCATCACCAGCATACTACCTGCAGCAGGGCGATGTAGTATATGTACAGCCTAAGAAGCAGCGTGCAGCTACTGGAGAGATTAACCAGAACCGTAGCTTCTGGATCTCTATCGCCAGCACCCTCCTCTCTGCAGCCTCACTTGTAATGACAATCATTAACTATACACAGAGATAATATGGATCAGAATAATCAGTTTGAGCAGGGGTTTGTTTCAACCTCGGATAGTGTAAATGACGTTCAGACCTTCAGCCTGCAAGATATGGTTGAGATGGTGCTGAAAAAGTGGTATTGGTTTGTTATCTCTGTCGTCCTCTTCCTGGGTGTGGGTGTGCTCTACATCATGAAGAGCTCGCCAGTTTACCAGCGTAACGCTACTATCATGGTTAAGGATAGCCGTAAGGGTAGTGGTGCAAATGAGATGGCTATCTTTGGTGAGCTTGCAGGTCTGTCTACTCGCCGAAATGTAGATAATGAGCTCTTTGTACTTCAGGCACGCCGTCTGATGGTTGAGGTGGTAGATCGCCTGGGTCTGACTATCAGCTATACCACTCGCTCTGGTCTGCGCACGGTAGACCTCTATCGTCGTAGCCCAATTGATGTGCTCTTTGTGAACGATAACGACACTGAGCGCTGCTCATTTAAGGTGGAGCTGGGTGAGAATCAGGTCTATATCTACGATTTTGTTCGCCCAGAGATTGCTGGTGTGGATACAGATGAGGATGATGAGTTTGAGGTTACTGCCCCTTATGGCACATCAATTATGACCCCATCAGGAGAGATTGTGATAAATAAATCTCTCTATATGGAGGATGCTTATATCGGCAAGACCATCTCAGTCTCTAAGAATACTAAGGAGGCTGTGGCTACTCGTTACCGTACAGCGATGAAGTCCTCTGTGGCAAATAAGATGTCCTCTATTATCAACATCTCTCTCAACGATATTGTCGCTAAGCGTGCAGAGGATATTATCAACACCCTTATTGATGTATACAACGAGGATGCTGTAAACGATAAGCAGCAGATTGCCGAGGCAACAGCTGACTTTATCGATGTCCGCTTGGCTATTATAAGTAAGGAGTTGGGCGCTGTAGATAGCGATATTAAGACCTTCAAGACCCGTAACTCTATGGTCGATATTCAGGCTGAGACTGAGAAGAACCTCACCGTTTCTACTAAGCTTCAGGCAGATGTGCTGAGCGTGGAGAGTCAGCTTGAGATGTCAAAATTTATTAAGGAGTATCTCAACGATCCAGATAAGGAGAATAGCCTTATCCCTGCAACTGGTTTCGGAAATAATGGTGCTACAGCCTCTTTGGCAACCCAGATTGCAGCCTATAACGACCTGGTGCTTCGTCGTGAGAAGCTGCTGCAGAATAGCTCTCCAAATAACCCTGTTATTCAGCAGCTCAACGCTAACCGCGTGGCTATGAAGAATGCTATCCTCGCATCCCTTGACTCAAATATCGCAACTCTTGACATCCAGCTCAAGAATCTGCGCCGCGAGCAGGGTAAAACTAACGCCCGCATTAGTAGCGTGCCATTGCAGGAGCAGGAGTATCTCACTATCGCTCGTCAGCAGAGAATTAAGGAGGAGCTATACCTCTATCTGCTCAATAAGCGCGAGGAGAATGCTATCTCATTGGCTATTACTGAGAATACTGCACGAATTATCGACTCAGCCTTTGGTCCACTCCGTCCAGTTGCACCTCGCAAGAGTTTTATACTGCTTGTGATGATTGTTTTGGGTTGTGCCGTACCTTTTGCTATCCTCTACTTGCGCGAGATTATGGATACTACAGTGCGCAGCCGTCAGGATATTGAGAAGTACACAAAGGTGCCTTATCTTGGTGATGTGCCTGTATTCTCTGGTAAGAAGAGCGCTCGTGGTGTTGCCGTGCGTGAGAATGGTCGTGATAATATCTCTGAGGCGTTCCGTATTATCCGCACAAATATGGCGTTTATGAACACCTCTGGCAAGCAGCAGGTATTCCTTATCACTTCGTCAAACGAGCATGCTGGTAAGACCTTCGTCTCTACCAACCTCGCTATGACATACGCCTTCTCTGGTAATAAGGTGCTGCTTATAGACCTTGACCTTCGCCGCCGTACACTCAGTAAGCATATGGGTCAGCGCAATAATCCAAATGGAATATCACGCTATATGAGCGACCAGAGCGTATCTGTTAAGGATATTATCAGCAAGAGCGAGCTACATGAGAACTTTGACTGCATCTATGCAGGTCTGCAGCCTCCAAACCCAGCTGAGCAGCTGCTCTCTTCTCGCCTTGATGACCTTATTGCTGAGTGCCGTAAAATTTACGACTATATCATCATCGATAGCGTACCTGCGCTCGTTATCGCAGATGCCCTTATCGCAAGCCGCGTTGCTGATCTGAGCCTCTATGTAGTTCGTGAGGGTCTGCTTGATCGCCGACAGCTCCCAGATATTGATAACCTCTATCGCCAGAATAAGCTGCGCAATATGTCTATCGTACTCAATGGAGCTACTGAGCGCAACCACCGCTATGGATATACATACGCCAGCTCTGACGATGACGAGTTTGTATATAGCATGTGGGAGAAGTTCCTCTGCCACTTAGGCTTTAGAAAGTGGGTCAATAAACGCAAACTCTCTAAGTAAACACTATGCCGCAGGTGGTTATTGCAATAGATTTTGATGGTACATGCGTTACGCATGACTACCCATATATAGGTAGCGATGTCGGTGCAGTTCCCGTACTTCGGGAACTTGCCGATGCCGGCTATCACCTTGTCCTAAATACTATGCGCAGTGGTCGCCTTGAAAAGGATGCTGTAAAGTGGTTCAAGGATAATAAAATTCCACTCTATGGCGTGAATTGTAACCCCGACCAAAAGTCTTGGACATCATCACCAAAGGTCTATGCCGACCTCTATATTGACGATGCCGCCCTCGGTATTCCACTCAAAACATCTCCTACCTCTACTCGTCCCTTTGTAGATTGGGTGGCGGTGAGGGTGTTGTTAGTATCTCTCGGCTACCTGTGATTTTGTCGTGATAGTGGCACATTTCCTGCCGCTAATAAAAAATGCCTGCTGGGCTGTACTATTTGGTACTATCCTGCGCAGGCATTTTTCATTGAGCGTGGTAAATGCACCACTCTGACGACAAAATAGCCATTAGCCATTAGCCATTGGCTATTGGCTTTTCAGTGGTACAGACTTCGTCTGTGTGTTTATTCGGATTTAGGGAAACCATCGTAGATGGTACGATGAAAAATAGAGCCTCACTCAAGCTTGCTTGAAAGTGAATGGCTCTATTTTTTGTCGTAATAGCCGCAAGGCTATCCTAAATCCGCATCAGCACAGAAGAAAAACGAAGTTTTTCAGAAAGTTTTTGCACGCCCTGCTTTTTTCAAAAAGCGGGCAGTACTGCGTAGCTACTCAGATAGCAGGTGTTGGTAGATTTCCACGCAGACCCAGGCGTCTGTAGCGGCGTAGAGTTGTTGTTGTGGGGTAAGGGTTTTAGCTTCCCAGTTGCTCAGGCGTTGTGCTTTAGAGACCTTTTTGCCCAGCACGATGCCAGATATTTTGCGAAGGGATTTATCGGCTATGCCGTATTTGCCGACAATCTCCTGCAGGTCAATAAATCCGCCGGCGGTAAAGTGGCGGAGTGCATTTAGTCCGAGGATGTCATTTCTCACTGCGGCTCCGATTTTGAGGATTTTTGGGTTATGGAGTATTGCGGTGAGGGGTTTAGACATCTGCACGCGGTTTAGGCGAATAAGGAAGCACTTGCCCCCGCCATAGAGTTGGAGCAGTGCCACCTTATTAGTCACGCCGGCAGTAAACGAGGGTCTGGTTTCGGTATCAAAGCCGATGATTGTCTGCTTTGATAGGTGCTCACACGCCTCAGTAAGGGCTTGTGGGGTCTCCACGACCACTATTTCGCCATTGTATTGTATGGCTGGTAGTGCCGCGACCTGCTCGTTTGATATTGTCTCGATAAATGTCATTTATCTTTTGCCTTGTCTTTTCTGAAGTTCCTCCTGCTGGCGCATCAGCTCCTCATAGCGCTGCTGGAAGCGGGACTTTTTACCCTTAGTATTTGCCATTTTGGTGCTGATTTGTGCGCGTACCTTATCATCATCTACCATATATCTGATAGCGAGCATCATCACCATGGTAATGATGTTTGAGAGCAGGTAGTAGTAGCACAGACCGCTGGCGTAGTCGTTGAACCAGAAGAGCAGCATCAGCGGCATCATATATACGGTCATAAACTTCATGCCTGGCATCTGAGGCTGTGTAGCTGCTGTCTGCTTATAGTTCATATATGAGTACGCGAACATAACGACGGTCATCAGCAGACAGAATAGAGAGATGTGGTCGCCGTAGAATGGGATGTTAAACGGCAGGTCAAGTATGCTATCGTAAGAGGAGAGGTCGTCGCTCCAGAGGAATGATTGTCCACGCAGCTCAATAGATGCAGGGAAGAATCGGAACATAGCAATGAGGATAGGCATCTGTATAAGCATTGGCAGACAGCCACTCATAGGGCTTATGCCCGCCTTGTTATATAGCTCCATAGTTGCCTGTTGCTTCTTCATCGCATCCTCCTGACGAGGGTACTTGGCATTTATAGCCTCAAGCTCTGGGCGTACGGCACGCATCTTAGCTGTTGAGAGGTAGCTCTTGTATGTCAGAGGAGAGATAAGCAGCTTGATAACAAGTGTAAGGATTAGGATGATAAGTCCGAAGCTCTCAATATACTTGCTCAGGAAGTTAAATAGTGGAATTACAACCCAGCGGCTTACGTATGTTGAGAATATCCAGCCTAAAGGAATTACACGCTCAAGTGAGAGGCTCTCGCCATCTGCATCGGTGAGTTTCTTGAGTACTGGGAACTTATTTGGACCTAAGTAGAAGTTGAACTTGTAGCTCTCGGTCTGAGGTGTGTATGGCACAGCGCCAACCATTGAGTACTCCTTTATGTAGCCACTCTTCTCAGGTACTGTCTGGTATGCAAGGTCTGCGTATGTGAACTTTACGCTCTGAGGAATAAGCGCAGAGGTAAAGTACTGCTGCTTGAATGCTACCCAATCTACAGAGGTAGAGACGCTCTCAGATTTGTTGCCCTCTGATACGCCCAAATCCTCAATACCCACCTCTCCAGGGTGGCGATAGTAGAGGTTGGTGTACATATTCTCATTCTTGTAGCTGCGCTCGTTCTGATAGCTGCGGTTGCTCCAAGCAATGCCTATAGAGGTCTGATTAGCCATTATCGGAGCAAGGTCGTTAAGACGAACATCAAACTCGACCATATAGTCACGCTCCTCCAACTTCTCATTGTAGAGGGTGTATATAAAGTCTATAGATGCTCCGCCCCTAAATGGAAGGCGAAGGGTTGCTATCTGCTTATCCTGCTCCTTTGCTACAGGAAGAAGGGTGAAGTTGTGGTTAAGAGTCTGGACCTTAACATTCTTCAGACCATCCTTAAGGTAGAAGCTTAAGTCAAATGCCGCACTCTGAGGGTCAAAGAGCTTAACAAGCTCATTGCGCTGATCTTTAGGTGCATACTTTGTGTACTCCTTAAGGGTTGCATCGGTGATTTGTGCACCGAGGCTCGAAATGGTAAGGCGGAGATAGTCGTTATCCAAAGTTACCTGCTCAGCCTGAGGAGCATTGATAATAAATGGGTCCACTTCTGGTGCAGCCTGCTCTGGCTGCTCCTGAGCGATAGCACTCTGGGCACTCTGCTGAGCAATTTGCTCTGAAGCCTGGGTGGCTATTGCCTCAGCAGCTTGCTCAAGGGCAAGCTGCTCGTTGTACTTCTCCATCTGGTAGTTGTTGTACAACATATACCCGAAGAAGAGAAGTCCGATAAGAATAAAACCGATAATTGATTGTTTGTTTGTGTTGTTGTTTTCCATCTCCTATTTTTTGTAATTTAACGCAGCACGCACGAAGTCCACAAATAGTGGAGCTGGGTGCTCTACAGTACTCTTATACTCAGGGTGATACTGAGTAGCAATAAACCAAGGGTGAGAGTCCAACTCAAGAACCTCAATGAGTTGAGTCTCTGGGTTGATACCCACACACTTAAAACCAGCAGCCTCAAAAGCCTCACGATACTCGCTGTTGAACTCGTAACGGTTTGAGTGGCGCTCCATAACAGATGTAATACCGTATGCCTGAGCAGCCTTAGAGTCAGGGTTGAGGGTGCAGACGTAACCACCAATGCGGCGAGTGTCGCCCTTGTCGCTCTTGTTATCCTCCATAAGGTCTACAACTGGGTGCTTAGTGTTTGCATCAAGCTCTTTAGAGGCTGCATCAGCATATCCGAGAACATTACGCGCAAACTCTACAATAGCGCAGTGCATACCTAAGTTCACTCCGAAGAATGGGATGTTATTCTCGCGGGCATACTTCACAGCTGCAATTTTGCCATCTATGCCACGGCTACCAGCTCCTGGAGCAACGAAGATTCCTGATACGCCCTCAAAAAGTTCGGCAGCGCTCTGGTCATTGACCTTCTCAGCCTTGACATAGCGCACCTTGACCTTACAGTCGTTCATCGCACCTGCGTGGATAAATGACTCATTGATAGACTTATAGGCATCTGGAAGCTCGGTGTACTTACCTACAAGGGCAACCTCAACACTCTTAGTTGGGTTCTTAACCTTATCTACAAAGGCACGCCAAGCGGTAAGGTCTGACTCCGAGTCCTCAGTAGGAAGACCAAGACGCTGCATGACAACAAGGTCCATCTTCTGCTCAAACAGACGCAGTGGCACCTCGTAGATTGTTGGCATATCTACAGACTCTACTACAGCCTCTGGCATAACGTTGCAGAAGAGTGCAATCTTACGCTTGATAGAGATCTCAAGTGGATTCTCAGCACGTAGAACAAGCACATCTGGCTGCAGACCATTCTCAAGCAGAGCCTTTACAGAGTGCTGAGTAGGCTTTGTCTTTACCTCGCCAGATGCTGCAAGATATGGTACCCATGCAAGGTGTACTAAAGCTGTATTCTGATAACCGAGTGAGTTGCGGAGCTGACGCACAGACTCGATAAATGGTAGTGACTCAATGTCGCCCACAGTACCACCAATCTCTGTGATGATAATGTCAAACTTCTTGGTCTGACCATTAAGCTGTATGCGTCGCTTAATCTCGTCGGTGATGTGAGGGATAACCTGCACGGTTTTGCCCAAATAGTCGCCACGGCGCTCCTTCTCAATTACGGTCTTGTAAATCTTACCTGTGGTTACTGTGTTCTTGTTTGATGTGGCGATAGATGTAAATCGCTCGTAGTGACCAAGGTCAAGGTCTGCCTCTGTACCGTCATCTGTAACATAGCATTCACCATGCTCGTATGGGTTGAGCGTTCCCGGATCTACATTTATGTACGGGTCAAACTTCTGGATAGTTGTGACATATCCACGAGCCTGCAGTAGTCTTGCAAGTGAAGAGGAGATAATACCCTTTCCGAGTGATGATGCGACACCTCCTGTAACGAAGATGTACTTTGGTTTTGACAGTTTCATACCTTTTTGAAATTAAAAAAATGTTCTTATCTCATGTAACCTAACAAACCAAACAGATGACGGCACTGCCATCATCTGTAGGCTGGATTATTCGCCATCTATAAGTCTGATTTTAGCGATAGTGTCGGCAATCTCGCGCTTTGTCTTAGCAATCTTATCCTCCACATCGGCAATCAGTGCCTCAGCACCCTTAGACTTAGAGAAGAAACCGATATTGTTCTCAAGGGTAGAGACCTGTTGCTCAAGCTGGCGAACACGATTGTAGAGCTTCTCACGCTCAGAACGTAGACGACGGTCACCGCTCTGCTTAAGGCTATTTACACGCTCCTTGAAGCGATTGAGGTTCTGCTCACGGTCTGCACCACGAACAATGGCAAACATGCGGTCTATAGCCTGCTTGTAGAGCTTTGCAATCTCCTCCTTGTGCTTGATAGGCACAAAGCCAATCTCCGACCAACGGCGCTGGAAATCCTTAATCATATCGTAGCCACCAACGCTGACATCGGCGCTATTCATCTGCTCAAGCAGTGCCTGCTTAGCTGCAAGGTTCTGACTATACTGATCCTCTACGCCCGCAAAGTGCGCACTCTTACGCTCAAAGAAGTGGTCACAAGCGGCGCGGAAACGTAACCAGATGCTCTCAGCATGGCGACGAGAGACAGAGCCAATCTTCTTCCACTGAGCCTGAAGCTCAAGCAGACGCTCTGTTGCACCCTTCCAGTCCTCGCTATCCTGAATAGCCTCAGCAGCCTCGCAGAGGGCAATCTTGAGGGCTATGTTCTGCTCCATGCCATCCTTAACCTCAGCATAAAAGGCGTGCTTAAGCTCAAAGAAGCGGTCACAAGCTGCGCGGAAACGGTCGTATATCTTTGTATTGTCGCGCTTTGGTGCAAAGCCGATAGTACGCCACTGAGCCTGAAGCTCCATAAGGCGCTCGTTAGCCTTGTTCCACTCCTTATGAGATGTTGGAACTGTAGCGATAAGAGCCTCGGCAGCCTCACAGAGCGCTCTCTTAGCCTCAAGATTCTTAATCTGCTCCTGCTTGAGTGACTCAAAGTGCTCCTGATGGCGGCGGTTGATAACCGACGACGCAGCCTTGAAGCGCTCCCAGATAGCATCCTTCTGTTCTGCAGCTACAGGACCAGTCTCGCGCCACTGGTCATGGAGCTTCTGCAGCTTGCGGAATGCCTCCACAACATTACTCTGCTCAGCAAGAGCCTCAGCAGCCTCACAAAGGGCAACCTTAGCCTCAAGGTTCTTCTTAAGGTCAAGGTCACGAAGCTCCTTGTTAATCTTAACAAAGTCATAGAAACGCTCCACATGGAGGTTGTAGGTCTCCCACAAGTCATTTACCATAGCTTGTGGCACCTGACCAATCTCCTTCCAACGAGCCTGAAGCTCACGGAAACGGGTGAATGTTACATTTATAGTCTCCTCGCTTGAGATAAGTGCCTTCAGCTCCTCAATAATCTCAAGCTTGAGTCGGTAGTTCTCCTCCTTAACCTTCTCTGTCTCGGCAGTTGCGCGGTCACGACGCTCACGGTATAGCTTCAGTAGCTCCTTGAGTCGAAGCTCGTCTGCATCGGGTGCAATCTCAACGCTCTCAGCCTCACTCTGCTCAGATAGAGCCTTACGGCTGTCAATCTGCTGACGGTGGAGCTTGTAGAAAGCGGTCTTAATCTCCTCTACATAGTGGCGAATGTCGGCAACCAAATCCTGCTCAAGTAGGAAGGCAAGCATATCTACAAGCTCAGCCTTACTCTTGCCTGCAATCTGGTACTCTACCACAATCTCGCTATGGTCATCCTGCTCAGGAGCGTCGTCCTGCAGTTCTGGCTCCTCTGTGACGATGTTTTCTGAAATTTGTTCAACGCTCTCAATAGACGCATCCTCAGCAATGCTGACCTGCTCCAACTCTGGAGCCTCTGTAGATTTGATAGTAGACATAGTAGTAATTTTAAGGTATTTTTTGTAAAAATTAGTAGCCAAATTAACTGTTATCAGCAGATTCTATTTTTGTACAAAAAAGAATCGCACAAAGGTAGTTAAACCAAATCAAAATTCAAAGTAGTAAATTCAAAAATATTCTATATTTTTTAACAATTACTAATTTTTATATATCTTTGTAGTGCTAATAGTGTACTATGAGACTTAAATTGCCACTTTTTATAGTTCTGTTGAGCCTTTGCTCACTCACTTATGCCCGCACCTATAGTGTGGAGCAGATTCCTAATGTGCAGGTAGCCAACGCCTCACGTTATACCTCTAATCCTGACGGAATTTTATCTGAGCAGGCGGTTGAGGCGATAGATAGGGCGTGCGACTCGCTCCATAGGGCAAATCGTGCGCAGATAGCCGTTGTGGCGGTTGAGGATATTGAGGGTGATGATGTATTTCAGTTCGCCTTTGACCTCTTCTCTGCATGGGGCGTGGGCGGAAAGAGTAGTGACAATGGTCTGGGAATACTGCTTGTGACAGAAAAACGCGAGATTCGTTTTGTTACTGGTTACGGTCTTGAGGGGGTGCTTACGGATGCTATGTGCAAGCGCATACAGCAGCAATATATGGTTTCACACCTCTCTGCTGGCGACTATAGTGCTGGCATGGTTGAGGGCGTGGCTGCCGTGGCAAGGGTTATCTCTGGAAGTGAGGAGCTACTGTTTGAGGATGAGATGACAGATGAGGATTTTATGATCTTCATGGCGGCATTTTTGGGATTTGTGTTGCTCTTGATTGCCATTATTCTTATCGCTGTATGGATGAGCAGAAAGTGCCCAAAGTGTGGCAAGCACACCCTTGTAAGGGTTAGCTCTGAGAATTTACGTTCTACACGTCAGTATAACCTTATGTTGCACACATACCGTTGTCGCACCTGCGGACATACAAAACAGCAGCAGGAGAAGATCTACAAGAGTACTGGTGGAACTTACGTAGGCGGAGGTCGCGGATTTGGTGGCGGTGGCAGCTTCGGAGGCGGCTTTGGTGGCGGTAGCTTTGGCGGCGGTGGAGCAGGTAGCAGATTTTAATGACATTAAAAATTAGTATATTATGAAAAAGAGTACAGTTATTATTTTGGCAGTGGTTGCTGTAGTGGCAATCTATAGTGTTGTTATCTATAACAACCTTGCAAAAGCATCGCAGGAGGTTGAGGGTGCATGGGCAAATGTTGAGACTCAGTATCAGCGTCGTAGCGACCTTATTCCCAACCTTGTAAATACTGTTAAGGGTTATGCCACTCATGAGAGCCAGACCCTTGAGGGCGTTGTGGCTGCTCGTGCAAAGGCAACTTCAATTACTGTTGATGGTGCAAATATGACTCCAGAGCAGTTTGCAGCCTTCGCAGAGGCTCAGAATGATGTTACCTCGGCATTGGGTAGATTGATTGCCGTTGCAGAGAACTATCCAGAGCTGAAGGCAAACCAGAACTTCCTTGAGCTTCAGTCACAACTTGAGGGTACAGAGAATCGTATTGCCGTTGAGCGCCAGCGTTATAACGAGATTGTTAAGGCGTTTAATAAGAAGGTGGTAACATTCCCAAATAACCTCTTTGCATCTATCTTTGGCTTCTCAAAGCGAGAGTTCTTTGCCTCTCAGCAGGGTGCTGATATTGCTCCAGTAGTAGAGTTTTAGCAGTAGAGAGTATCTAAAATGGAGCAACGAATCCTGATTGTAGACGACGAGTCGGATATTCGTGAATTTATCAGTTATAACCTTCGCCGTGAGGGTTATGATGTCTACACTGCCTGCGATGGTGAGCAGGCGGTAGCTATGGCTATGGAGGTGCATCCACACCTTATCTTGATGGATATGATGATGCCCAAGATGGATGGTCGCCAGGCTTGTGAGGCGGTGCGTAAGCTACCAGAGTTGAAGGATACGATGATTGTATTTCTCTCGGCTGTGCAGGAGGAGCAGTGTCAGATAGAGAGTTACGAGGCGGGTGCGGATGACTATATCACCAAGCCAGTCAGTATGCGGGTGCTCTGTAGCCGCGTGGCTGCAATTATGAAACGTATTACACCATCTGAGCCGATAGGTGGAGTGGTGCTTGATGAATCTCGCCGCATTGTTCAGACTTCGCAGGGTGAATTTTCACTTCCGCGCAAGGAGTTCGATATTCTACAACTGCTCCATTCAGAGCCAAATAGAGTCTTTACTCGTGAGGAGATTTTCCGAACAATTTGGGGCTGCGAGGTGGTCGTAGGTGATAGAACCCTTGATGTGCATATTCGTCGCCTAAGACGAAAACTCGGCGATGATGTAATTGTGACCTGCAAGGGTGTGGGATTTAAGATGGTGTTGTAATAAATGAGATAAAAAAAGGAGTTTTCGAACTCCTTTTTTGTTTTACTTTACAAAGTACTCAACCAAAGCGTAGACTGGCAGCAGAATGGTTAGTGATAGTGCGATATAGCCGAAGAAAGAGGGCATGCGCACCTGTTCCTGTTCTGCAATGGCTTTGACCATAAAGTTTGGTCCGTTGCCGATATAGGTCATTGAGCCGAAGTAGACCGCACCCATAGATATTGCTCTAAGGATTGTAGGCTCTATGCCAGCCACAAGAGCTCCTGTGGTTGGTAGTCCTGTGGCGACGGTATGAAATGCGACGGCTGTAGGGGCGTTATCTAAAAATGATGATAGCAGACCGGCACAGTAGTAAAATTCGCGAGGGGTGGAAAGTCCGAACATCTGCGCGTTCTGGTTAAGGTATATCAGCGCAGGTGTCATGGTGACAAAGATGCCGATAAATATTACTGCAACCTCGGTAATTGGCTCCCAGCTAAAGTGGTTATCTTCGCGCACCTTTTTCTTGGTGAAGCGGAGTGAGAGTAGTATAATTGCCACAAGGGCTATCTCGCGCAAAAACTTGATGTATATTGGAGCATCATGCTCAGCCATAGCGGGGATAGTAGATGGGTTGATAAGTGCCACGCAGAGTACTATACCTGCAAGAAAGACAAAGTTTTTTGCACCGCGTATATTGATAGTAAAGCCCTCCTCATCTTGATAGTGGTGGTGTGGGCGCACACCGATAGCCTCGCAGTAGTGGTAACGCCAGCTATCGTAGAGGTAGTATCCAGTAAGTAGCACCACTCCTACAGCTACCCACTGAGGGTACATCTCCATAAACCAGCTAAATGGAGCGCCACGCAGGTAGAGCAGAAATAGCGGTGGATCACCCAGTGGGGTCAAAATACCTCCACAGTTTGCAACTAAAGCGATAAAGATAAAGACAGTGTGCATTTTGTGCACTCTATCTCTATTCATCTCCAGCAGTGGACGAATAAGAAGCATCGCAGCACCTGTAGTACCAACAAAAGAGGCTAAGGCATAGCCCAGAAAGAGCATGGTGGTATTTACCGCAGGTGTGGCGACAGAACTGCAGTGTATGCGAATACCTCCTGTAACGACAAACAGCGCTGCCAAAAGTACTATAAATGGAAGGTAATCATATACAATCTGATGCCAGAGCTGACCGCCTAAGTGGTTTACTATAAGGATTATAGAGGTTGGAATAGCGATAACTATCACATATAGTAATTTATTGAGATTGCTCTCCCACCAACGTCCAGCAACAAGTGGCGCAATGGCGATAGAGAGCAGCATAATAACAAATGGAATCAACAACCAAACTGATACTTCTTGCATACCGATTTAACCTAATAACCGCGCAAATATAGTACCAATTTCGTCTCGTTGTGCTAAAAATACAAGAAAAAATTTTTGTAATTTGATGTTTTACAGAGCTAAGAGATGGAACAGAGTGGTAAATAGCCTAAATTTTGTCAAATCTCTTGACAAACTTACGCCAGTAGTACTTCAACGGATTGGTGTACTTAAGTTGTTTCCACGGGCGGGAGCTGTGCGGGCGGTGGATAACTGGCAGGTTGCAGAAGAGGTAGTTCTTCAGCCCCATATCAAGTGATATGTGCGAGATATGGACATCAAACCAATGCTTGTCGGGGTTGAGAAGATTAAAATCGTAACTGCGCAGAAGTCTATTTGTAAGCAGTGAGCAGCAGAAGCTACAGTGCTTATCTACGGCATAAACCTCGCCCTCATGCCCCTTAGCATAGCCGTAGGGGTAGTTTATATCCCCGTTATCATCAACAGTAACCGATGCCGCAATTCCGCAATCCTTATGCTCTACAGCGCCAGAAACAAGCCTCTGGATAGTGTCAGGAGCTACAATAACGTCACTCTCAATAATCAGTAAGTCGGCATTCTGAGCGATAGCACGCTGTTGAGCCATCTGTAGCACAAGGAGGTAGTTTGGCGATGGGTGGTCTGTAATATCACTCAGATTGACAAGCTCAAAACCGTACTCCTCTGAGTACTTTTTGAGTTGTTGTGTGCTATGTTCGCTGCTAAAGTCGTTGTATATTGTATAGCTAAATTTTACATCTATCTCAGACGACATTATCGCCTTAATAGTCTGCAGTGTAGAGGCTATAGAGTCCTTGACCGGTGTAATGATATGCAGGTTTTTCATCGACCTGTTGATTGTTTATGAAAAATATTATACCTTTGTATGACTACATTTTACGCAAAGGTATATGAAAAAATTTAGATTTACAATAGTTTACACCATTTTGGCACTCTGTGCCTCATTTGTTGCGGCACAAACACGACAGACGCGCGAGGAGTATATTGAGCGATATAAGTCTATCGCCGTTGCACACATGGAGCGCTACGGTATCCCCGCAAGTATCACCATGGCGCAGGGAATCCTTGAGTCCGATGCGGGAAATAGCCCCCTCTCACTCTCGTCAAACAACCATTTTGGTATCAAGTGTAAGAAGAACTGGACCGGCAGAAAGGTCTACCATGACGATGATGCCAAGGGTGAGTGTTTCCGCGCCTACCCATCTGTGGAGGCGTCATACCAGGACCATGCCGAGTTTTTGGACTCTTCACCTCGCTACGACTCTCTGTTTGCCTACCCTGCAAATGATTACCGTAGCTGGGCGCGTGGTCTTAAGGCTGCAGGTTATGCTACAGCGCCAGATTATGCACAGCGATTGGTTGCTATAATTGAGAAATATAAACTCTATCTGCTTGACCAGCAGGATGGTGATGCTGTCTACTCCTCTGGCAAGTACGCCAAGGAGAATGCTGAGTGGTTTGCCCGCCATAGCATTAGTAGCAACGAGGATATTGTGCTTCATGATCCTTTTAATGTCACCATTAACGCACATAAGGGATATAATATCTATCGCGTAAATCAGACCTGCTATGTGCTTGCAAAAGAGGGCGATAGCTATGCCTCACTGAGCAAAATTTTCGCTATCTCAGAGCAGAATTTGCGCAAGTTTAACGATGTGAATAGACACAAGACTCTCCGCACTGGCGATATAGTCTTTATAGAGCGTAAAAAGGATAGCTGGCAGGGTGAACTACTCCTCCATACTGCTCGCTCTGGCGAGAGCCTCCACTCAATAAGCCAAAGCTACGGCATCCGACTCCGCCGCCTTGCTCGCCTCAATCGCCTTCGCCCCTCTGCCCCCATCACCGCAGAGCAAACTATCCGCCTCAGGTAGAAGGCTCCCCTGGTTTGATTGGTAACTCCGACTTTAATAGAGGCTGAATAAAAAGTGTATTTTGTCGTTAACCCCTCTGCGAGGGCTTTTCCTCCTTGCAGCTCGGTAAAGTGAGTAAACTCACTCTACTCTCGCTCTGCAGCGTCGGTTACGCTCGCCCTCAAAATGCTCATTTACGCTTTAGTAAACTCCGCTTTTTCGGGCTTCGCAGCGCCGCGATTAAGTGAGAGCAGAGGCTGCTTGCAGACTATGCCGAGCGTGAGCGGTGAAAAGGAACTTAAGCCTAAAAATAGATCTTTTTATTCAACCTCCGAACAAAATGTGGGTGACTATTTTACTTTTTAGTCACCCACCTATGTTTTGTGATATTTGACGAGGCTTGGTGGCTTTGTGATGTTTTTGACGAGGCTTGGCTGCCGCTTCGCTCTGCCGAGCCTCTCCGCTCCGCGGGGGCGCTCTACCACTGAGCTACAACAGCAATTGGCTTCTAAAGCAACACTTGGCAAATGGATAGATATGGTGTAGCAGATACTAATTTGGATGTTCCTCTAATTGTTGCATCAACTCGTGTGTCTTGCATAGTGCGGCAATTATGCGTTGGTAGTGTATCACATCATCCCATTCGAGAGTCATACCCTTGCGGTCTTTCAGCCACTTCTGCGCGGGTTGGTAACCGCCGATGTAGAACTCCCACGCCACACGAGGAACATTGTCGAAATATTGCTCGGCGTTAATCCAAACCTTGCACACATCGGCACTATCACCATCAGTGATTTTGGTTGCCTCCACGACATTGCTACCTGATACATTGAATTGGGTCTGTATTGGCGGTTTGACCTCCATTAGATGCACCTCGCGCAACTCACCTCCTATCTCGGATACACGACGGAACTCGTTTGCATCGGTTGGGTATGGGATGCGCGGGAAGTCCACCTTTAAGAACTCTTTGAACTGCTCTCGGTACGATGGACTATGTAGAACACCATAGATATAGTCGAGTAAGTCGATAGGTGAGAACGCACCCTCATTATCATTTGGCTCTGCCTCGAATGTTAATCCAATTCTATCAGCTATCTCACCTACTATCTCCATATTGAGGTTTGGTCGGCGAGTGAACAAGTTGTTATCTATGGAATTGTAAGTGTATAGAGGAAACACATAGCCCGACCCAAAACGCCCTGCTGTACCCGTGAGGTTAAACTCACATATCTTATCCGTTACAAAGGCATATCTCCAATCAGATACACATTGTCTACCTACAACAATACCTACATTATCGCCTATAAGGAAGTGTTGCATAACCTTCTCGCGACCGAAATCTATCATTGCGCTATGATAGTAGATGTAACGAGTATCAAATGGACGATATGACATAGGCTTTACATATCGTGAATGGTCTATGCTTGCAATTGAAGCCTTGGCTATCGACATCTTCCAATCGCGATTATCCCCTGCCAAATAGTCACCACGCCCCTTCTCGCCGAAGAAATGAGTTCTGACCTCTCCGTCCGACATTGTAGGGTCTGCAAAGTACTTAATGCGGGATAATAAAGCTTCCTTATCACTATCTATAACAAGTCCATCGCGAGATGTAACAACTCCAACATTATTCAATGGGAACATATCATTGACCGAGAAGCCTCTGTTGTACACCTCCTCATTAGCAGTGCTGCGATTTACGAAAAAGTAGAACGGTGCGGTTGGTGATAGGCGAGTAAAGTCGGTGGTAGAGAATGAGTGTTCCAATAGATAGTTGTACTTTACATCACGTTTGCCGTAAAGGTCGTAGTGGTACACCTCGGCGAGTTCTCCTTTATGTTTCTTGCCGTTTTTGATAAAGATATTGATAGACACGCCCTGCTGAATATCAAACACATTCTCGTCCTTCGAGCCATCGGGGCATACCTCTTTCTTCTTACTATTGCCGTGAAGGTCAATAATATATATCTTATCGAAGCTCTGCATCAGGCTCCAACGCATACCGCGGAATGTGGGGTTGTCGAGGAAGCTATGGTTGTTGATATATGCCATCACACCTTCGCTGTTCTTATCAACGAAAGATTGACCGAGGCGGATAAACTTGCAGTAGTCATCGTTAATCCACTTTGGGTTGCGCTCTTTCAATGGCTCGTTGGTGTTAGGCTCACGTTTATAGCTATCCATAAGCGACAATATCCACGGCGATTTGTTGTTGCTTTCGCCGCTATATGGTGGATTGCCGAGAACGACCATCACGGGATAATCTCGTTTAAGACGTGATGCTCCATTCGCTTCCTGCGAAAAGGCATAAGACCACAGATTATCCATTTCGTTATGATGTTCCTCTAATGAGTTGGTAAGGTATACTCGTAAGCGTTCGTTATTTTTTGGCTTATAGCCCGTTTCCGCCAGCACCATATCGAGTTTCAAATGTGCCATAGCATACGATGCCATCATCAACTCGAAGCCGTTAAGACGAGGCAGTAGATGATTTTCCACATAACTTTGCCACATTCCCTGCTGTCCCGCCATCTTGTTGTGTATGGTGTGTATCACTTCGGCGAGGAAGGTACCCGTGCCTGTGGCGGGGTCGAGTATTTGCACCTTGTGAACAGTTACATCATAGGTGTCTTTATCCTTCTTTTTGACTTTCTGATTGAGTAGCGACATCTTGGTCTTGGAAGTATCCGCCAATCCATCGGCTAAACTGAACTCCGATTGAAGTATCTCGTCTACGGCACGAACGATATAGCTCACGACGGGTTGAGGCGTATAGTAAACACCGCAATTCTTACGCAACTTCGGGTTGTATGCCTTTAAGAAATCCTCGTAGAAGTGTATCATAGGGTCGGTCTGTCGGGTACGCTTGCCATAGCCCTTCATAATTTTTGTAATATCCGATGCTCGGAACGCCTCAGCAAGGTCATCGACAATCCACGCGACGCGCTCGTCGAGGTCGTAGCCCGCAATATATTGGAACATCTGACGCAGGAAGGGATTAGTTCGGGGGATTAACTCCGCCGCTTCCTTACGTGAAAATGTGTCGGGCGTGGTATCGTGAAGTCGAGCGGCGAACATTCCGTAAGCGATAGTCTGTGCGTAAATATCGGCGAAGCGTTCAGGCGTAATATCGTCCATCAATACATCTTTGATAGCGTGCATCTGATTATATAATGCGTTCTGCTCGTCAATATCTTCGGTGAGCGATTTGCGGATAACATCTGCCAGTAAGCGCGCCTTACCCGCCATAATCTCGGCGAGTTTCTTTGATGATGTAATCTTCTGGGGCTGGGCGTTGCCGAGGTGTTCAATTAGTGCCACGAACTTTGCCTCGTTCTCGCTGACCAGCATAATTTTATCACCTTTCAGCTCGGCTAGACGAACACTATCCACAAACTCTCCGTTGCGATATAGCCAGAAATCGAGGTAATCGGTAAAGATGATATTGTCTAGTGACTGTTTGTAGCGGTCAA
The DNA here is from genome assembly GCA_015059805.1 of Rikenellaceae bacterium. GTDB lineage: Bacteria > Bacteroidota > Bacteroidia > Bacteroidales > Rikenellaceae > Alistipes. The sequence continues at coordinate 76,968 of SUZO01000001.1, forward strand.
ACTGCTCTCTATTCTCCTTACGCCCCGAAAGATCATTGGTTTTTGCGAAGTCTTTGGCTTCTATAAACGCCACTGGCACATCGCCACGTATCAAGATGTAGTCGGGCGCACCAAAGTTGTAACGCTTTGGCTCGTTGATGATGGTCATCTTGGGTAGTAATGATTGAAGCAGTTCTTTCAGAGCGGGGCGGTAACTATGCTCGGTCGCTTTACCGGTTTTATACTGCGCGTTGAGTTCCTTGATGTATTCAATTACTGTCATAGTAGTGTGCTCATTGATACACAAAGATAGTAAATATTATCTAACAATGATACTAGATGGATAAAAAACAATGTACACATTAACGAGGCTTGGCTGCCACTTCGCTTTGCAGGTAGGGGCGTATTTGACGAGGCTTGGCTGCCGCTTCGCTCTGCCGAGCCTCTCCGCTCCGCGGGGGCGCTTTCAAACTTGCAAATGTCGCTTTGCGATATGTTTGTTGTTTCTATAGTGCCTTTCAAACGAGTTTGAGGCACTCTATAAACAACAAACGCCATCCAACGGATGGCATTTGCAAGTTTGAGCTGTTGACGAGGCTTGAACTCGTGACCTCTTCCTTACCAAGGAAGTGCTCTACCACTGAGCTACAACAGCAATGGGCTTCTAAAGCGGTGCAAAGATAGGTATAAAAATCAACTTTGCAAACTTTTTCTGCAAAAAATCACTATAAATTAGTGGGTGGGTATCTTTTCTTCAAAAAAAATTATTACCTTTCGCAAAAATATCAGCTTATCCTAAACTTTTGTTATGAAAAAGATTCTTGTTGTGGGTGCTGGTGGTCAGATCGGTTCTGAGCTAGTTCCATATTTGCGCTCTGTTTATGGTGCGCACAATGTTGTTGCTACTGATGTTCGTGAGTGTAGAAATCTCTCTGAGGATGGTCCTTTTGAGGTGTTAGATGCACTTAATCCTACTAACATGGCTTCGGTTGTAGCGCGTTACAATGTCGATACTATCTTTAACCTTGTGGCGCTGCTCTCTGCCGTTGGCGAGCGCAACCCACAGATGGCATGGGGACTCAATATGGGTGCGCTGCTCAACGCCCTTGAGGTGGCACGTCAGCACAACTGCGCCGTCTTTACACCATCATCTATCGGTGCTTTTGGTCCTACATCCCCTAAGGATGGCACTCCGCAGGATACCATTATGCAGCCAACAACAATCTACGGAATTTGCAAGGTTACAGGTGAGTTGTTGAGCAACTACTATACTCAGAAGTATGGCATAGATACCCGCTCACTCCGCTTCCCAGGCATTATCTCTAACAAGACCCTGCCTGGTGGTGGTACGACAGACTATGCTGTAGAGATATTTTACGAGGCTATCCGCACCGGCAAGTACACCTGCGCCGTGCCAGAAGATGTCTATATGGATATGATATATATGCCAGATGCTCTGCGTGCGATTGTTGAGCTTATGGAGGCAGACCCAGCAAAGCTTGTTCACCGCAACAGCTTCAACGTCGCATCTATGAGTTTCACCCCAGAGATTATAGCCGCTGAAATCCGCAAGCATATCCCAGAGTTTACAATGGACTACAACATTGACCCAGTTAAGGAGCAAATCTCACGCAGCTGGCCAAACTACCTTGATGATAGCTGCGCTCGTGAGGAGTGGGGCTGGAAGCCAAAGTGGGATCTTGAGCTTACCGTTGCCGATATGCTTGAGGCTATTCGTTTCAAGCTAAGTCACCATTAGACAGGGTAATATTAAAGGCGGATGCAAATCCGCCTTTAATATTATAATCAATTCTTAATACCTATCTCGTCAATCAGTGCGTTTATCCGCTTGCGTAGCGAAGTAAGTATAGGTACCCAGACAAAAGTTACGCTTAACACTGTACCGATGCCGGTGCCAAGTGCAATGCCGTGCAGAAAGTCCCCTAAAGGCTGAGAGTCTGCTATCAGCATACCGATGATGGCGATAATCATTATCGCGCAGAATACCTTCATCAGTGTGCAGAGTGTGCGAACAGCATAGCTGTAGGATTTGTTTGCGCTTTTGAGCTTGGCAAACATATCCCCTTCGCGGTTAAATGGGCCGTCAGCAGCCTTTTTCTGCAGATACATCCACTCCTTCTTCTCAAATACAATTCTAATTCCGCACTCAGTGAGGAAGTTGTAGTACTCCTCCTTACCAAGTCCGTGAGGTAGATGCTCTGGAAGGTCAATCTTGTAGATATACTCACCTGGCGTACCCCTCTTGAAGATATATCGTGAGCACCAATTTACACGCACAAAGTCCCAGCCTGCGCGAGCCATACTATTTAACCACTGCTCCTCCTCGTCTACTTGTGAGATGAAGAAGAAGTTCCAAACCTTTTTGTACTCCGTTGTTGCCATAGCTGTAATGTTTTGGGTTATTTTATGTTGTCTATTATGTTCCTGCCATTGCGTACCAACTCCTCAAGGCGAGACAGCTCGCCACGAAGGACCGTTAGTCCAATGTCGGTTATCTGATACTCCTTCTTGCGTGAGTCTGTAATTGCTGCAAGCTGCTCTATCCACCCCTTCTCCATAAGTGTTGATAGTGCGCCATAGAGCGTACCTGCTGAAATCATCAGTCGCCCAGAACTTAACTCCGCCGTGCGCTGCATAATCCCATATCCGTGTAGTGGCGTGACAAGCGCAAGCAGTATGTAGTAGGTCGCCTCCGTAAGTGAGTTGTTAGATGTATTCATAACTATATCGGTTGCTGTTATATCGGTTGCCGATACAAAGGTAGACGATATATTTTAATTTTGCAAGAGGTTGTGCAAAAAAAGTTGCATATTTGTGTGGTTACTCCACCACACCGCGATTCTTTACGCCGTCAATACATATCTCCAATGGGGAGTCAAACCTCACGTGGCGGATATACTCTGACTCGTAGATGGCTGGCATAGCATCAAGGCGTTCAAAGTCGAGTGTTCCGTCGCCAGCGTATGGGTTTACGGTCATATATCCAACGCCGAAGCTGGTCATATTTTGGAAGAAGTGTGTTCCTTGACTTGGCTCTATACGGAAGTTGTCTAATCCGCACTCAACAATCACCTTAACCTCCGAAATGTCGCTCCACTTTATAGGTACGCCGAGCCAAGGGTTGCTTGAGCCCCAGCGCCCGAAGCCTACGAGCATATAGCCGCGAAAATCTTTGCGCATCTGGCTATTTAGTCGGGTCACCTCATCAGCCATGATTTGAGTCTTTGCAGGGTTGAAGTTATCGCGGCGTAGGTAGATAACATCTCTAATGCCCTCCACATATCCTGTGCCTAATGCGCTCTGAGAGTAGATTAGAGCCTTGCTGCTATCAACAGCAGCCCAATCTTTATTGGTCTCGGCAGCTGCAGCGGCTATAGGACGTATCTGTAAGACGTTGAAGATGCTCAGTCGGTTGCCTCGGTCAAGGTTGGCGGCAAACTCAATCTCTACGCAAGTCTTCATCTCCTGCTGCCCAATCTCAAGGAGTCTACAAAGTATATCTGCGAGTGGGAAGGTGTTGTATTTGAGTATGCGGGCAAAGGTGATAACCTTTATACCCTCAGCCAGTGGTGAGTCCGTAAGTCGCATGCTCTGCATATCCCATGTAGATGCAACATGCTTGAGGTTGCGGAAATGGGTGCAGTCGGCGATATTTATCTTCTCAAGGTTCACTGCGTCGTCAATAGATGTCTTGAACTTATCGGGCTGCAGGTTGAGGGCATACATTGTCTGCTGCGTCTCTCGCATCGTAAGTTCAGGGGTAGATGTCTGCAGAATGTGTTGAGGATACTTTGGACTAAAGCGCAACACCTGTTCACCATCAACAACCGCCTTGCCAAGTCCAAAAGCGACCTTAGCTATACCCTCCTCGGCTCTTTCGTAACCGATAGGGTAGAAGTTAAGCGAGCGAGCCACGCCAGATAGGGTAGGGAAGAAGTAACCGCTATCTTCCGAGCCGCAAATCTCCTGAAGAACAATAGCCATCTTCTCCTCCGAGATAACGTTTGCCGTTGCGGTAATATATGCACGTGAAGAGGCAAAATATACCGATGCATAGACACTCTTAATAGCCTTTGACAGCAGACGAAGCTCCTGGTCCTCATTGTCTGTATGTGGGACCATGTATGTAGAGTATATCCCCGCAAATGGCTGATAATAAGAGTCCTCAAGCTTTGATGATGAACGCACTGCAAGCGGTTTCTTCACGCAGCGAATGAAAACCCTTAGCGCCTCTGTTAGCTCTTGAGGTAGTGCTGAGGCTACAAACTCAGAGAGTATTTCGGCATCTGTGATGTCCGAATTGATAACATACTGCAGTCCGTTGTCAATAATAAAGCGGTCAAAGTACTCCGTTGTAATAACCAGCGTTCTTGGTACCATCACACGCACATTCTCCCACTCATTGTAGAGGTTGTACTGTTGGAGAATGTGGTTCATAAATGCTAAACCACGCGCCTTGCCACCAATAGAGCCGTTACCAAGACGGGCAAACCAGATGGCATCGTTGTAGGTCTCTGGGCTAAATCGCGCCACTACGCCCAGTCCCTGCTTTATTCGGTAGTCACGGATGGAGTCGGTAAGGAATCGGCGCACAGCACTTATATCGTCGTTGAACTCCTTAGGGGTAAGTTCGCGGAAGGAGTTGCCCAGCGAGAAGATACCGCGAGAGAGGAGCCACTTAGAGAGGTATGTTGTCGTTACAACACTGTGCAGAACATCGTCCGAGATATTGTGTAGCAGCCTTTCAAGACCATACAAATCCTCGGCACGGGCACTCTGCTCACCAGTTATAGGGTCGGTAAGCACAAAGTCGCCAAAGGCAAACTCACGACCGATATACTCGCTAATCTCGTGTATTAGGGTTTTTGAGTGCTTGACCACAAAGCCTACGCCAAGACTATCTGCCACCTCGCGCATGCTCTCCTGCGAGGATTGCATCAAAAATGGCATCGTAGGGTTGTCCTTGCGGATAAGGTTGCAAAGGTCAATGCCCGCGTCAAGCTTCTCGGTTGCGGGGTCGTCATTCTTGTGGATTACAAAGCCAACGTCAGAGATAACACCCAGCATATTGTTCTTGTAGCGCTCATACATCGCCACTGCATCGTCGTAGTTTGTCGCCATTAAAATCTTTGGACGGGCACGCTTGCGGGCAATCTGCTGCTGCTCATTGAGCGCATCGCGGATAGAGGCTCCATTTTGCTGCAGCACAAGCTTGTATATGGCTGGTAGATAGGTTGAGTAGTAGCGAACAGAGTCCTCTACAAGCAGAATTGTCTGAACGCCAAACTCAAGAATGTCGTGGTCGGCATTCATACTATCCTCAATAAGCTTGATAATGGCAATAATAAGGTCTGTGGAGTTGTTCCAGCAGAATACATAGTCTAACGATGAGGTATCTGCCTGCTCAATCTGGCGATAAATCTCCTTTGAGAAGTTGGTCAGCAGCACTACTGGGGTCTTTGGACACACCTGCTTCATACGGTGCGAAAAGGTGTAGACATCCATCTGTCCTACATTGTACATCGTAATTACAAGGTCAAACTCCTCGCCTGAACTTATCAATTCCAACGCATCAATCGTACTCTCTACGCGCGTGATTGATGGAGGATTACTCAGATTCAACTCCGAATACTCCTGCGTAATCTGTACCTCCAATCTACCATCCTCCTCCAGCGTGTAGCTGTCGTAGCTGTTGCACACAAGCAGTATGCGACGAATCCTACGACTCATAAGCCGTGAGTAGTCCTTACCCTTTTCGTTCTGCTGAATATCCATGCTTTTGTATTTTATATGGTATTTACTGCCGCTACCTCAATCTATGCAATGGGAAATACAATTTAGTATATCCCATCGCATATCTTTCGGCGAGCGTTGTAAATCCACATCTAAAATTCAAAATTGTTTTGTATTTTTGAGCTATTAGCCATTGGCTACTACTTAACCGCCACAGCGTCAATCTCTACCTTTGCGCCCATAGGTAGTGCTGCTACCTGATAGCATACGCGAGCTGGGAAGGCTCCGCTGAAGAACTTTGCATATACGGCGTTCATAGCTGCAAAGTCCTTAATATCAGCAAGTAGAACAGTTGTCTTTACAACATCTGTATAGTCATAACCCGCCTCGCGCAAGATGTGACCTACATTTTTAAGACTCTGCTCTGTCTGCTCCTCGATTGTCTCTGGCATAGTGCCTGTAGCTCCGTCAATTGGAAGCTGACCTGAAAGATAGAGTGTACCCTCTGCCTGAATTGCCTGCGAATATGGACCTACTGCTTTAGGTGCTGCAGGGCTTGCGATTACCTTGTTCATAATGACATCACTTTAATTTAGATTTTGTTTTTAGCCGGTATTTTCTGCGTTACGCTTGTCTCGAAAATGCTCACATACGCTTAGTATGCTCCGCTTTTCTCTACGGCGCAAGCCTTGAAAATCCTCGCCTAAAATCCAAAATGTTGTTTATACTATTTATTATTGTTCTTTTTTACTGTTCTCTGCTAAATACTGTGCTACAATCCTTGCTGCGTCGGCTACAAGCTCGGCGCAGGGGCGCTTTTTGTAGTACTCTGCTGTGCGAGGCGATGGGGTTGGGTTGTCCTTTGTGCGGTCAAGACCTAATAGCGTGCGACAAACTATCGCGCCATTCTGCTCTCTAAACGCCTCGGCAAAGCGCTGCACAAGGGCGTAGTTCTCCCTCTTCGCCACTGCATTGCTATTTGTCGGAGAGGGGGATATAAACCCCGCGAGCATAGTCATTCCGCTCACCGCTCCGCACACCTCACGCAACCGACCCATACCACCTCCAAAGGGCGCAGAGATTGTCGCTGCTAACTCTGGCTCAAGCGCGGTAATATCCTCAAAAGCAAGCACCACAGACTGACAACAGTTGTACCCGCTCAAAAATAACTCCTTCGCCCTTAAAGCCCTCTGTTCAATATCTATATTGCTCATAATCAAATACTAAAATTTTGCCACAGCGCGGACAGTTAAGTAATCGCCTTTGCCATATCTATGGGTGTTGCCAAAGTACATAAAAACAGCCCAGTTTTCAAATTTACCCAACTCCGTTGACGACATATACCATTCGTACTTATCTCCTTTATTGTGCAATTTCATGCCTCCTTTTTCAACGAGTGTGCGATTAACTGCATTCTGTGCAGTGCCGTTCTGAATAAAACTCTTTAACTCTTCTCTGGAAGGCAAATACCAACCTTCTCCAAGGTCCGCACACCACTTGAAAGCTGGGTATTTATCTTGCCAACCAGGAATAGCCTTCACCATTGCCATATTATACGCACCATCGGTGATTTTATTCGCACCAATTAAACGTCTCTGCTCTGCGGCATCTGACGACCATTGCAATACAGTCTGCTTCATGCTGACAATCTTACCACTTTTGCCGTCTGCACTAACCTCAAAAACAACGCCCTCCTTTACTCCATCATTGTAGTAGTCGCCCACTTTGTAAACTCTTCCAGATGATGTAGTAGTCGCGCTTGGCGTTTGAGTCACCTGCTTTGTAAGCGTAGCGTTTATAGTTGCTGTCTTACCCTCGGCAATAGTAACACTCTGTGTATAAGTCTCATAGCCCGATTTAGAGACCACGACCGTATGCTCGCCAACGAGGATATTACCCAGTTTTACAGGTGTCTGACCAACGACCTTTCCATCTAACGCCACATCTGCCATGATTGGCGTACCAGAGACCACTATTGAGCCTGTAATAGGTGTTGGCGCAGGGAGTGTAAAACTCTGCATTGGAACTTGAGAGCTGATTGTCTTAGTAAGCGAGGCACTCTTGTGTCCCGCCTTGCGTGCCTCAAAGATATAGGTGCCAGAGTTAAGTATGCCACTCCAGCGACTTACCCCCTTTTTCTCACCATTGACCCAAATCTCAGAACCATTTGGTGCATTAAGGGTTACAGATAGAGCATCGGCAGTGAGGGAAACTTGATTTACCACCTTATCGCCCGCAACGGTAAACGTTCCGCTCTTAGGGTGGTAGCCCTCCGCAGTAACGGTATAGTTGTATGTTCCACTCTCAAGCACCACCTGCATGGCGCCATCGGTGACCGTATAGGGTTTATTGTCAATAAGCACCAACGCCACTGCAGGCTCAACGGCAAAGACTACAAATTGAGGCTCGTTGGCGGCGGTGTCTACATTTACTCTAAAAGATATGCTGCCACTATTGACATCAATATTTTTCTGGTTGCTCACACTGCCATAAACAACTTTCAGAGTATGTCCGCCAATAAGTACATCCTTGATTGTTAGGCTATTAGAGGTGTCGGTCTTACCCTTAAACACTCCGTCAAGATAGACATCGGCATTTGCCACATTGCTATTTACGACAATGCTGTAGGACTGGTTAAGGCTCGCAAGCATTTCATACTCGCGGTTACCCTCAAGGTTGAGTGTCACCTCATTACTCTCGCCAAACTCGGGGCTGACAAAGTAGAAGCGGGTATTTGGCTTTGCTGTCATCTCAAGTATCAGAACATTGTCGTAGTAGTCCGCCACCTTCTGCTTTGTAAGATCGGTATTTGAGCGCATCTTGACCTCAAGAGCATCTATCTGAGCCTTATTCATTCGGTCAAACTTTATCTTCAGTCGTGCACAAGGCTCTCTGGAGCTATCCTCACCTATCGGGTCAATATTCACTCCCGTAAGCGCATCAGTCTGCACCACACGGAACGAGCTGCGGTCCAAAACGATAGAGTGCTCCATCTGTGCCGATGCACTAAGGACGACAAATAGTAGCGTTAGTATGGAAAAAAATCTCTTCATAGTCGCACAAAGATAATAAAAATCTCAGAAGAATGGTAGTTCTATTTTGTGATTCCCACGATTTTTGTTATTTTTGGTGCAATTATGGAGCATAGTATCAAAAGCGAGCTTAAAGAGCAGGTGGCTCTGCTACCTCTTTTGCCTGGGTGTTATCTATTCTCGGACAAGAGTGGGCAGATTATCTATGTTGGCAAGGCTAAGAGTCTGAAAAAGAGGGTGAGCAGCTACTTTGTCAATAGTCGTGACCACTCGCCTAAGGTGCGTGCTATGGTGCGGCAGATTGCCTCGCTGCAGTATATTGTCGTAGATAGCGAAACGGATGCTCTGCTACTTGAAAATTCGCTTATCAAGAGCCATAAACCCCGCTATAATATCCTGCTTAAGGATGATAAGTCCTACCCGTGGATTGCACTCACACCGCCACCCTTTGAGCGTGTTATCTCTACCCGCCGCGTTGTTAAAGATGGCTCAAGGTATTTCGGACCTTACGCCTCAATATCGGCGCAAAGGGCTGTGCTTGAGTTTATTAGCGAGGTAATACCACTTCGTACATGCCGACATAACCTCTCGCAGGAGTTAATTGACAAGGGTAAGTATGCGCCATGTCTGCAGTACCATATCGGTAATTGCAAGGCTCCATGTTGTGGTCGTCAGTCGCTTGCAGAGTATGCTGAGCTGGTAGATATGACCGTCTCGGTACTCAAGGGTGACCTTCGTCCAGTGAAGAGCTACCTTGAGGGTGAGATGAATCGCGCCGCGGCGGAGCTTCGTTTTGAGGCGGCGCACCGATTTAAGATGCGACTGGAGGCTCTTGAAAAGTACCGCTCAAAGTCGGTCATTGTCAGCGCAAATATTACCGATGCAGATATATTTTCGCTCTATATTGAGGGCGATGAGGTATATTGTAACTTTCTCAGGGTCAAGGGCGGAGCTATCATTGCGGTGCAGACACTTGTCGTGCAACCAGGCGTTGAGGCGACTGATGTGCAGATGCTCACTTTGGGCATTGAGCACATAGTAGAGAATATCGCGGGTGAGCTTCAGAGTGAGGTCATCGTTCCATTCTTGCCAGAGGTGGAGCTCTTTCCTCAGGTTCACTTTACCGTACCACAGAGGGGTGAGAAGCGAGAACTGCTGAGTTTCTCTCAGCGTACAGCCAAGCTATATCGCGCTGAGCTGATGAAAAACCTTGAGATTAAGAATCCTGAGCGACATACTGATAGGCTGATGCAGGCAATGCAGCGGGAACTTCGCCTTGACCGCGAGCCTCGCCATATTGAGTGCTTTGATAACTCAAATACGCAGGGCACTAACCCTGTAGCCTCATGCGTGGTCTTTCGCAACGGTAAACCATCAAAGCGTGAGTATCGCCACTTTAATATCAAGACTGTCGTTGGTGCTGATGACTTTGCATCAATGCGCGAGATTATTACCCGCCGATATACACGCCTTATGGAGGAGGGGGCTGAACTGCCTGACCTTATTGTTGTTGATGGTGGTAAGGGTCAGCTCTCAAGTGCATACGCAGTACTCTGTGAGTTGGGCTTAGAGGGCAAGATTCCGATTGTTGGTCTTGCTAAGCGACTTGAGGAGGTCTATTATCCTAATGACCCGATGCCATACTACCTTTCGCGTACTGGCGAGCCGCTGAAGGTTATCTGCCATATCCGCGACGAGGCACACCGCTTCGGTATCACCTTCCACCGCAATAAGCGTAGTAATGCTATGATTCACAGCTCTTTGGAGGGTATTGATGGCGTGGGAAGTAAAACAATAGAGGCTCTATTCAAGCACTTCAAGACACTGTCAAAGATTAAGAGTGCAACAGTTGATGAACTTGCCGAAGTGGTAGGTCGCAAGCGAGCGATAAAGATTTTGGAACATTACAACAAATAGAATGACAACAAAAGAGAGATATGAGGGCATAATTGCTTGGTTTTCAGAGAATATGCCCGTAGCTGAGAGCGAGCTGAACTATCGCAATACCTTTGAACTACTTGTGGCGGTGATACTCTCGGCACAATGTACCGATAAGCGCGTAAATATGACTACGCCCGCACTTTTTGAGGCATTTCCGACACCTCAGGCTCTTGCTGCAGTGAGTGCGGAGGAGCTATTTCCATATATTCGCTCAATCTCCTACCCAAATAACAAGGCTAAAAACCTTGTCGCTATGGCGCGTATGCTCTGCAGTGAATTTGGGGGTGAAGTGCCGTCAGATATTGAGAGTATGATGCGATTGCCAGGCGTAGGTCGTAAGACGGCAAATGTTGTGGGCGCGGTGATATGGGGCAAGGAGGTTATGCCCGTAGATACGCACGTGTTTCGCGTCTCGGCACGCATTGGTCTTACGCGCAATGCTAAGACACCTTTGCAAACAGAGTTTCAGCTTGAGAAAAATATACCTAAGCACCTGCTGCCAATAGCTCACCATTGGCTGATACTCCATGGTAGATATATCTGCACCGCCCGCAAGCCGAAATGCTCTGAGTGCGGCATTGTAAAGTGGTGTAAATCAGCGCCGAAGGCTGAACTATAGGTCATCCTCACCACCAAACTCTGGCTGCTCAATATCGCCCTCTGTTGAGGCGGTAAAGCCCCTCTCGTAAGCCAATATTGTGACTGATAGTTGTGGGCTGATGTATATATCTGCTCTATCCATCTCTTAGTTGTAAATTAGTCTGTATATCCACTCCATAGCGCTATGAGCGGCAAGCATTGCTTTACGAGTGATAGCGCTATAACGTCTACCTTTAACTCTCCACCTTGCCAGAATGTCAAACTTCAGCATGCCATTTATCGGCACACTGAGCGGCATAGGGGCGTAACGCAGAAAACTCTCAAGGGTTGCTGCAAAGTCGGAGTTGGCAAAACTCTGGTCATCCATCTCAAGTAGGTATTTGCGCAATACACCCTGCATGCGGCGCATAACAACGCCAGACAGGAAGTCGTGGCGTTCAACCGATAGCTCTTTGCCACAGCTGTCAAGGAATTGAGCCATGTCGGTGACTACAGTGGTAAGCTCTTTGATTTTGCGAAGCTGCACCTTACTATCCATCGTCTGACCCTCGCGCATAAGGTTGTAGCGATAGAGGGCAATGTCTGTGAAGGCGATACTCTGAACCTTGAAAATTGGGTAGAAACACCACTGCTGGTCGGTGTAAGAGATACCCTCGCGTTGGTGATAGCCGATAGATTGCAACAACTCAGTGCGGTAGGCGATAGAGTGCATGGTAAAGAATGGTATAGCCTTGCGCTCAAAGACCTGCTCGGCATTATATGGTACGCCATAGCCGAAATTTTTGCCATTGTAGAGGTCGTATTCAACTTTGCGAGTGCCGTTGTGTGAAATCTCAATATATGGCGCGACAATCATATCCGTTCCGCTTACCTGCGCAAGATACTCTACAAAAGGCTCAATAGCGCCGCTGTCAAAGCTATCATCGGCATCTAAAATCTTGACATACTCGCCTTGAAGTGTCGGCAGTGCGGCATTTATCGTTGAGCCGTAGTTACCATTAGGCTTATCTATAACGCGGATAATAGTGGGATACTTTGCCTCATACTCCTTAGCAATGGCAAGAGAGTTATCCTTGCTGCCATCATTGACCACCACAACATCAAGCTCTGCTGCCGCACTGCTGCCTACTACAGAGTCAAGACATGCGGGCAGAAGTTGCTCCATGTTGTAGGTCGGTATGATTATAGAGAGGCGTTTCATTTTGTTGTGTCAAAGTTTAGTTTGTAGGGCGCATGGTTTACCTGCTCCTCTACGGGCAGTACTGGGCGCAGGTTTGGGTAGTGGTGGCGCAGGTACTCCTCCACATTATCTGGTACAGGTATCATCATACCGCCAAACTCCATGAGCACTGGATTCTCGGCATAGCGGCGGCGAATCTGGTCCTTCGGCATGCGAACAATGTTTATATACTCAGTCTGAGTGCCGTTATAACTACCAAGTACGCGGCACATCTTGTTGTATATAGCCTTGCGCGAGAGTAGTGAGCATACAACCTTTATCGCTGCGCAACTTATCCATGACTTTGGCAGTGGATTCTCTATCTGACACTTGCCGCAGTGCTTCCAGAGCCATATCTGCTTACCCATAAAGCAGTTAATCCAGAACTTAGCACGAAGGCGATGCCACTTCTCAAGGGTTTTGTTGTCAGGAATACGGTCGTATGGAAAAATGTCCACAAATACACCGTGGTGAATATCCATATCCTTCCAGATATGCTCTACAAATAGGGTGTTGTTTCTCTTTACCTTGGCAAAGTAGAAGGGGGTGTTATCTTCCGTGCCAAACCACTCAAGGAAGTAGTCTGACCCCAACTCCGCAGGTGCAACCTCAAGGAAGCGGTTGTAGTTCTCGCGGGTCATACCCACATCTACATCGTCGTCCCAAGGAACTATGCCCTTGTTATAAAATGCGCCAATAGCACTACCTCCCTGAATAAAGTAGGGAATGTTGTGCTTTTTACACACGCGGTCTATCTCTGCCAGTATCTGGTAGAGCATCGTATGTAGCTGCTTTAACTCCTTCTCGTCGTATCTCATTGCACAAGTAAATTACAACCTCTAATATCGGCATCGGTCACTCTGCCCTCTATGCGGAAGGTATTGTCCGCATAGGCAATACCCACATCCTGTGTAGCGATAAAGGAGCAGGAGTATAGGTTGCCCAAGTCTATAATATCTATAGCCCCTCTGCGCCCTGCACTGAGGTGGGTAAATGGGTCGTTTATATCCCTCACTATCACCCTCATCCACGGCGGAGAGGCAAAAAGTCCGCCACCCGTAGAGTAGCCCTGCGACATAAGCTCCGCCATGCCATACTCCGACTCTATTCTATCTACACCAAAGGCACTGCATAGCACAGCGTGCAGCTCCTCTTTTGCCATCTCCTTGCGACGACCCTTCATGCCACCTGTCTCCATAACTACTGTGTTACTTAACTTTGGAGCATACTGCTCGGCAAGGTCTAGCAGGGCATAGGTTACGCCAATAAGAATTTTCGGGCGGTTATCTGCCGCCATATCAGCAAGAAGTTTATCGTAGTTGTGCAGGTAGAAGCCTCCACTGCCCGCTTGACGAATAAGGCTATCAACCATATAGACAAGTGACGAGCCACTACGCTCTAAGTAGTTCGGTAGTAGTCCATATATGCTCCACTGACTAATATCTCCATAAAAAAGGCGAAAACCCTCAGTAAAGTCGCGCTCGTATATGCTAAGGTCGGCAACAAGATGGCGCGAGACACTCATGCCAGTTGTGGCGCTGGATGTAAATATTGCTTGTGGCGGCGTTGATGCCGAATAGATGTCGTGGCTCTTGAATAGCTCAATAGGTAGCATCGGTATATCCTCAATGCGAGTAACAGAGGCAGGCTCTACGCCGATAAGTTTAAGATACTCAGCATAAACAGCGCAGTGCTCCGCCTGAAAACGGAACACATCCAAAGCGGCGGAGTCAAACTCTTGAGCCGAATTGATTGAGAATATACGCTCTACCATACCACAAATATAGTGAAAATTTGCAATTTTCAAAAGAAAAACCCTCGAAGTCTTCGAGGGTTTTTGACTGTTCATCAAGTGGCTACTCCTTCAGTTCAAGGTACTCTGCCTTGGCGTATGCTGTCTGGTTATTGTATTTAACCTTTGCCCAGCCTTTGCTGATGCTGTAAACCTCAATAGTAGAGCCAGGTCTGATAGTGCCGATAACTTCAGAAGTTGCATTAGCCTGCTTGCGGATATTAAGCACATCGTGCGAGGTGCATATATAGGTTGTTGTCTGCTGAGTTGTGGTATTTACGCTCTTTGGAGTGTAACCCTTGGAGCCGTCAAAGAACTCTACAATAGCAGGGTATGACGATACGCCAACAACTACGGCAATAGTCGCCAAAAGTGTATAGAGGTTGTAGAATATATATCGGGCGATTTGTGCAAAAATGCCAGCAATCCAGCTAAATACAACGCCACCGATACCTACAACATAGATACCAATAACATAGCCGATTACACAGACTGCAATACCCCAGAACCAGCTTCCAGTGCTTATTGCAGCACCAATAACGCCTAATCCTCCGATAACGGCAAAGATAATCATCCATGTACCTTCGTCAGCAAAAGAGTCCACATGGTCCTCAAACCAGTCGCCAATTTTTGAGACAAAGTTATTTAGACCGCCAGAGGAGCTGCTGCTGCGACGGGTAGACGCTGCAGGTGATGGTGAGGCAAAGAATCCCTTTTTGTGAATCTCTACGCTCTCGGTATAGATGCAACTATTCTGATAGTAGAAGTCAAAGCGATACTTTCCAGCCAATGAGTATGCCTTCTGGTCATTACCACCATAGCCGACACATACTCTATAGTAGCTACCAGTCTTTGTCGCATCAATACCAGTGCGGTAGCAACCCGTCATTGCAGACGACATATTGCTGGTCATCACTGTGCCATTTGGCGCTGTAATCTTGATAAATAGGTCGCTTGAACTACATGGTGAGAGTACGTCAAAGTATATCTTTGGACTTAGGAAGGTTGTATCTGTGTACAATTTACTACCCTCGTCGTGGATAGTATTACCCTTAGAGTCGGTATCAAGGAAGGTCACCTTTGTAATCCTTACAGGTGCAGAGCTGCTGGTAGAAGGTGTAGTTGTAGGCGTGGTCCTTGGAGCTGCCACCTTCGGGGTGCTTCTGGCAGTGAGTGAGTGGATGGTAAAGGTATCCTTGAAGATACACTTATTGCTGTAGTATAGCTCAATGATATACTCGCCAGGAATTTTGTAGGCGGTCTTTTTATCGTTACCCCAGCCACCAAGCTCTCTGGTATAGGTCCCCTTAGTGGTTAGTGGAAGTCTACCAGTGGTGTTATGTGTAACCTCATTACCATCTGGTGCTACAATCTTATAGCGTACATCAACATTGCCAGCGATGCTTAGCACATCGTATGTGACAATAGGACAGAGGTATGATACATCGGTATAGAGTTTATTACCAGCGGCACGGATAACACTTCCATCATGTGCCTGGTCGCTAAATTTTATACCTGTAACCTTGAATGGGATAGTTGGCGCACTGCTACGCTTTACTGAGGAGCTCTTTACATCTACACCTTTGGTGATGATGGTGTAGAAGATACGACCCCACTCCTCCATAGATGGGCGCTCTGCCGGCTTGCTGCCAAAGGCACGCTTAAAGAGCCTCTGCACCTCCACTGGTAGGTTAAAGAAGTTCTGCTGTAGGTTAAATCCCTGAGGGAAGGAGATATAGCTTGACTTCTCACCGTGGGCAAACAGACCCTGAGCAATACACTCCTCAAAACTCTCGCACTTGTCGTACGGATGTCTAAGCACAGTACCGCCATAAGGGTGTACACCGGTAAGAATCTGGTAGAAACATACCGCCGCCGCAAAACAGTCACACTGCACTGAGAATGGGCGCTTGCATCTCTGAAGCTCCTTGCCCTCTGGGGCAAAGTAATCTGGGGTAAATGCCGTTGCGGGGTGGAGGATACGTCCACCCTCAGAGATCTGGATAGAGTCGGTATCCATAATTGACACCTTACCAGTACCTGTGGCATCAATATTCTCTGGCTTGAGGTCTACAAGCACATAACGACCAGTATCGTGAATCTTATGTAGCGCAATAGCTACGTTGCAGAGCATCTTGATACGGTTTATAATACCCTCCTTAGTATCAAGCTCGTACTTGTTGTGCCACTCCTTGTCGTCCTTAAATTTCTTGAGTTTTGCTAATGGTCTACGCTGATAGACAGAGAGAATTGTAAGGTCGTGACCTTTAGGAAAGGCGAGTGGCATCATATAGCCGACAAACTGCTTGCTTGTATTGTAGACAAGCGCTGTAGGCCAGCAGATACGGAAGCTTGGGTTATCCTTAATATTCTGTGGGGGATGAGTGACCATATACTTAATCTTCTCGTATGCCTTCTGTGCATCCTTGAGATAGATTTTGATACAGTACTCATCTCTATACTGCGGAGTGATAATGTTATACACCGCACCTTGACCACCTTTACCCAGTGGGTCATCCTTGACATCAATGGTCTCTAAACTGCCATTTGGCGTTGTTTGGATATATAATTTCATCTGTTGTTATAGTGTGTTTGTCTTGCTATTTCATTGATATGATATAATCATAGAAAACCTTGCCCCACTCCTCTAATGTTGGACGAGCAGCTGGGTTGCTGCCAAAGGCTCGCTTAAAGAGCGTCTGCACCTCTGCGGGCAGAGCGTTAAATGTCTCATGAAGGTTAAAGTTCTCTGGAAGAGAGATATACTCTGCTCGCTCACCAAATGGGAAGAGGTGATTCTCTATGCACTGACTAATCTCTATACACTTATCATAAGGGGCTTTGAGTATCGTGCCACCGTATGGGTGCGTACCTGTAAGTACCTGATAGAAGATTACTGCATAGGCAAATAGCGCCGCACTCTGAGTAAGTGGAGTAGAGCTATTCAGGCTCTTCCTACCCTCTGCAGGGAGGTAGTCGGGTGTGATGCTACCAGCAGGATAGAGGTAGTTGTCACCGTCAAGAATCTCTGAGAATACCAAGTTGGTGATTGTAACCTTGCCCGTTGCGGTGACTAAAATCTGCTCTGGCGAGATATATGCTGGCACATACTGCTTTGGTATCAGATGTAGAGCCTTGCAGATGTTGTATAACAACTTTATACGGTTTACCATACCCACGACATCCCTCTCAAACTTGCCATGCCACTCAGCGCGGGTGGCAAAACGCTTCATTTTAGCCATCGGGCGACGCTGGTAAACTGTCAAGTTGGTAAGCTCAATGCTCCCTATGTGTGGGTTGAGCGCCATGTAGCCGATACACTCCATATTGGAGTTATATGCCGCTGCAACTGGTAGGCTGATGCAGACATTTGGCAGATTGCCTATATCTGCGATGGGGTGTTCAACCATGTAGAGGACCTTCTCCTCCAACTGCTTGGCATTTGGGAGTAGGTAAATGCTGTATGCACTGTACTGAGGCGTGGTGATGGCGTAAATATCTGGACCAGCACTGCATAGGTTTGCAACTATCGCCTCGTAGCAATCTTTCGTACCCTTTTTAATGTATAGATTCATCACTTCAAAATATTATACAACTCCTTGCACCAATCCTCCATTGTCGGACGGTAGTTCGGAGCATCAAAAGCCTTAATAAACATTAACTGCAACTGTCGTGGTAGTCGCTCAAAGAACATGTGCGGATTTGGCGATAACTGCTTGATGTAACGCTTGTTGCTGCCGTATACAAACAGGTGTCGATTGATACAAGCGGCAAGGTTGTTATACTCGTCAGTATCGTATGGCTCAAGTAGTTGCATTCCTGAGTAGGGGTGCAGTCCCATCAGTATCTGGTAAAAGACTACGGCGAGCGAAAAGCAGTCGTTGGTCTTTGTAAAGGGGCGATGCTGATTATACTGCGACTCAAACTCTGGGGCGCAATACTCTGGCGTTGCAGCAGCGCCAGGAAAGATAATCCTCTGGTTGTCTGCAATCTGGAACGAGTCGGTATCTACAATAGAGACTTTGCCCGTTGCCGTTGCTAAAATATTCTCAGGCTTGACATCAAGTACCACATAATCGTTTGCCTTGTGAATCTGATAGAAGGCTTGCGAGATGTTCGCCATCATCTTAAGACGGTTGCGAACACCCTCGCCCGATGTACGCTCAAACTTATCAAACCACGCGGGGTTGCCCTTAAAACGCGAGGCTATAGTCTTACCCTTGCAGTAGTAGCAGAGGATATATAGGTCGCGGCTCTGCTCAAAGGCTTTGGGCATATAGAAGCCGACAATATCATGCTGCTCGTTGTAGACAAAACCCTCAGGCCAGCAGATGCGAAACGCTGCACTGCGCGTAATAGCTGGCGGGTGGGCAATCATATACTTGAGTCGCTCAATAGTCTGCTCTTTGCAACCGTTGTGGTAGATTTTTATGCAACAATCATCAAGTCGAGATGGATAGATGACATTGTACACAGTCGCCTGACCACCCTTGCCGAGTGGCTTTTCGTCCACGATGAAGTGTTTGTATTCGGCGTTGTGTAGATAGTACAATCTCTCCATGCTCGACACTGTTTGCCTACTTAAATACTCCTAAGAGCATTGTTCTATCGTCATGCTCAGACTTTCCAGCGCGTGTGCCAACATTGATAATCTCAATGAGCCTATCGGCACGAGCCTCTGGAGTCAGGTCACAATTCATCTCATCCATCAGTGGCTCAAAGAAGCCTACAAATGGGGTATTAGGGTCGTAGTAGTGACCT
This sequence comes from Rikenellaceae bacterium, assembly GCA_015059805.1. GTDB lineage: Bacteria > Bacteroidota > Bacteroidia > Bacteroidales > Rikenellaceae > Alistipes. The sequence continues at coordinate 96,046 of SUZO01000001.1, forward strand.
GCATCATCCTTAGTGTAGCAACTCCAGGTGATATTCTCGCAGCCGTCACTCATAAGCACTACCACCTCAGGAAGCTCATGAATAACACGAACATCTGGCAGATAGGCATCAGACATTGTAAAGGCTGGTACCTTTGTCTGATTCCAATCGTTAGGAATAAAGACTGTAGAGGATGCCTCGTCACCCTTGTGAGGTGTCATCAGAGCCTTCCAAACGCCATCCTTGCTCTTGTAACCCATACGTCCATCACCGATGTGGGCTGTAAGCATACCCTGTGGGGTGAGAAGTAACAGAATTATTGTTGCGTTGAAATCTCTTGCACTCAGTGGCTTGTTTATGTCGGCAATAATCTCATGTCTCTTACTCTCTAACCTGCCACGCGCAACAAGGTCCTCAGTTGCATCAATCTGAGCATTAAGCTGTGCAAGTGCAGCCTCTTTGTCTGCCTTGTACTGCTCAGCCTGCTTCTCCGCCTGGCGGAAGATGATGCTCTTCATTGAGAGGAAGATGTTGCGACACTCAATATACCACTCAAGCTCAGTTGGCATGTAGTTCTTCTCAATCCAACCCTTTGCAGTAAGTAGCTGCATGATAAACTTCTCAGCCATCTCGCAGTTCGCCTTAGAGCCACGTGCACTCTCACGCGCTGATCCAGCACCATCAGAGGTTATAAATAATCGCCAACCTGGCGCAAGCTCCTTATAGGCGTGATAATCCTCGCAAGGAGTACCATTTGAGATGTGGCTGCGACCCTGAATAGAGAATCCTACAACATATCCGCTATCATCAGCAATGCTTGTCACAACACGACGTGCAGGATTGTCAAGGTCTACAACCTTTGCAGGCTCCTTCACAACAGCTACTGGGTCAGTATCTGTTGCATCCTTAGGCTCATCTGCCGGAACATCATCCTTAGGCTCATCTGCCGGAACATCATCTTTAGGCTCATCTGCAGGTGTATCATCTTGCGGCTCGTCCTTTGGTTCATCCTTCGGTTCATCCTTCGGTTCGTCTTTCGGTTCGTCCTTCGGTTCGTCCTTCGGCTCATCCTTTGGCTCGTCTGCATCTGAGGATGTATCAACGTTAAAGATGTCGTCAAGAGTTGGCTTTTTAGGGGCTGGGGTAGGGGCTGGCGCAGGTGTAGGAGCTGGCTGGTCAGAGCTCTTGTCATCGGCAGCCTTTACGCTATCTTTAGAGTCAGTAGCCGCATCGGTAGCAGGGTCTGTCTTTGGCTTTGGCTCTACCTCAGGCTCTGGGGTAGTGTTACCAAAGAATTTATCTACAAAATTTGAAAGTTTACCCATAGTTGTTTCTATTAAATAAAGAGGTGCACCGCAAGGCGGATACACCTCTTCAATTGTGTATAATTCGGAATTAAATCTCAAATGAGTCCATCCAAGCGTCTGCGCCCTCCTTGATGCTCACCTTATCGCCCTCCTTGCTGGTAGATACCATAGAGAGTGAGTTGCTGAGCCACTTGAAGAACTCAGTAAACTTAGTACCCTGAAGTGGAAGGGCGTTGCCGCACATTCTGCGCAGAAGCTCCATATTAGCCTCACCAACACCGATACCCATCATAAAGTACTTCTTTGCAGCAGCATCGCTCGCTACGCGAGAGGCGATAGCGTCAATGTCTGAAGCAGAAGCGCGGTTGCCATAAGGCTCACCGTCAGTCATAACAACGATCCAAGGACGGTAGTACTTCTGACCAGTCTCCTTGTACCAAGACTTACGCTCATCAACCATGCGGATAGCCTCCTCCATAGCCATAACGGTCTCAGTTACTGAGCCACGCTCTGTGAGTGTTGGAGCAATCTCGTCCTCCTCAAGCAGTGCAGGGTTGCGCAGAATCTGCACCTCCTCGTCATACTGGATAACAGCAACCTCAAGCTGGTCAATCAACTTCTCTGATACGCCCTCGCCACCCTGAATCTCGGCATAAAAGTCCTTCATACCCTGGTTCAGTGCATTGAGCTTCTCACCGCGCATAGAGCCGGATACATCCAGCACGAATACGCAAAGACATTTCATCTCCTGGTTTACAGCCGATTCACCGGCAAATCTGTGTTCTGTACTCATAATATTATAGTTTTTAGTTGTTATTGTCAGAAAAAAGTGATTCTGGATACAAATTTAATAAATATTTTCTAAAGTTCCAAATAGTTCAGCCTCTAAACGCCTCTAAACGCCTCTAAACGTCAAATTCGCCCAACCAACTTTCGTCAGATATGTCAATCGCATCACCCTCGTTCTTTGGGGTGATGATGCTCAAATTGTCGTATGGGATGTTGTTGGTCATGTTTATAGTCTCACTCAACTCGTGCAATGAATGTATGGTTAAGAGCCATATCTCATTTCGCTGCTCTAAATCACTGCCTGCAGTGGAGTCTAAGTAGGTGTTGAAGATGCGATAGCGCTTACGCCTATAATCCTCTAAAACCCTATTGCGCAGAGCAATATACTCCTCAGACTCGGTGTCGGTTATACCTTTTGCTGAGAATAGGTATATAGACGGACGATAGTAGCCCTGCTCTATCTCTCTGTACCACTCTTTGCGCTCCTCAATTATATCTAACGCCTCGTTTATGGCGGCAATAGCGCAGGTGGAGGCGTTTGTGCTACGCTTAATGCGAGGTGCTACCTCTTGCTTTTTGATACAAGAAGCCTTGCGCAGGGTCTGCACGCTGTCGCTGTATGTGACAATAGAGAAGTCTATTTTGTCAATTATATCCATCGAAAATGGGTTGTCGTCGCCCTTCTGGATGCTTCTGTAAAAGCTGTTCAGAAAGTTATTGACGCTCTCCATTTTACCCGCAGTCATGGCTGCAGAGTTGTCAATCACAAAGATGATTAACAACTTAGACTCCATATTCTCTGGCTTATCTCCAGCAAATCTATTATTTGGTTTCATATAGCAAATTTACAAATAAAGAGGAAATGTGGCAAAAAATATTGCAATAAAACTCAAAAATTACTACATTTGTCTAAAATATAAGTGTGTGCTATGCTTAAGAATGTTCAAAATATCGTAAATGCGGTTACTCCAGACCGTTGTATAATCTGCGATAAGCCACTTGTAGGTTCATATCGTCGTGACCAGTGGGGGCAAAAGGCGTGTGTTGAGCACACTATAGTCAATTGCTCAAGCTGCGGTAGGATGACGCTCCCTACAGATATTCACCTTGCTGATGGACGTAGTGTCTGCTCGTTTTGTAAGGGTAAGGTTGTCAGCAAAATAGAGCATATTGAGTGGGTGTACAGCCGTATTCAGGAGATTTTTGAGCAGAACTTCCTCTCGTTGCCTGGAAAGATTCCAGTGGAGTTAGTTACGTCAGAGCAGATGATGACACTCTATAACAGTCCATCGTTGGCAGGCAAGACACCATCGGGACTTACGGTCTCTGGTGGCTCTGGAATCTTTGGTATGCCTATGCACCATAAGGTCTATATGCTTGATTATCTGCATAAGGTGGTCTTTGGTGGTGTGCTTGCTCATGAGTTGCTGCATGTGTGGCAGAACGAGCACCATATACTCCTTCCAACGGCACACTGTGAGGGCTTCTGTAATATGGGCACATACCTCTTTTACACCTATCTTGACAATGAGCTGTCAGAGAAACTTGCAAAGGCGATGTTGGCAAGCCCCGACCCAATCTATGGCGAGGGATTTCGTCAGGTGAAGGCTGTTTTTGAGGACGAAGGTGGTAGAAATCTTGAGCAGACAGTTGAGATATTGGTAAAACAAAATAGGAGATAGTGATGAAGGTAAATATTATCAACCGCTCAGGTATGGCTCTGCCTGAGTATGCAACACCCCTCTCTGCGGGTATGGACCTTAGAGCCGCTATAGATACGAGTATCACCCTCGCACCCCTTGAGCGTGCTATGGTGCCAACGGGGCTCTATGTTGAGCTTCCTGCTGGCTATGAGATGCAGGTGCGCCCTCGCAGCGGTCTTGCGGCAAAGCATGGCATTACGGTACTCAATAGCCCAGGAACTATTGATGCCGACTATCGTGGAGAGATTAAGGTTATCCTTGTAAACCTCTCTAATACCCCATTTGAGATCAATCCTGGTGAGCGTATTGCTCAGGCTGTGGTCGCTAAGCATGAGCGTGTAGAGTGGAGTGAGGTGGCTGAGCTCTCATCTTCAGAGCGTGGCGCTGGAGGTTTCGGTAGCACAGGTAGAGGATAGAGTATGAAGTACGACTTTGATAGATATATTGAGCGCAGGGGTAGTGGTGCGCTCAAGGTTGATGCGCTCAGTCAGTGGTATGGCGATAGTGAACTATTGCCGATGTGGGTTGCAGATATGGACTTTGCAACGCCCGACTTTATTGTAGATGCTCTTAAAAGTCGCCTTGAACACCCAATTTTTGGATATACTATTGAGCCAGAGCGCTATCGGGCTGCTATTTGTGATTGGATACTGTCGCACCATCAGTGGCAGATAGAACCAGATTGGATTAGTTATATCCCTGGCATTGTCAAGGGCATTGCTATGGCTATAAATGCACTGCTCAAACCTGGCGATAAGATTATCATCCAGCCACCTGTATATCACCCTTTCCGTATGGTTGCCGAGCATAATGGTTGTCAGGTTGTTGAGAATCCACTGCGGGAGCGTGTAGGTGGAGGGTATGAGATGGACTTTGAGCACCTTGAGACAGTTGCTGCGGGGTGTAAGATGATTCTCCTTGCCAATCCGCATAACCCCGTAGGTATACTCTGGAGCCGCGAGACCCTTGTTCGTCTGGCGGAGATATGTAGTAAGCACGGCATTGTTGTTATCTCCGATGAAATTCACTCAGATATGGCACTCTGGGGTGGAAAACATATCCCTTTTGCATCTGTAAGTGAGGCGGCGGCAGGCTGTAGTATAACCTTCGGTGCGCCATCTAAGACCTTTAATATTGCGGGCATTGTTACCTCGTATGCCATTGTGCCAAATGAAGCCTTGCGCGAGAAGTTCTTTGGCTGGATGGAGGGTAACGAGCTGAATCATCCCGATATCTTTGCTCCTATAGCAACTATCGCCGCTTTTGAGAATGGCGAGCCATGGCGAAAGCAGATGATTGAGTATGTTGAGGGCAATATAGAGTTTGTAGAGCAGTTCTTAAGTGAGCATATTCCACAAATAAAAGCTGTACGCCCAGAGGCTTCGTTCCTTGTGTGGTTGGACTGCCGAGGGCTCGGATTATCTCATAATGAGGTTGTTAGCCTCTTTGTAGATACGGCAAAACTCGCCCTAAATGAGGGGGCGATGTTTGGAGAGCAGGGTAGTGGTTTTATGCGTCTTAATGTCGGCACTACACGTGCAGTGTTACGCTCTGCACTTGAGCAACTTAAGCGTGCTGTTAAGTTAAGAGTTGAAAAACAGTAGCAGTATAGGAATAGCTATACCGATTAAAAACTCTATACCGCCACGACCCCAAAGACCTTTGTTGCCCTTGAGCATTATAAGACCAGTGATGGTGATAATTATCAGCGCAACAGCAAAGGTGTCAGAGAACCAGGTCCACCACTTGCCTGGATTGTAGTGTAGGGTAGTCATTTGACTAACTAAAGGTCGGCGACGAAGTGACTCGTAGACCACCATACCTGTCTGCAGGTCCGCCTCAAGGGTTGAGCTACCTTTGAGAAAGACCTTGAGGTAGTTATCCTTTGGGAAGTAGTGCTTTGTGTACCTTTCACCTACCCCAACACGCTCCATAAGTGCTAAGACAGCCTCCTTATTCATCTCAGCTTGCGCAGGGAGGTCAGCTATGACCACCTCGGTGCGGGAGATGTTGTAGTGGGGGTTGATAGTATCACGATGATTCATGTATATTCCCGATATGGCGTAAATGAGCACCATGCCGGCAAATAGGTATGATATGTCGCGGTGCAACACTCGGCACCAGCGGCGAAAGTCGCTACTCGAGAACTTCATACGACAGCGCTGTAACGTAGTAAAACGAGAGATACTCCTTGCCCTCAGCAGCCTTGCGAGCGGCAATCTTTGTGCGGAAGTCGGCAATGCGCTGCTCTGTGGTGTTTGCCGTCTCACCACGAGCCCTCTTCTCTGTATCGCAACCAGACTCTCCGTCACCATGCTCCTCAGCCGTTTTTGCAGCTACAGCAGCCTCCCAATTCTGAAGATATGCCTCATCTATGCGCTCCTCGCATAGTGTACCTATAACTTTGACAATACTATTTTCACACTTTTGATTAAACGCTCCAAGCTCGCCAGACTCGATGCGAATGGTCTTTGAATCATCGCTACCCATAAGGAAAATCTTACGACCACCATGCTGGCAGATGTGGGTGCAGATACCCTCTACCTCAATGACTTTATCTACATACTCTGTAGCACCTAAGAGTAGTGCATCAACCTCTACAGTGGCAACAGGCTTAATGTCTGACTTTTTTGTTCGATTGCCCGCGCATGAAATAGCAAAGAGCGCAGTGATGATGATTAAAAGTGACTTGATTCTCATAGCTGTATAGTTTTATACCACAAATTTAGTGATTTATTTGGGAATTGCAAGAGGGGAGTCCTGAAAAACTGCCTGCCCCCTCCTCGCCTCGCACCACCCCCCCCCACCATAAAAAAAGCCCCGCCAACTTGACGGAGCCTTTGTGGACCCAGAGGGGCATGATCCCACGACCTTCGGATTATGAGTCCGCTGCTCTAACCGACTGAGCTATGGGTCCTGAAATTAACCTTTTAATTATCTACGCGGGTGCAAAGATATAAAAAAATGTGTATACTCTGCAAATCTTTTTTCAAAAAAGAGTAATTTTGCAACGAGAAACGTTATAATATCATGAAACAGAGTAGAGTAACATTGTCAGTGGCTGCGCTAACACTTGCTACTACAGCGACCGATGCCTATGCAGAGGCTTTGCCAAAGAGTACAACAAATGGAGCGAAGCAGCGCCCAAATGTGATATTTATCCTATTAGACGATGCGGGCTATGGGGACTTTGGCTGTTATGGTCAGACTAAGATTGAGACTCCCAACATAGATGCCCTTGCTGAGCGCGGAGTGCGCTTTACGGATATGTATGCTGGCGCGCCTGTCTCTGCCCCTTCGCGTTGCTGTCTGATGACAGGTTTGCACTCTGGACATGCTCAGATTCGCTCAAATGACGAGATGACAGAGCGTGGTAATGTGTGGAGTATTAAGGCTATGCGCGATAATGCTGAGCTTGAGGGTCAAGCGCCTATGGCTGAGGGTACTACAACACTTGCAACGGTGATGAAAGAGGCTGGCTATACTACGGCGATGATTGGTAAGTGGGGTCTTGGTGGTCCAACGTCAAAGAGTAAGCCTACCGATATGGGATTTGACTACTTCTATGGTTATCTCTGTCAGCGTATGGCGCAGTGTTACTATCCTCCATACCTATATAATAATGACGTGCGTGAATATACGACTAATCCAGAGATGGATTTGGGTGATAGGCTTGATGTGGGCGCTGACCCTTATGATGTTAGCAGTTATGATAAATTTAAGGGCGATACATATAGCCCTGATGCTATTTACGATAAAATTGAGAGTTTTATTGATAACAACCGCGAGCAGGAGTTCTTCCTTATGTGGACAACGACAATACCACATAGCGCCCTGACAGCTCCAGAGGAGTGGGTGGCAAAGTATGTGGCAAAATTTGGCGATGAGGAGCCTGTCTATCGTGGCAAGGGATACTTCCCTACAAGGTATCCTAAGGCAACCTATGCGGCGATGATCTCCTACCTTGATTTTCAGATTGGAAAACTTGTTGCGAGCCTTAAGGCTAAGGGGTTGTATGACAACACTATAATAATGGTTACAAGCGACAATGGACCAACTCATAACGCCTATACAAATACTAATTGGTTCGACTGTGCGCACCCTTTCCGTAGCGATAAGGGGTGGACAAAGCGCTCACTGCACGAGGGTGGTATCCGTATGCCGTTTATTGTTGCTTGGGGTGATAAACTGCGCCCTGCGGTGAGTGACTATATTGGTTACTTCCCAGATGTTATGCCTACACTGTGTGATATTGCAGGTGTGAAGTGCCCTCAGACCGATGGAATATCGTTCTTGCCAACCCTTAAGGGTAAACGACAGCCAAAGCATGACTACCTCTATTGGGAGTTTCCAAAATTTAAGGGCGGAAATGGCTGGCTGAGCGTTAGAATGGGTCGCTGGAAGGCTCTTGTTGAGGATGTTGCCGACGGTAATACCCGTATGCAGCTCTATGATATTACAACAGATGTGCGCGAAGAGAACGACCTTGCAGCAGAGTATCCCGAGGTTGTCGCAGCGATGTGGAGTGCAATTCAAAAGTCGCATACCGATGCGAATAATCCACTCTTTCAGCTCGATATTAAATATCCTACCATAGAGTAGTTGCTGCATAAAAAATGAATATGCAAAATTAAAAAATTTTAAGATTTCTTGTTAAAAGGTGTACAAAACCAAAAAATTATATATAACTTTGCGACGTGTATAGTTGCAATTTAGGTTGCTTTTATGCTAAATGTGGAGTTTTGTTCGGTGAAGTATTCGTAAAATTGAAATAATTATGCGCTTAATCAAAAATCTTTTTGTCACTATTGTGGCTCTTGTTCTCTGTTACTCTGCGACGGCACAGCTTCCGTCTGTAAAGCTTGAGAATCGCAAGGGTGAGGTTGTAAATACCTCTTCGCTTGTAGATGGTAAGACTCCGATGATTATCTCATTCTGGGCTGTTACTTGCAAGCCTTGTATTCAGGAGCTTGATGCTATTAACGATGCTATGCCAGATTGGTTAGAGGAGGCTTCTTTCCGTGTTGTAGCTATCTCTACAGATGATAGCCGCTTCTCTGCTCAGGCAAGAGCGTGGGTTGAGGGTCACGGCTGGAGTGATTTTACTGTTCTTTTTGACAAGAACAAGGAGTTTATGCGTGCAATGAACGTATCTTACACTCCGCAGGTCTTTGTTGTTGATAAGAACGGTAAGGTTGTCTATTCTCACACAGGTTATACAGCTGGCAGTGAGCAGGAGTTGATTGATAAGATTAAGTCGCTCAAGTAAAAAGTCTTAAAGACCTAATATGAAGAAACTTACAATTTTATTCGTTTTGTCGCTTCTCTCAGTTGCAGCCTTTGCAGAGCAAAGAGAGGACGAAAAGACGAAGGGGAGGCTTACAGGTAGTTTTGAGACCAACTCAATCTTCTATGTTGAGGATACAAAGAGTGGCGCAATAGCTCCGCAGGACAACTTCGGATCTAATAACTATCTTAAGATGGACTACTACCACGGTAAGTTCTCGGCAGGTATTCAGGGTGAGGCTTATATGCCTGTACTCCAGGGTTATCCAACAGATTTGACAAAGGTTGCCCTGACAAATTACTACGCCCAGTGGGTAGATGATAGTTTCTCCGTTACAGCGGGTACATTCTATGAGCAGTTCGGTAGCGGATTGCTCTTTCGCGCTTATGAGGACCGTACCCTGGGTATGAATAACGCCCTTACTGGTGCAAGATTTACATACAACTACAAGGATATTGTTGCTCTGAAGGCTATCTGGGGCATGCCACGACTTGGTATGAAGTTTACCGACACTCAAGTTCGTGGTGGCGATATATCTTTCGCTATCTCTAACCTTGCAGGTTGGAAGAGTGTGGTTTTGGCTGTTGAGGGCTCGGTAATTAACCGCTATGAGGCTATCTCGGCCGACCTTAAGGAGGAGGGTGGTAAACCAAGCTCTACTGGCTTCTCTGGTCGTGTAAACTTTGAGCATAAGGGATTTGTAGTGCGCACAGAGTATATTGATGCTGGTGAGCGCCACTATCCTAACGGAGCGTATGACGGTGTAAACGACCCACGCATTGACCTTATCAAGAATGGTAATGCTCAACTCGTGGAGTTGGGTTATAGCGGTCACGGCTTAGGAGTCAATGTCACTGCTCGTAGGCTTGAGTATATGGATATGCCGACGGTATATCGCAATACCTCTACGGCAAATGCGCTCAACTATATCCCTGCCCTTACGGCACAGTACTCATACCTGCTGATGAATCTCAACCCATACATTGTGCAGCCAAGTACACTTCTCGGCTCATATATCGCCCCTGGAGAGATTGGTGGCCAGGTAGATATCTACTACAATGTTGCTCGCCGTACAAAGCTCGGCGGTAAGCGCGGTATGAAGCTCGGTCTTAACTATTCAACCTACTGGTCACTTGCTGCTGACCGTAGTGCCAAGGCTGATAACCTGCTCTGGCAGAGCATCAACTTTACACTTGAGAAGCAGATAACCCGTAAGTTTAAGCTCAACTTACTCTACTCATTCCAGGAGTATAACGACTCACACGGCGTGAATAACTACACTTGGAAGACCAACATCTTTGTTGCCGATATGCTCTATAAGTGGACTCCAACACTCTCTACACGCCTTGAGCTGCAGTATCTGCTCTCAAAGGATGATGATAAGGATTGGATGGCGGCACTTGCTGAGGTCAATTTTGCCCCTCACTGGAGCATCTACGTTAGCGATATGTACAACCACGGCAAGACAAATGTTCACTACTACAATGGCGGTGTGAGCTATACCAAGTCGCGTACTCGCATTCAGCTGAGCTATGGACGAAACCGCGCGGGTGTGGTCTGCTCTGGTGGTGTGTGCCGAAATATTCCAGCATATACAGGTGCTAATTTGATGATTACAACCTCTTTCTAAACTATGAAAGGCTTAGTTAAATACTTAACCCTCTGCTTAGCGCTGCTTGCATTTGGTTGTCACGGCGATGTGAATGACCTTGTTGTGGATAATCAGCAGAAGCCTACGCCAGATGATACTCCAGATACGCAGTCAGGTCTTGTGCTGAGTGTAGACCGTACCACTATTGAGGCGGACGGTGTAGATTGCTGCACCTTCTCACTAACACTTGATGGTGAGGAGCTTATGGATGAGGATAACACCCTTGCCAATGTCTACATTATGCACGAAAAGAGTGGTAGCCGCCTTGAGCGCTACTCAACAACATTCTCGGCAGTAAAAAATGGAGATTACTCCTTTGTGGCTACATACAAGGGTCAGCAGTCCAATAACTCTGTGCAGGTGAAGGCTGTAAATCGTCAGAAGTATGAGCCTTATGGTCAGAAGGTTATGGTCTACGACCTTACAGGAGCATGGTGCCCAAATTGTCCTACGATGACGGCAGGACTTGCCAATGTAGATGAGCTGTGGCGCGAAAATATGGTTGTGCTTGCAGTTCATAATGGTGACCAGTGGGCGCAGAGCTATAAGGGTGCAGATTTAGCAACGACTATGCTCTCTCAGTTTGGTGGCATTGGCTACCCAAGTTGTGTGTACGACCTTCAGTATCTGAATGGCAATGCTCGCTCACCAAAGGAGATTGGAGATATTATTGAGAAGCATATCGCTACCTATCCAGCCACTTGCGGAGTGAAGATTGAGAGTACAAAACTTGAGGGAGATACCCTAACCATAGATGCGGCACTTACCTCTGCTACAGGTGGAGAGTATGAGCTTGGCTATGCTGTTCTACTTGATAATCAGTATTATAGCGGTGGCACGGCAGTAGATGGACTCTATAATGATATTGTAGTAGCTCTGTCGGATAACTTCCTTGAGATGACATCGGCAAAAATCAATACTGTAGCCAACTTTGAGCGCACAAAGAGCTTTACCGTAACAGACCTTAAGTACACCGATGCTCAGAATCTGCGAGTGGTGGTCTATGCCCTCTCAAAGATAGACGGAAAGGTTGTTGTGGATAATGCCAACGTCTGCAAGGTGGGACAAAGTGCTGATTATATGGCTGTTGAGTACTATGACGGCATACCTGAGCAGAAACTTACAATTACAGCCGATAAGAGTACTATTGCTGCCGATGGCTCCGATGCTGTGACCTTTACGGTTAAGTATGGCGCTACAGATGTTAGCCGCGATAAGTCTATGAATCTTATCCGTACATTTAATGGCGAAAAGATGGAGCTAAGCGCCGGCGCAAATAGCTTTACAACTACAGTGGCTGGAACATATACCTTCAAGGCGCGTTACTACAAAGGTGGCGAGTATATCTCAGAGGAGGAGGTTACTGTTGAGGCTATATCGGCGGTGGCTGGCGAGGCGCAGAACTTTCGTCATAAGTTGCTCGGCATGCAGTTTACATCTATAGGCTGCCAGAACTGCCCAACACTTAGCTCTGTTATTAAGTCTATACAGGCTTCAGAGCCAAATCGCCTTGTGCCAGTATCGTTCCACATCGATTTCCAGATTTCAGATCCGATGAAGATCGCTATGGGCGATACATATTACAATGCATTGAAGGGTAACGGACTGCCGATGTTCTACCTTGACCTCTACGAGGGGGAGAAGATGACCTCTAACCGCTCGGTTATTGAGTCTGAGATGGCTAAGCGAGTGGAGAACTACCCTCCAACTTGTGGCGTGGCTATAAATACATCGTATGATACTCAGAGCCGCGAGCTTACTATCACTCCGCGCATTAAGTCAAATACCGCCTCTGTTTATCGCTATCTTGTTATGCTTGTTGAGGATGGTATCGTTGCGCAGCAGTATGGAGCTACTGGTGACTATACACACAACAACGTTGTTCGTGCTGTGCTGTCGGATAATATCTATGGCACTCGCTTTAATAACGGGGCAACCCTTGCTGTAGGTGTTGATACCCCACTCTCAACACCGCTCAAGATTACCCTTGCCAAAAATTGGAAACCAGAGAATATGAGGGTCGTTGTCAGCGCACTAACAACCTCTGATGGCGGTATGACCTACAACTGCAACAATACAAATGAGTGTATTGTAGGGCAGAGTGTAGGCTATGCTCTTGAGAGCGATGAAAATAGCGGCAGTGGGGATAATACCACGGCAGATGTGGCATTTAACCGCCATGTGTCGGTCTTTGAGTTTACTGGTACTTGGTGCGCTATGTGCCCAAGTGGATATATCTTCCTGAAGTACCTGATTGAGGATTACTGGAGCCACGATACAGTCCATATCCTTGCCTTCCATGACTCTACGGCAGACGACCCTATGGGTATTCCATTGACAAATACACTGGTGGAGAAGTTTGGCATTGCGGGCTTCCCTGGCTTTGTGGTCGATATGCGTGGTGGTACTACTGAGAAGACCGAGATTCAGCCGATGATTGAGAACTCTTTTGCCGAGCCTACAAGCTGCGGAGTTAAGATGACAAGCAGTAGTAGCGGTGTAGATGTTGAGCTATATGCCGTAAAGAGCGGTGTGTATCGTGTGGCGCTCTATATCCTTGAGGATGGAATTGTTGCACGTCAGAATAATAGCGGTACATATAAAGATGACTATGTCCATAACCACGTTGTGCGTAAGATGATTAGCTCTCTGTATGAGGGTGACCGCGTGGGCGATATAAAGGCGGGACAGAGGGCTACAAAGAGCTACTCGTTTAGCCTTGATAAGAGCTGGAAGAGGGAGAATTGCACACTCTGCGCCCTTGTTATTGATAATAGCGGCTCAGTTGTCAATGCGGCTCTGTGTCCTATTGGTGGAAGTGTAGATTACGACTATAAAAAGTAGATATTATGATTAAGAAGTACTTGACAGTTTTGCTCTGTGCGCTCCTTACTCTGAGCGTTGCAGTATCATGTGGAGAGAATGCCCCTGTAGACGATAATAATCAGCAGGAGCAGCCTGAGAATCCAGATCCAGACCCAGAGCCTGATCCAGATCCAGATCCAACTCCCGACCCTGACCCAGAGCCAACTCCGGACCCAGATCCAGATCCAACACCTGATGACCCAATACAGACCCCTGTAGATATCTATCCAGGTGTTCCAACGCCTATCGTGGCATATCAGGATAAGGTTGTGGCGACAAAAGATGGCGCAAGCATTGAGGTTACAAAGATTGAGAATCGCAACTTTGTCTTTAACGTTGTGCCAGGTGAGGCTGTGCAGTCTTACCGATTGGATGTATATCCACTTGCTCACCTCTACAACTCTCTCTATGAGCGTATGAAGTCAGAGGGTAAGAGTGCTCTTGAGCCTCGTGATGTAGATACATATATCCGTGACCTGCTCTTCAATGCTACAGGTTCTGGTGGTTTTACCTTTGACCCTACAACACATCAGGACTATGCAAATAAGGAGTTCGACTGGATGAATACCAGCTACAAGCAGGTTAATGTAGTGCCAAATGCGGAGTATATCATCATCGTTATTGCTTGCTACGACAAGGAGGGTACTGCTGATGGCGAGATGTCACTCTGCTATGTCAAGACCACCTCTGAGCCACTTGTTGGCAATCCGCGCGTAAATGTCAATGTTAAGACCAACTATACCGCTATGGATATCACTTACGAGCCAAATAGCGACTGTAAGTATCTCTATCAGTGGTGTAGCAATGAGTCAGACCTTATGCCTTATATCAACACCTATGGCGAGAAGCTCTATATTGACTTTATGCGCCACACTGTTGTTGGTGAGCCTATTTCGGCAGATGATACAGAGTCTACACACTTCTATATTGACTTTGGTCAGGACGCTTCATCAGAGGTGCCACTTATGGCTACAGCTATCGCTTTGGATGCGAACTACACCCCAGCAACTATTATGGACTTCAAGGTCTTTACACTTCAGGAGAAGCCAGTCTTTGCACCTGCAGTGGCAAAGATTGAGGTTGTAGAGCAGCGCCTTGGTGCATCTTACGCTTGGATTAAGCTCAGCACCGAGAATAATACTCCATACATGTTCTACAAGTTCCTTACTCCAGAGCAGGCAAATTACTACCAGACTAAGGCTACTGCTGAGGAGCTTAAGAACTTCGCTATCACCCTTAATAATGATGGCTATGGCTTCAAAAATGAGCATTACAACTACGATGAGGCTACAAATACATTCCTCGGAAATGGTTACTCGGCTGAGGAGGTGCATTACCTTACTCCAAATACAGAGTATGTTATCGCCTATGTAGGTCGTAACCGTGTTCAGGAGCTTGCAGATGTGCAGTTTACCCCAGTCTTTAAGACTAAGGCTCTTGTTACTGACAACCCATCAGCTTGTAAGTCTACAGCTGAGCTTACCCTTGAGGCTAATGGTCGCACCGCTGTAAAGATTAACGTTAAATATGACATTGCAAACCACGCAGGTATCCGCTTCCAATATATTGAGCCGGTGCTTGACGGTAGCGTTCAGCCATCAGTAGACTCAAGCCGTGAGACCTTTATCTCATTCCTTGGCTTTGGTATGCCAGGTGATGCTGAGGGTCTTGTCTCAAACAACTGGGCAGCAGATAAGGGTGGCTTTGATACCTTTACCCTCCCAGGATTTACACCAGGCACAAAGATTAAGTACGCCTATATGTGCGAGGATTGGAATGGCGTTGTTGGTGAGCTTAAGTTTGCCGAGGTGACCCTTCCAGGCGTTGCAGCAGGTGATGATGTTACAGCAAGCATTACTGGTAAGCACAATCCAGCTACTGGCACAGTAACCTTTACCTTTACGGCAAATGACCAGACCGCACGTATGCTCTACCTTGCGGGCGATGCTGAGATGGATAACGATGCACTGGGTATCAAGTACTTGGGTAACGAGAATTACTACACTGCCGAGGAGATGCTTAAGAAGTGGACAACCTACTGCGGTGCACAGGGACTCTCAACAGACAATATTATCACAACCCTTGAGCAGCCAGCAAATAGAGTCGTTATCGCACTCTGCCTTGCCTATAGCCAGAACAGTGTTCGTAGCTCACTGGCATACTGCATCTGGGATGGAAGTAGCTTTAAGACGCTGAAGGATTACTATCCAAACTATAACCCAGCTGCAGCGACAACATCTGCAGCACCTGCACCATCAACCCTTCGTGTGCCGCAGCCTCACAAGGCTCTGCGTGCATGGGAGTGCAAGTAGAGCGACCGAAATAGAATTTACCGAAAGCGAAACACTGTTATCGTAATTTATAGAACATACCTTTTTTTAGTCCGACAAATCAGGAGTCGGCAGATATTATTAACAGGTGTGTGCCTGATTCGCACACCAACTAAAGGTTCAAATTTATGAGAAACTTTTACGCAATTTTCAAGGGCGTGTTGTCAACTCTCGTGCTTACTGCAATGGTTGCAGTATCTTGTACAGAGCCTTATGATGACACCCAGATTCGTCAGGAGATTGCAGACCTTTACGAGAAGGTTAGCAAGCTTGAGGAGAAACTCAATAGCGAGGTTGCTGCTCTCAAGACTCTGATTGACGAGAAGACTGTTGTTGCTTCTGCAACTAAGAACAACGACGGCTCTTGGGAGATTCTTCTTACTTCAGGCGAGAAGATTACTGTCTACCCACAGTATCAGCCAGAGCCACAGGCTCCAGAGGTTAATAATGGTTGTGTAACCGTTATTAAGGATGGCGATGCTTACTACTGGGCACAGATTGTTGATGGCAAGGCTGTTGCTATCACTGATGCTGCTGGTAACAAGATTCCTGTTGCTCACAGCGCAGCTCCAGAGTTCCGTGTAAACCCAGCTACTGGCGATGTTGAGCTCTCTGTAGATGGTGGTCACACTTGGGTAGTTGTTGAGAAGGCAGAGCAGGAGGAGACTCCAGAGCCTACTTGCATCTTTATCGGTGTAGTAGACGGCGAGACTTCAGTAGACTTTACTCTTGCTAATGGTGAGGTTATCTCTGTACCAAAGGCAGAGACTATCGACTTCGGCGTTCAGGCTGGTAAGACTTTCGTTACTCCAGGTGAGTCTGTAGATGTAGCACTCAAGGCTGAGAACATTGACGACCTTACAGTAATCGCAAAGCCAGAGGGTTGGAAGGCTTCAATCAGCGGCAAGACCCTGACTGTAACAGCTCCTGCACAGGAGAAGCTTGACGCTGGCGAGGCTGAGCTTGATGGTCTTGTAAAGATTCACGCTGCTGGTGGTGATGGTAAGTGCATGGTTGGTAAGCTTGCTGTTTCTGCATCTGCTGCAACTATCATTCTCGAGATTAACGGTGAGAACCTTACTATCTACAATAACGCTGTATCTTCTTGGGGTGACGTAGCGCCTGCTTACTATGGTCTTATGCCACAGTCAGAGTTCTCTGCTGCTGCTATTGCTGCAGGCATGAACAACTACACTCTAAATATGCTGTACTCTTATGAACCACAGGTAACAGTATCTCTTAAGGAGGTTTACAATATGATGCAGGGCAACTATGAACCAGCATCTTATGTAGATATTCCTACAGGTCAGTCTTATGTTCTTTGGGCAGTTTCAGAGGGTCAGGGTACCTGGTATGAGCCTTATGTATATACAGAGAGTGATGTATTGTTCTCTGTTTACACCCCTGCATTCCTCAATGTTGAGTCTACAGCTGTTACATTCAACTCTGTAAAGATTTCTGCTGTTGGTGGTGGTTATGCTGGTTACATCGTAGGTGTAGTTGCTGCTGCGACTGCAGATGAGGCAAAGATGCAGATTGAGAACTCATTTGGCAACTGGCAGATGGGTTGGGGTATGTTCGGCGCAGAGCTTAAGGAGCTCAACTACAAGGGCGATATCCTTGGCTTCGGCGAAGCATACTACCCTGCAGTTTATCCTAACACCACTTATGTAGTATATATCCTTCCACTTGTTGATGGTAAGGCAGAGTCAGATTACCTTGTTTCTGACCTTAAGACCTACTCTTTCACTACTCCAAACATTGAGGCTGGTGGCTCTGCAACCCTTGCATTTGAGGCTCTTGAGACCACATACTCAAACATTGAGGTTGCTATCAAGGGTTCAGAGAACACAACAATGATCTACTCTGTATTTGCTACTGCTGATGAGTTTGCAGCATACAAGACTGATGAGGAGCTTATCCAGTATGTTATTGAGTACAACACTGCTTACAATATGATTACTGTCGGCTATGAGTCTACTGCTTACATCTCATCTCTTAAGCCAGGCGATGCGGCAACTGTTCTTGCATTTGCTGTTGATACAGAGGGTAAGTACAGTAAGCTCTACAAGCAGGAGTTCAAGACCAACACCCTTACATACAACGCTATGAAGGTTAATGTTGATGCCGCTGCTTCAACTGTGGGTGTAAACAATGCAAGCATCAAGGTATCTACCGAGGGTGGTACTCCAGTATCTTACCGTTATATCGCTGTTGATACTACAGGCTACTCTTGGAAGGACGAGGCAACAACAGAGACTCAGCTTGCTCTTGACTCTAACTGGAATGTTAAGACTATCGCTGTAGCTGATGTTGTAGACGGTTATATCAACCTTGAGGACCTTACAACAAACAATGAGTACGCATTTGGTATCGTAGCTATTGACGCTGAGGGTAACCCATCACACGCTACTTTCCACTACTTCACTCCATCACTTCCAGAGTACCCAATCATCCGCTCTACAAACGAGGCTTATGCTGCAATGGTTCCTACTGTTGAGTCTGTAGTTGCTTGGAACTCTGACTACGGTGCATTTGATGTAACAGTTACTGTTACCCCTGCTGCTGGTACTACTAAGTACTGGTTAGCTGTTTGGGATTCAGAGAGCGCAGTTGCTCCAGATTCACCTGCAAAGGATATCATCGACAACCTTATGCTTAAGGAGGGTCAGTACTATGGTAGTGTTTCTGGTACAGAGGCTGCTACATTCACTCCATCATACAAGTCTGGTCGTACATACGATGTTAAGGCTGTTGTTTATGTAGCTTGGTGCGACGCTGCTGGTAACTACTATGAGGCTGTTCAGAAGCCAGTATTCACTGCTCCATACATCGCATCTACAGAGGCTGCTTGGACCGCTTCAGAGCCAACCGTTGAGGCAACTCTTGAGGCTGGTGTACTCACATACACAGTTACTCCAGGTGCTGGCGCAGCAGAGATTTATGTTCTTGCAGTGCCTAACAAGCTCTACTACGATGATGACGATCTTACTTACGCACTTCCACTCCACACTGGTGCTGTTAAGAGTACAACTGCTGTTAGCGGTACTCTTGAGAATGTTGCAGAGCAGGCTACAGTAGCTGTTGCTTGGAAGGATGCTGAGGGTAATCTCTATCAGGTTAAGAAGGTTGAGAAGTAGACTTTCTGACTATAACTTCTTGGAGGCTGAATAAAAAGTGTATTTTGTCGTTATGCTCGCCCTCAAAATGCTCATTTACGCCAAGTAAACTCCGCTTTTTCGGGCTTCGCAGCGCCGCGATTAAGTGAGAGCAGAGGCTGCTTGCAGACTATGCCGAGCGTGAGCGGTGAAAAGGAACTTAAGCCTAAAAATAGATCTTTTTATTCAACCTCCGAACAAAATGTGGGTGACTATTTTACTTTTTAGTCACCCACCTTTTTTTTGGATGTTTAGCAAAGAGTTACTACCTTTGCTGCGCAGATTCGGTTCATCGCTGCTCGTGAGGGGTAACCCTCTTGAGGGGAGGAAAGTCCGAGCAACATAGAGCACCACACAAGTTAACGGCTTGATGTCCGTGAGGGTATAGTAGCGTAACAGAGAATAACCGCCCGAAAGGGTAAGGGTGAAAAGGCGGGGTAAGAGCCCACCGCGAGGGCAGCGATGTCTCTCGGCAGTACGCCTTGTGGGTTGCAAGGTTATGTATATCGGCAATTAAGGGTTGCTCGCCCGATGCCGAGGGGTAAACCGCTAGAGACGATAGGAGACTATCGCCGTAGATAAATGATGAACTAAAACAGAACTCGGCTTACGGAATCTGCAGTTATGTCCTACATCAGTGCGATGTGGGACTTTTTATTTGTGTCAGTAGGGTGTGGCGTACGGTTACAGATTCCATAAGCCGAGAAGTGTGTTACCTATCCCCCAAACCCCCTTTCTGTAAAGGGGGCTTGTCGCTACGCTCCTTACGGAATCTGCAGTTATGAGGCTGACCAAGCGGTCAGCCTCATTTGCTATTAGCCGTTGGCTCACCTTCGGTGACCCTTCACCGCTCCGCCTCGGCAATTCAAACAAGTTTGATTGCTCTCGGCTTAATCGCGGCGTTAGCTGGCTAACGCAGAACAGAGAATTTAAGGAGGTTAGGGAAGTTAAAGAAGTTAGTGACGGAACTTCGTCTGAAAGTGTTTATTCGGATTTAGGTTGCTGCCGTAAGGCAGTGAAAGAGAAAATAGAGTCTAACACTCAAGCTTGCTTGAAGGTGTAAAGACTCTATTTTTTATTTCAATAACTCGCAGAGTTACCCTAAATCCGCATCAGCACACAAGCAAAACGGAGTTTTGCCAAGAGCTTTTTGCACGCCCTGCTTTTTCGCGAAAAAGCGGGCAGTACTGCGTAGCCGAACTACAGCAATCCTAACAGCCAGCACATAAGCACGCCGAAGTGGTTGCCTATAGCATATCCGACCACGCCCACGCTCAGTCCTGTGACGATAATCTCTTTATTGCGCATTGCGGCTGCTGCCATAGGTACAAATGGTGGTGAGTTAATAAAGGCAACTGAGGAGATAACCATAGCGTCTGCATCTACCTTCATTATTCGGCAGAGTAGTGCGTGCAGAGCAAGGGATACAAACACGGCGACGGTCATAAAGGCAAATTGGTTTAGCCCGCCCACGATATTGAGGTTCGTAAAGTCAGCCATTGAGGCAATTACCATACTGAAGATGTAAATCAGGTAGATGCCTATGTCGTAGCTTGCGGTCAGCGCTTTTATTGGCTTGATGAACGAGCATGCTACGCCAAGTGTCGTTAGTAGTAGTATAAAGACAACCATAAACCACCCCTGAGGCATAAGTATTGCCACGCCGCCGCTTATTGCTGCTACTGCGAGCGTTACGCCTATAATTTTGAGGAGCTGTATGCACCCGCTTTTTGTGAGCAGTACTCTGTATGGGTTTGCGTGTGAACTATTTTGATTTTCTGCATCCGAAACCACTGCTGCAAGTTCTGTTTTCTGTCTGTACATACGGCGGAAGAGGCGGATGCCGCAAGTAAAGAGAAAGACGAAGTAGCTGAACGAGATGATGATGTCGTAGGAGTTAATAAGTACAAAGCTCTCGCTCTTGATTGTAAAGATTGCCTGCAGGGCAGCGGCGTTGAGCGTACCACCGGTGTACATTCCAGAGATTATTCCGCCAATCTCAGCGCCCTCACTAACTTTGTGTCCAAAGAGGATGTATCCTAATGCTACGGCAATGGCTACAGATATAAATCCGCTGAGTACGAGTTTTAGCTGTAGGCGAGCCTCGCTCTTGGCGAAGTTGCAACCAAAGAGCATCATCGGTATGGCGAGAGGAATGAGAGCGTTTGGCAGAAAATCTTGCAAAGCAGCCATCTGCTCTGTTGCAAAGGGGATATTGCCCAAAATCATACCCAAGGCGTATAGCGCCATGATAACGCCGATTTTGTCTATTACGGGAAATCGGCGTGCAAGCCACAGCACAAGGGCAGGGGTGGCAAAGTAAATCGCAATCAGAATAATATAGTTTAGGATGCTCATAATCTAAAATCTGTAGAATGCGCGAACAAAGAGGCGGTCGTTCTTTGAGCCCTCGCCCGTATGTGGCATATCTGGGCTGCAATGCGAGTAGGTGGCATTACGAAAATCCTCCGCCTCGGTAGAGGAGTAGTAGTACATAAGAGCATTAAGAGCCTTGCCTCCACACTCTTTAAGTAGGGCGTTGTACTGCTTGCGCACCTCGCGGCGAGGCTTTTGTCGTGAGCCTCCATTGACAATAGTACCTAAGTGCCAAATCTCCGTCAGAGCGGGCAAATACCACCCTTCACCCTTATCCCTGCACCACTTTGCAGCGGGGAAATCACTCCAGCTGAGGTTGTTGTCGGCTATAAATTTCTCTAATGCTATCATGTTTTGTCTGCCATCTATGCGGTCTGTGCAACCACAACTCTTTAGATTTTTACGCTCAATGGTAGACCATGCGCAGTCGCCCTCATCTAATGATATGATTGTGCCGTGCCTCCCTCCATCTGTTGTGGCGATGACTATACCCTCTACGCCATTTTTATTGTAGTAGGAGCCGATGTCGTAGAGGTCGTAGTCTCCGCTCTGGACTTGCTGAGGTTGTGCTACTGCAGGAGTCGGAACAGTAGTGTTAGTGAAGGTGTCGCGTGCACCGTCTGCATACTCTATATACTCAATATCCGAGGTGGGCAGGGTGTAGAGCGGAGCTTTGGTCTTATATCTTACATACTTAATACTCTCCTTTGTAACTTCAAGGACCGATACCTTCATCTGCTCGCCACTACGCTTGACAAGTAGGTCTTGAGCTGTAAGATGTAGTATGGAGGCTATGAAAAGTGCTATAAAAGTGATTGTTCGTCTCATTTTCGTCAGTTTGATTGCTACAAATATAGTAAAAATCACTATATTTGCGTTGATAATTATATATTTATTTTTGGTATGGGATTTTTTGACCTTTTTAAGAAGAAAAAGACACAGGAGGCGCAAACTCCTGAACAGACTATAGAGACTGCTGAGCAGGAACATCGTGAGCTGAGTGCTGGACTTGAGAAGACCAAGCAGGGATTTTTCTCAAAGATTGCACGCGCAATAGCTGGTCGTTCTACGGTAGATGCTGAGGTGCTTGATGAATTAGAGGAGGTGCTTATAACCTCCGATGTAGGCGTCGATACAACGGTAAAGATTATCAATAGAATTGAGGAGCGCGTTGCACGAGATAAGTATGTTAGCTCAGAGGAGTTGCAGAATATTCTGCATGATGAGATTGCCCGCCTTATGGAGGAGGCTGAGGGTAGAGCCGATAGCTTTGGGCTTGACGTCAAAGAGGGTATGCCTTATGTGGTTATGGTCGTGGGCGTAAATGGCGCAGGCAAGACAACAACTATCGGCAAGCTCGCTGCGCAGCTCACTCGCGCAGGTAAG
The DNA here is from genome assembly GCA_015059805.1 of Rikenellaceae bacterium. Lineage (GTDB taxonomy): Bacteria > Bacteroidota > Bacteroidia > Bacteroidales > Rikenellaceae > Alistipes. Next base: position 118,877 of record SUZO01000001.1, read on the forward strand.
AAGGTATATATCGGTGCTGCCGATACTTTCCGCGCAGCGGCTATTGACCAGCTTGCCGTCTGGGCAGATAGGGCAGGGGCTACGATGATTAGCCAGCAGATGGGTTCTGACCCAGCATCGGTGGCATTTGATACCCTTAAGAGCGCTGTGGCAAATGGCGCTGATGTGGTGCTTATAGATACAGCAGGTAGATTGCATAATAAGGTTGGACTGATGAATGAGCTGACAAAGATTCGCAACGTGATGTCAAAGGTTATTCCTGACGCTCCACACGAGGTTATGCTTGTTCTTGATGGTTCTACGGGTCAGAATGCCTTTGAGCAGGCGCGACAGTTTACCGCCGCTACGCAGGTTACATCGCTGGCTATAACGAAGTTAGATGGTACGGCAAAGGGTGGCGTGGTTATCGGTATTAGCGATACGTTCCGCATCCCAGTGCGATATATTGGCATTGGTGAGGGTATTGACCAGCTTAAGATTTTTGACCGTAACGACTTTGTAAAGGCACTTTTTGGTAAATAGTATGCAGAAGATAAATGTTATTACCCTCGGCTGCGCAAAGAATCGTGTAGACTCGGAGCATATTGCAGCTCAACTTGCCGCTATGGGCTATCAGATAGTTTTTGATAGCGATAGAACTGATGCCAAGATTGTGGTGATAAACACCTGTGGATTTATCGGTGACGCGAAGCAGGAGAGTATAGATACTATCTTTAACGCTGTAAACGCTAAAAATGCGGGACTCATTGATAGACTCTTTGTTATCGGTTGCCTCTCGGAGCGCTATGCGGACTATCTGCGCGAACAGATTCCTGAGGTAGACGACTATTTCGGCGCTCGTGACCTTTCGGGCGTGGTTAAGGCTTTAGGTGGGGAGTATAATAGCGACTCTACCGCCCGCGAGCTATCAACACCAAAGCACTACGCCTATTTGAAGATTTCTGAGGGCTGTAATTGGCGCTGTGGCTACTGCGCTATTCCAGGTATCCGCGGCAAGCACATCTCAGTGCCTATGGAGCGCCTTATTGAGGAGGCAGAGAGCCTTGCAGCTGCGGGCGTTAAGGAGCTGATGGTTATCGCTCAGGATACCACATACTACGGTATGGACCTCTATGGGGAGCGTAAGCTGGCTGAGTTGCTTGAGAAGCTCTGTCAGGTTAAGGGTATTGAGTGGATTCGTCTGCATTATGCCTATCCGACCGATTTTCCTCAGGATGTTATTGATGTTATGGCACGCGAGAGCAAGATTTGTAAGTACCTTGACATCCCTCTGCAGCATATATCTGACAACCAGCTCTCGCTTATGCACCGCCGCCATACAAAGGCTCAGGCTATAGAGCTGCTAAATCGCTTGAGAACTGCTATCCCAGATATAGCTATCCGCACAACTATGCTCGTGGGCTATCCAAATGAGAGCGCGGAGGACTTTACTGAGCTGTGTGAGTTTGTGAAAGAACAGCGCTTTGATAGGCTTGGCGTGTTCCCATATTCGGAGGAGGAGGGTACATTCTCGGCAGAGAAACTTAGTGATAACGTGCCACAGCGCGTTAAGGAGTATCGCGTTGAGGAGCTTATGCGTATCCAGAGCAATATCTCATTAGATAATAATTGTGACCGCATCGGAGATGTTGAGCGTGTGATTATTGACGAGCGTCGTGGTGACTACTACGTCGCACGTAGTCAGTACGACTCGCCTGAGGTGGATGAGGAGATATTTATTCCGGTAGGGGGAAAGCGACTCTATCGTGGTCGTTTCTATACTGTCCGCATTACTGGTGCAGATAGCTATGATTTGTATGCAGAACTTGTAAAATAATAGATATATGGCAAAATATATTCTTAAAGAGGTCAAGACCGCCGCTGACGAGAGGGTCTGGTTGCACGTTGACCGCCCAATCTATAAGGATTGCCCAATGTGGGTCTGCCCACTTGATAACGACATCCGCAATGTCTTTAATCCTGAGCGAAATAAGAAGTTTAACAACGGTGAGGCTATCCGCTGGACCGCTTTTGATTGTGCTACTGGCGAGGCTGTGGGTCGTATAGCAGCCTTCTATGAGAATAATGCCAGCGATGACTACGAGCAGCCTACAGGTGGTTGCGGATTTTTTGAGTGTATTGACAATCAGGAGGTTGCAAATCTGTTGTTTGATGCATGCCGCGACTGGCTCAAGAGCAAAGGCATGGAGGCTATGGATGGTCCAATAAACTTCGGCTCACGAGATGCATGGTGGGGACTTCTGGTGGATGGTTTCCAGTATCAGGCTCTCTATACAAACCCTTACCACCAGCCATACTATAAGGCGCTGTTTGAGAACTATGGCTTCCAGAACTACTTTAATCAGAACACCTATGTTTGGCGTGCCGAGAGTGGTGTATTGAGTGAGGTTGCCCTTGAGAAGGCTCGCCGTGTACTATCAAATCCAGAGTATCAGATTAAGGATGTGACAAATACCGATTTATCTGAGGCTGCTGAGAATCTGAGAACAATATATAACAAGGCGTGGGCGCTCTTTACGGGTGTGAAGCCTATGAGCGAACAGGAGGCGCAGAAGCTGATGCAGACCCTTAAGCCTATTATCGACCCAAATCTGATCTACTTTGCCTATCATAATGATGTACCAATCGGTTTCTTTGTTATGGTGCCAGACCTTAACTGTGTTATTGGCAAGTTTGGTGGTCGCTTTGGCATTATTGAGAAGCTGCGCCTAATGTGGGAGTTGAAGGTGCGCAAATCATGCGATAGAGTCTTTGGAATTATCTTCGGTATCACCCCTGAGTATCAGGGTAAGGGTATTGAGAGCGCTATTATGACCTACATCCTTGAGAACTATATCCAGACGGGTCGCTCACCATATAAGACCTTTGAGTTTGCCTGGATTGGCGACTTTAACCCTGTGATGAATAAGATGATTGAGCGTTATGTATGCGCTACACGCCATAAGATGCACACCACATACCGCTACCTCTTTGACCGAACTAAGGAGTTTACCCGTTGCCCTCGCATCGGATTTAAGCGACCAGCAAAATAACCTTAAAAACTATATACAATGAAAACTACACCGTTTACAAACTATCACATAGCTGCAGGGGCAAAGATGGCTCCATTTGCAGGCTATAATATGCCTATTGAGTTCTCAGGCATTAAGGACGAACATGCCACTGTGCGTAATGGCGCGGGCGTGTTTGACGTGAGCCACATGGGCGAAATTTGGGTTAAGGGCGAGAATGCCCTTGCTCTGCTGCAGAAGATTATGTCTAACGACTGCTCAAAGCTCTATGATGGCAAGGTGCTCTACGCTTGCATGCCTAATGGCTCTGGCGGTATTGTTGATGATGTGCTTGTCTACCGCTTCTCTGAGACAAAGTATATGCTCTGCGTCAATGCCGCTAATGTAGAGAAGGATTGGAACCATATCCTTAAGTATGGAGCGCAGTTCGGTATGCGTGAGGGCATTGAGCTTGAGAACGCATCGGAGAGAATCTGCCAGCTGGCTATTCAAGGTCCAGATGCTATGAAGATTGTCCAGAAGATGTGCGACGAGCCTGTAGTGGATATGGAGTACTACACCTTCCGCCAGATGAATGTCGCTGGCTGCGATGCTATACTCTCAATTACTGGCTACACTGGCGCGGGTGGCTGCGAGATTTACCTCCATAATGCCGACGCTGAGACTATGTGGAACGCTCTGTGGGCTGCTGGCGAGGAGTATGGACTGAAGAATATCGGTCTGGGCGCACGCGATACCCTCCGCCTTGAAAAGGGATTCTGCCTCTATGGTAACGATATATCTGATACCACTTCACCTATTGAGGCGGGACTGGGCTGGATTACTAAATTTGTTGATGGTAAGGATTTCGTGGACCGCGACCTACTCGCTCAACAGAAGGCTCAGGGCGTGAGCCGTAAACTCGTCGGCTTTAAGATGATTGACCGCGGTATCCCTCGCCATGAGTACCCACTCGCAGACCTTGAGGGCAATAATATCGGTATCGTAACCTCTGGAACTATGTCCCCAACCCTCAATGTCGGCATCGGTATGGGTTATGTCGCTACTGAGTTTTCAAAGGTCGGCACTGTTATCGCCGTGGAGGTACGCGGACGATTGTTGAGGGCTGAGGTTGTTAAACTTCCATTCCTCTAATTTTGTCGTGAAAACGCGGATACCTACTTCCGCTAACAAAAATCCCAGCAATGGCTGTACGTTAAGTACTATCCATCGCTGGGATTTTTGCCGAGCGCTGGCTCGCCTTTGGCGACCCTTCACCGCTCCGCCTCGGCAAAGTCTGCAAGCCGTCTCTGCTCTCGGCTTAATCGCGGCGTTGTATCTACCGCGTTTTGCCGACAAAATAGGGCGGTGCATAGACACAAAAAAACCTGCCAAACGGCAGGTTTTTTTGTGTGAGTTGTTTATGGCTATTCTGCATAACCTGTCCACTCTACATCCCAAATAGCAGTACGATCCTTGTTGCTTGTACTGCTTGAAGGAGAGAGGTTTTTGAATACTATCTGGAAGTCGCCAGTAACATTAACAGCCTCCTCAAATGAATACTTAGTTAGCTTAGTTGCACTAAGATTCTGAACGGTAAAGGTTTTTACCACAGCCCCATTCTGCATAATCTCAACACTAAACTTAATCTTGGTATCACTAAATGGAAGACCATAGTTAAACTTAAGTGTACCACAACCAGTTGTAAGAGTTGGTGAGGTAATTGTACCTTTAGCCGAAGTCTTACCATTCATGCAAAGTGCGCGGTTAGAGTCATCTCCAATCATCTTGAAAGCAGGACTTGAGTTAGAAGTACCACCCTTGAAGATTGCGCTGTTTACTGCGACCCAGCCAGCCTTTGTTGTTGTTTTTACATAAGAAGTGTTGGTGTTAGATATTGTGTCGAAGTCATCACAACCACCCTCAGTCTCTACAGCCTCAACGTGCTCCTCCATGTAGAATCCAGCATTTACCATTGAGAAGTAGATGTCGTATGTACCAGCCTCGCCAACGAACTTCATATTGCCACCATTGTTGTATGTTCTATACTTAGTGTCAATATTTACATCGCAAGCGCTACCGTAGCTTAGTGTCCAAGCTTTATCTGCTGCAAACTTAAACTCATCGCCATTTGCAAGAGTAACGCCCTTAGCTACTGCATAGTCTCCCTCGATAGTCATTGTAACACTGTTTGCAACATCCCAACCATTGAATGAACCTACAACACCCCACTCGTGCTCTGTAAGACCCTCAACTGGAGCAATATACTCCTCGTGCTTTGCAGCAGCGCTAATGCTTTTGCCTGATGTCATTACATAGACCAGCTTATTATTAAGGTCAAAGTAAATGTCATAAGTACCAGCCTTTGCAGGTTTGATATTTCCGCTATCGCCACCAGTGTATACAGGTATAGCCATATCTGTATATACGCCCTCTCTATCCTTGCCATCTACGCCAGTACCATAATTCTTCTCATTGTCCCACTCTTTCTCTGAAGTGGTAACACGAATCTTGAAGCTCTGATTATTAGAAACTACAACGTTTCTTGCAAACATAATATTGTCGCCGTATGTGTACATTGGGATGTCATTGCCTTTAGCCCAATCGGTCATATCACCAACAATACTCCACTCAGTTTCCTTCTTGTTGTCAGTAACCTCATATGGAAGTACATTGAGATAATTGTATGTGCCAGTGATATAACCCTTAACAGTTACATTTGCACCAACAAGGTGCTTGTAGTCATTAACAGCAACATAGTAGAGTGAAGCATCTTTGTTGCCACCTTCAATATCAATATTGATGTAGCCTTTATCGCTTAAATAAGCAGTACCTACAAGTTCTACCTCTGTGCTTGTTGCAGTCTGACCTACAAGCGCATCAATATCAGCAGCGGTAAGAACTGTAGGGTTGTATTTAGGAGTGTTGCCCTCTGAAATAACCAAAGTTGAGGTAGATTTGATCTGCCAAGCATTAGTGTCGTAGTCACTGTAACGAGAAACCTCACCCTCAATACGTACGCACTCACCAAGAACACGGTTGTGCTTGTTACCATACACCATAAGAGCGCCAGTGCCATCGGTGATAAAGTATGCAGAAGTACCTACCGCAGAAACGATACCCTTAACAATGTAGTTACCTTTAGCTGTAATATTGCTAATTGGAGTAGCTGGCTTAAGTGTCTCAGGATTCCAAACAAGCTCAACATCTGTAGCAACGTTATCATCGCCAACAACGCCGCTAAGTACGCGACCTACGAACTGACCGAGGTTTGCATCCTTCTCGCCGTAGTTGTTTACAGTCTGGTCTACAGTAAGAACTGAGTTCTCAACCTTATTACCAACGCACTCAGCAATGTAAGCTGCACCAGCGATGCCACCAAGGTCACGGTAAGCAGTGATAGTAGCGTTCTTTACAGTATTGTTGTTAATCTTATAACCTGCAGTGCCGCTCTTCTCAGCTACATAACCTGCGATACCACCAACCTTATCGCCGTTGTCATAAGCAGCGCGGGTAGTGTCATTAGGGGTAACGGTAAGAGTAAGACCATCAACAGAGCAGTTGATTACATCAGAGTAAGCGTAACCAACAACAGCACCTGCGTAGTGGCTTGACTCGATAACTACATCCTCAAGAACAACGTTCTTAATGCCCTCAGAGCTAAGTACGTTACCAAACAGACCAGCGCACTCAAGGGCGCTAACCTTCATATTACGGATAACAACACCATTACCGTCAAAGCTACCCTTAAATGGCTTGCCAGATACTCCGATTGGAGTCCAGAGCTGGTTGTTCAGACCGTTAAGGTCGATAACCTCTCCCTGAAGAACAACAGACTTGCCCTCAAAGGTATTCTCGCCGCTATTTACCTGCTGTGCTACCCATGCAAGCTCAGCTGGCTCAGTAACTGTATAAGTGCCATTTACCTCAGCAACAGCCTTAGTAGTGCCGTCCCAGTGCTTAACAATAAAGTCAGGCTCATTGAAACGCTCGTCAACAACGATATTGAACTCAATAGGGTTGGTGAGAAGCGCACCGAGGATATTGGTACGGTAGTTACGCTGGAAAGGAACGTATGAGTAGTTAAGAGTGTTGATCTGAGTGTTGTTAGCATCGTTGTTGTAGATAGTAAGAGTTACCTCCTGGGTCTCCTTCTCGTCTACAAGCAGGTATGCAGTACCAATATAAGTATAATCAATATTCTCAACCTCAAGCACCTGCTGTGGAACAGCGTTCTGAGCAAATGTGTACTCCTTCAACTGACCAAGGCACTCACCAGTGAACATGTTGAATGACTCGTAAGTAGATGCAACAATCTTAGACTGGCTAACTACAAGACCTGCCTCAGCAGCTGCAGTAGTATCCTCCTTAGTTACACCGAAGTTGAGCTGTGCAAGCGGACGAGTAAGGATAAAGGTCTCGTTTACTGGACCATCAACTGCAAGGTTCTGCTTAACATACCAGAAGCAGTCACGCTCGTCAGTGTCGTTTGCAAGTGGGCTTGGGTAGTTAAGAGCAATAGTCTTGTTATCCCAATCTACGTCGTAGAACTTTGGAGTTGCAGCACCAAGAGCCTGCTCAGTAGTTGCACCATCCTTGTAATAAGCAAACAGAGCAATATCATAGCTCTTACCAGTTACAAGGCGTACCTCAAGAGTACCCTGCTTATTGCTGATTGGAAGCACACCGTAAAGCTCAGGCAGTGGCTTGTCAGCACCGTGGAGATAGATTGCCCATGCAACCTCGTTTACACTCAGTCCGTCTGAAATAGCACGTGACTCAATAGCTCCGAGATCTGCAGTAAGGGTGACAGTTACCTGCTCACCTACTGGAGCATTAGACGAAATCTGCTCCTTTGAACAAGATGAAGCGAAGAGCATTGTCGCCGCAGTCATCACCAAAAGAAAAAACTTCTTCATAATAAAAATTGATAATAATTAAGTTAGTTATAGTTAAATAATATTGTTATTTCCCTCTATTCACACACCATTACACCCCTTTGCGCCTCAAAATAGCATCAGCACCTATTTTTATAAAATATTATAAACTACACAAACAAGTGCTCTCAACAACGCGTAGAGAGCTTTGCAGTGCATACTTTCTCTGCCAAAAGGGCAAAATGGGTATAATCTGAAAGCAAATATAGTAATTTTTTTTGATAATTCAAACTAAATGCCTACCTTTGACGACGTTATGAGAATCATTTACAACATTTTGGTGGCGTTGCTACTCTCTGTTAGTGTGGTAGGGTGTAGTGCAATGTATGATCAAGAGGCGATGCCATCACACGATAGGACCACTCTTGTGCGTGTGGGTGCTCTTGCTCCCGATTTTACCGTTACAACGCTTGACGGTAAGTCTGTTACGCTATCGCAGCTGCAGGGTCGCTTAGTATTACTTGTCTTTTTTGCATCGTGGAGCACCGATTGTCATAAGCAGTTAGATGCTGTGGAGGCTATTCAGGATAATTTTGATAGTGACAGATTTACTACGCTTGTTCTCTCTTGTGGTGAGGAGTTAGACAAGGTGCGTGATTTTATTGCCCAGCGCAAATATACCTTCCCCGTTGGAGTAGATACAGACAGAGCTATCTACTCGCTCTATGCCACTGAGTACCTTCCTCGCTGTTTTGTCATTGATCCATTTGGTCGCATTGTTGCACTCTCTGCTGAGTACAGCGCTGAGGAGTTTCACATTCTATGCGATATTATCGCTTCACAACTCTCTGTAGGAGAGCAGTTATAGCATGAACAGCTCTGCTCCATATCGTATTTTGGGTATCGACCCAGGTACAAACTATATGGGTTATGGCGTGCTTGAGGTTTGCGGCAGGTCATTAACTCCCATAGTGCTGGGGGATATAGATTTGCACAAGATTACAGACCCATACGACAAGCTCCGCTATATCTTTGAGCGTGTGCGTGCCCTTATTGCCGAGTACTCTCCACGAGAGGTGGCTTTGGAGTCCCCATTTTTTGGTCAGAATGTGCAGAGTATGCTCAAGCTTGGTCGTGCGCAGGGTGTGGCTATGGCGGCAGCGCTGAGTAGTAATCGTCCCGTTGCGGAGTATGCTCCAACGCGCATAAAGCAGGCAATAACAGGCTCTGGAGCTGCATCTAAGCAGCAGGTGGCGGCGATAGTTACCCGTACGCTTAAAATAGAGGATGCTCCGCGCCGCCTTGATGCTACTGATGGCATGGCGGTGGCACTGTGCCACTACTACGCAAGTTCAAGCGTTCTGAATGCCGCCCTCGGCACCTCCCGCATCAAGGGCTTAGGGGGCGAAAAGAGTGGGCGCAAGCGAGGAACAAAGTCGTGGGAGCAATTCGTTAGTGAGAATCCAAAACGCATAAAAAGAGGCTGAATAAAAAGTGTATTTTGTCGTTAACCCCTCTGCGAGGGCTTTTCCTCCTTGCAGCTCGGTAAAGTGAGTAAACTCACTCTACTCTCGCTCTGCAGCGTCGGTTACGCTCGCCCTCAAAATGCTCATTTACGCTTTAGTAAACTCCGCTTTTTCGGGCTTCGCAGCGCCGCGATTAAGTGAGAGCAGAGGCTGCTTGCAGACTATGCCGAGCGTGAGCGGTGAAAAGGAACTTAAGCCTAAAAATAGATCTTTTTATTCAACCTCCGAACAAAATGTGGGTGACTATTTTACTTTTTAGTCACCCACTTTTTGCGTTTACCCCTTTGAGGCAATCTGAATTTGTAGCTTAAACTCGGCACCTTCAATATCTACGGCAAGGCGGATATAGTTGCCGAAGTGGGTCACCTTGACAAAGTAGAGTCCCTCCTCAGTAATGGTCTCAAAACTTGTACCTTCGTATGCCCAATGGATACCGTCATGCGAAATCTCCACGCGAGCATCTAAAGTTCCCTCGCCAATAACCTCCTCAACGAAGATGAAGAAGATAACCTCATCTGCCCAGCCAACCTCGTATGGATGGGTCTCAAAGTACTCTGTAAAGGACTTTTTTATCTCTAAATGTGCTGCATTGAACTGTTTCATAATTTACTGTTTTATTTCATAAAACGCTATTGACTGTTGGCTATTAGCCATTAGCTCACCTTTGATGTATACCTCCAAGAGCCGCTACTCTTGCGATACTACGAATGAATCAATATATAGGAACACGCGGCGGTTAGTGTCGGTCTCAAGCCATATTACTGGGTTGATAAGTCCGTCAATTCTGCGGTATTTATCTACGGCAGTCATCTTTATGCCTCGCATATCAAAAATCTTATTCTGGCACTGCATCTCAACATACTCGCGCTCAATAATATCCACCTTCAGACGCAGGTACTGCCAGTTAATCTTGCAGTCGGTTTCGTTGTAAATAAGGTTCTGCGTGCCACCTGGAACATCTTTATAACCAGCATGATAGCCATCTGGGCGACGCTCGCCAAACCACCAGCAGTCTACGCCCCACTTGCACCAGTCGCCATCAAGACCAAATGCCCACTCCTTGTCTGTGCCTGGTGTTGCCTGTATATACTGCCACTTGCGCATCGGCTTACCATCTACGGTGTTAAGATAGCGCACACCCCAGAAGAAGCGGTTGTTGTCATCCTGCGTGTCTGAACCGATACCAAAGGCGCGGATAGAGTTCTCGTGCAATCCTGGTTGTTCGCCATCTCCATCTACCTCGTTCTGCTCGCCAGTGTATGCAAACCAGCACTCATACTGCAAGTATCTTGCATTTGGGTCCATATTTGACAGTCGCTTGATTGCGTGACCCATAGAGCCTGGAGCGGGTGGCATTGAGTATGGGTTTGCAACGGGACGAGTGGATAGTTTAAGTGAGTATGTACCTGACATTGAGCCGTGTGTGCCCGGGAAGCGGAATGTTGCCGAGCTGAGCATCACTGGCGGCCACTGGTCCTTATTGACCTTTGTTGGCGGAACATCAAAGTCGGGATGCTCCGTAAAATTTGGAAGCAGAACCATCCAGCCGTTAAAGCCTCGGTCAAAAATGTCGTAGCAAAGTACCCTCTTTAGTGGGTTAAACTTGCTGTAGAGCATAATTCTATCCATACAACTCTATACCTTTATTTGTTAAACGATTTTGTAACTCTTTGACATCAAGCGCACGCGGAGTGCAACCCTTCTCAGAACACATTGCTGCCGCAACACCCACAGCCTCGCCCATAGCCATACAGATGCTCATCACGCGGTAGGATGCATGTGCGCGGTGTGTACCTGATATGCAACGACCAGCGGTGTAGAGGTTCTCAACACCCTTTGGCGTAAAGCAGCGGTATGGCAAATCGTATGGGTCGCAGTACTGAATATGCTCCTCAGCCTGACCAGAGCCCTCAGGGTTGTGAATATCTACGATAAACTCTGCGCGGTGGACGATAACATCGTCAAAGCGACAACCTGCAGCCATCTCCTCGGCGGTGATTATGTAGTCACCAATTACTCGGCGAGTCTCGCGAACACCCGTTGTCGTGCCACTTGAAATTATGCGGCAATTTTCATAACCTGGAATATGCTTGTGGAAGAAGTCTATTAGGGTAAGCATCTGCTCGCGCAGCTCAAGGTCTGCCTTGAAAATATGGTCTACGCGGGTCATATCAACACCGTTCACCTGCGTTGTATTTACCTGACGCTCACCGCTATGGGTTGTTGGATGCAGTCGTACGGCAGCTATGCGCTCTGGAATCTCTCCCTCAAGGCTCAGACGCTTGCAGTAGTCCAAAAATCGCTCGTCGCCAAGCATTACATCGTCTACATCGCCAATGCAGATAACGCCCTTACTCTCATCTACGCCATCAATGGTAAACTCAAGTGTTACGGGTTGCATAAGCCCATCCTCGCGACCCTTTTCGGTCGTAGCGCCTGCAAGGTAGCTGACTATTCCATCGCCCGTAGCGTCAATAGTTACCTTGCCAAGCAGTGCAAACTGACCCTCGCCAGATGTGGAGATAATGCCCTTCAGAGTATCACCCTCCTTGACTACATCCGTTACTGTAGTTTGTAGGTAGACATCTATATTTGGATGGTTTACAAACTGCATAAGGCGAATCTTAGCCATCTCAAAGTCGTGTGCGCGACCCGTTACGCCAATCATATCGTTCTCTGGCACGCCAAGAAGCTCTACCAGCTCATCGCGCATAGTCCCCTTGCCGACCATGCCAAGTATTGGTCCGACATAACCCGTCGTAAGGTTACCACCCACAACGCCATAGCGCTCTACAAGGGCTACTTTTGCACCCTCGCGGGCTGCCGCCACAGCAGCGCAAATTCCTGCAGGGCCAGAGCCTGCAACAACAACATCGTAGGTACCTCGCACCTGAAGTTGTTTAGTGTAGTTAATTGTGTTTTGCATCTATGTATCTATAAATAGCATATACTACGGCAATGCCTACCATTACGGCGATGCCTCCAATCATAATTCTCTCTACAGCAGCATCATAGCTCTCTGTAAACAGTTGCTGAATAAGCAGAGCGGCAATGGCGAGTAGTGTGACAACAAAGCAAGTTACTGCCATATGTGAGTAGCGCTTTGTTGCACGTTTCATCTCTGCGCTCGGCTCGGTATCTGCCTGGGGGTCAAGTATCGCCTGCACACGGGCATATCCAGGGTCTATTGTTCCCTTACGCTTTGCCCACAACTCCATTATTGATAACAGAATTACTGGTACAACAGTGCCGATAACGGACTCAAGCACATTTGGATTTATCCACTCAAAGTTTGCGCGGACAGCATCGCTAAACTTAAATGCAAGACCGAAGATTCCGCAGGCGTAAGTGATTATCATCGCCGTAAGCAAGTGCTTCTGTGTCAGTCGCTTAGAGAATACTCCCCACACTGATGGAATGTATAGTGGACCGATAATCATTGTAAGAATGGTCACAACAACCTTCTCCGCACCACCCGCATATGGGATAAGCAGGGCAAGGGCAATAATTGCCGTACCAAAGGCGAAGGTAAAGATTCTGCCTATGCGAATAAGCCCCTTCTCGCCAACCTCAGGGTGCTTCTGACCGTAGATGTCGTATGTAAAGACATTTGCAAAGACATTGAGTGTGCCCGACACGGTAGAGAGTGTTGCCGAAACCATCGCTGCGAGCATAACGCCAAGCATACCCTTCATCAGCACATGGTCGGACATAAGGATATATGCTTGCTCTGGGTTTGCCGTCGGCTCAATCTGTCTAAATACCATTGCTGGGAAGTACCATATAAGTGGTGTAAGCAGGTAGAGCGCACCGACAAGATATGTACTCTTTCTTGCATCGCTCACTGTCGGCACACTGATATATCGCTGCACAAATGGCCAGTCGCCACCAATGGTAAAGCTATTGACAAAGAACCACAGTATCAGCCAAAACCACGGATACTCGGCACTCACTGGCGTAAAGTAACCCTCTGGTGCGCCCGCAATAAAGTTGTCCAATCCACCTATGGCATTGATTGATAGCGGAATCATAAAGATTACCACCGTAATAAGCACTCCAAACTGTATTACATCGGTCATCAGCACCGCAAGAAAACCTCCTAAAATAGTGTATAACAGTGTGATAACGCCAAGGATTACTATTGCCCAACTGACGGCTAAATGTCCGCTTGCATCTGCCATAAAGTGCCCCTGCGGAAGTGTCATCAGGGTAGACATCACAATGGCAATGGCATATAGTGCTACGGCAGTGTGAAATCCTCTGCCGATAATGCCTAATAGGGTGTAGAAGTTGAGCGAGCGCTTGCCAAAGCGGATTGTAAGATACTCGCCAGGCGATTTAATCTTCATCTCGCGCCACTTGCCCGACAAGTATCTGCCGACAAAGAAGCTGGCAAATCCCAGTATGTTTCCGATAAGCACAGCCACAAAGCCAGAACGGAACGCCACGCCACCCCAGATAACAAATGTGCTTGCCGAGAAGAGTGTCATATAGGTGGACATTCCAGAGAGCCACCACGAGGAGTTTCTGCCCGCGATAAACATATCGGCTGAGGACTTAATGCTTCGCGAGACAAGCACACTTACCGCTATAAGTCCCAAAAAGTAAATTACAATTACGATGTAGTCAATTCCTACCATATTTATACGATTTTGCCGCCTAAAACTATGCGCGAAATTAGTGGCGTGTTATAGGCGTAGGTGAAGTACTCAAAGGATGAAATAGGCTTGGTAATAAAGAAGTTAGCCACTTTGCCAACGGTAATTGAGCCGTAGCGGTCGCTAATTCCCATAGCTGCTGCACCGTTGAGCGTTGCTGCCCAAAGAGCCTCTGTAGGTGTCATACGCATACGAATAGAGGCGAGTGAAGTTACAAAGCGCATATTGCCAGATGGCGACGAGCCAGGGTTGTAGTCCGAGGCGAGTGCTACGGCAAGACCTGCCTCAATCATCTTACGGGCAGGTGGGTAGCTCATGCCGAGGAAGAATGCCGCGCCAGGTAGTAGGGTAGGCATTGTTGCGCTCCCTTTCAGAGCCTCTATCTCATCTTCGCCGCTACTCTCAAGGTGGTCTACGGATACTGCGCCGAGCTTTACGCCAAGTTGTACTCCACCAGAGTAGTCAAGCTCATTGGCGTGTATCTTTGCTTTTAGACCAAACTCAGCTGCCTTTGTTACTATCTGCTCGGTCTGCTCGGTTGTAAAAAATCCTCGGTCGCAAAATACATCTACAAACTCAGCTATGCCCTGCTCGGCTACGGTAGGGAGCATGGTGTCGCAGATAAGCTCCACATACTCGCTCTGACGACCCTTGTAGTCGCGTGGCACAGCATGTGCACCGAGAAATGTAGCCTTGACAGCTATTGGGGCACTCTTTGCTATGCGACCAATTACGCGGAGCATCTTCAGCTCGTCCTCCGTTGTCAGTCCATATCCCGACTTTATCTCTATCGCGCCCGTACCCATAGCAATAACCTCATTTATGCGCTCCATAGCTTGATTATAGAGCTCATCCTCAGAGGTATTGTGCAGTCTATCTGCCGAGTTGAGGATACCACCTCCACGCTGGGCAATTTGCTCGTATGTCAGCCCGTGAATCTTATCTACAAACTCCTGCTCACGACTGCCTGCATAGACAATATGGGTGTGGGAGTCGCAGTATGATGGAAAGAGCATACCTCCCGCAGCATCTAAAATCTCAAAGCCTTCACTACTCGGGCAGCTATCCATACTTCCAAAGGCGGTAATCACTCCATCTTCAGCCGTAAGCCACGCGTTGTCAATGCGCTCCATGCTATCCATCTCTAAGCCAGAAATGCGAGTGCGATGCAGAGTGTCAATGCCGACTATTGTACCTATATTTAATATGAGGAGTCTCATTTGTTGTTCTGTAAAAAGTCTACTGAAGCCTCAATAAGAGGATACATAACTCGGTCGTTGTCAATATATGGAACCACCTTGCGATACCTCTCCACAAATCGCTCAACAGCCTCAGAAGAGCGTAGTGGACGGCGGAACTCAAGCGCCTGAGCAGCGTTGAAGAGCTCTATGGCAAGCACGCGCTCTGTATTATCTACCACGCGGGCGAGCTTTGTTGCGGCATTTGAGCCCATACTTACATGGTCCTCCTGGCTCTGTGACGATGGAATGGAGTCTACAGATGCCGGCATACAGAGTCCCTTATTTTGACTTACGATAGATGCGGCAGTGTACTGCGGAATCATAAATCCGCTATTAAGTCCTGGCTTAGCAACAAGGAACGAAGGTAGAGAGCGACTACCAGAGATAAGGCGGTATGTTCTGCGCTCGGAGATATTGGCAAGCTCGGCTACAGCAATGGCAAGGAAGTCCATCGCAAGGGCTATAGGCTGACCGTGGAAGTTACCCGCGCTGACAACCATATCCTGCTCTGGGAATACTGTAGGGTTGTCCGTAACGCTGTTTATCTCATTCTCCAAAACAGTTGATACATAGGCTATTGTGTCCTTTGTCGCTCCATGAACCTGTGGTATGCAGCGGAATGAGTATGGGTCTTGAACATGCTCCTTCTTGCGAGAGATAATCTGACTACCCTCAAGAAGCGCTCTTATTTTTCGTGCGGTCTCTATCTGTCCGCGATGGCTACGCACAATATGTACCTGGTCGCAGAATGGCTCTATGCGACCATCAAAGGCGTCAAGAGATACGGCTGCAATTTTATCAGCCTGACCGCTCAACCTTATAGCCTTAAGCAGTGACCATACGCCATACGCGCTCATAAATTGAGTGCCATTGAGCAGTGCAAGTCCCTCCTTTGACTGTAGGGATATAGGCTCCCAGTCAAACTGCTCAAGAATCTCAGAGGCTGGCATTATCATATCATCAACCTCAACCTCGCCAAGCCCAAGTAGTGGTAGGCAGAGGTGCGCAAGTGGTGCAAGGTCGCCCGATGCACCAAGAGAGCCTTGCTGGTAGACTACTGGAAGAATATTGTTGTTGAACATATCAATAAGTCGCTCAACAGTAGCTAATTGCACGCCAGAGTGACCATAGCTCAGTGACTGCACCTTGAGCAGTAACATCAGCTTGACAATCTGGCTCGGTACTCTGTCTCCCGTACCGCAAGCGTGGGACATAACAAGGTTTTTTTGCAATGTGCCAAGTTCATCTGCGCTAATGCTGATATTGCACAATGAGCCGAAGCCAGTAGTAATGCCATATATAGGCTCTGTCTGGCTGCTCATCTTGTTGTCAAGATACTCGCGGCAGCGGAGAATGCGATTTTCAGCATCCTTGCTTAGTGCAATCTGTATGTTGTTCTCAAGAATCTCGCCCACGCGCTCAATAGTCAGTCGCTCGGCTGATATATAGTGTATTTCCATTATTGAAGTGATTTTTTGATTAGGTTTTCGTCTGCAAAATTAGGTAGTGTAACCTGTAGCTCTGGCGTTGCTTCCATCTGTCGGCGGATAGCATCTATAGCCCCCTTGTTGCGCGCCCAGCTGCGGCGAGCAATGCCGTTATTGACATCCCACAGTAGCATCTCGCGGATATGACGGTCGGACTCGTCGCTGCCATCTATAACCATACCGAAACCGCCATTGATAACCTCGCCCCAGCCTACGCCGCCACCATTGTGGATAGATACCCACGTAGCACCGCGGAAACTATCGCCAATAACATTATGCACAGCCATATCGGCAGTAAGGTTAGAGCCGTCGTAGATATTTGATGTCTCACGATATGGCGAGTCTGTGCCCGATACATCGTGGTGGTCACGACCAAGGACTATCGGAGCGGAAATCTCGCCTGAAGCAATAGCGCGGTTAAACGCCTGTGCGATTTTCATTCGTCCCTGACAGTCGGCATATAGTATTCGCGCCTGAGAGCCTACAACAAGGCGATTCTTACCCGCCTCAACAATCCAATGTATGTTATCCTCAAGCTGCCCTACAATATCCTCTGGCGCTGTTTTGGCAATCTCACGCAATACATCTGCCGCTATGCGGTCTGTAGCCTCAAGATCAGCCGCCTTGCCCGATGTACAGACCCAACGGAAAGGTCCAAAGCCGTAGTCAAAGAACATAGGACCCATAATATCCTGAACGTATGATGGATAGCGGAACTTTACTCCATCCTCCGCCATAATATCTGCCCCTGCGCGTGAAGACTCAAGAAGGAAGGCATTGCCATAGTCAAAGAAGTACATTCCGCGAGCAGTAAGCTTGTTTATGGCGGCAACCTGTCGGCGCAGTGACTGCTGCACAGCCTCGCGGAAACGCTCTGGCTCCTCAGCCATCATACGGTTTGACTCCTCGTAGCTGTATCCTACTGGGTAGTAGCCTCCCGCCCAAGGATTATGGAGCGAGGTCTGGTCAGAGCCAAGGTCTACAGCGATATTTTCATCAGCAAGTCGCTCCCAGAGGTCTACAACATTACCTACATAGGCAAGCGAGACAACCTCCTTAGCTGCAACAGCACTTCGTACTCTAACGACGAGCTGATCAAGCGAGTAGTGTAGTTCATCTACCCAACCCTGCGAGTGTCGCTTCTCGGCAGCCTTTGGGTTTATCTCGGCTACGACACTTACCACTTGCGAGATATTGCCCGCCTTTGGCTGTGCACCCGACATACCCCCAAGACCAGAGGAGATAAATAGCATTCCGCGAGCATCTGTCTGCCCCTCCTTGTACCTTTTGCGGGCGGCATTCATAACGGTAATTGTCGTGCCATGAACAATACCCTGCGGACCTATATACATATATGAACCTGCGGTCATCTGTCCATATTGCGATACACCCATAGCGTTCATTCGCTCCCAGTCGTCTGGTTTAGAGTAGTTCGGAATAACCATACCATTTGTAACCACTACGCGCGGCGCATCTGGGTGGGATGGGAAGAGTCCCAGTGGATGCCCTGAGTACATTACAAGTGTCTGACAGTCAGTCATCTGGCTCAGATACTTCATCGTTAGGCGATACTGTGCCCAATTCTGAAATACAGCGCCATTACCGCCGTATGTTATCAGCTCGTGCGGATGCTGTGCTACTGCCTTGTCAAGGTTGTTCTGTATCATCAGCATTATAGCTGCTGCTTGGCGAGAGCGAGCGGGGTAGTGCTCTATCGGGCGCGCATACATCTCATACTCAGGGCGGAAACGATACATATATATTCGCCCATACTTGCGTAGCTCCTCGGCAAACTCTGGTGCGAGTGTCTCGTGGTGCTTAGGGTCAAAGTATCGCAGAGCATTATGTAGGGCAAGCTCCTTCTGCTCTGGGGTAAGGATATCCTTACGCTTTGGGGCGTGGTTTATCGTTGTATCGTATGGCTTGGGTGCAGGGAGAGTGTCGGGAATACCTGCACGGATGCTATCTTGAAACTCGGTGAGGGTCATACTGTTATCCTATTTTCTGATTTACAATTTGAAGAATCTCTGCCTCTTGTGCTACCGCCTTGCGGGCAATCTCAGCAGCCTGGCTGATAAGGCGCTCGGCTGTCTGACTATCCTTCAGCCCTGCAGCGTTAATTTTTACATTTAGCTCCGCACCCAGCACTGCACTACGTGCTGCAAGAGCACCCACGCCCGCATCCGATACGGAGTTAGGGTTGCCCGTTTCTGCCATAGCCTTGACAATCTCAAAGCACTCATAGGCTGCCTTCATGGTCTTGAGAGGAACTTTTGTAGCATAGAGTGTTGCGCTCTGCAGAGCTGCACTGCGTGCCGCCTTCTCCTCGGCAGTAGTCTTAGGCATTGCAAAGACCGCCATAATGCGGTTAAACGCCTCGGTATCCTCGTCTACCAGGGCAAGCAGTCGGCTGACAAGCTCCTGCCCACGCTCGGCATAGTCTGAAAACTCCTCCCAGCGTTCATCCCAACCCGCCTTGTGTGACGATAGGTTGGCAACCATAGTGCCTAAAGCCGCGGCAAGAGCACCCATATATGCCGATATAGAGCCTCCACCAGGGGCTGGTGACTCGCTCGCTGTCTCAAGGGCAAAATCTGTGCAGGTCATATCTACAAGTCGCTTTGAGGCGTTGTCCTCAAGCATATACTCAATAATCTTCTCCTCTGGCTTGAAAGGCTTGAGCTCATCAAGGCCCATACTCTTTACCGCTATGCGGATAATCTCGCTCTCGGCAATGCCTACTGAGCGGTGCTGCTTGCGCAGGAAGTACTTTCCCGCCTCAATAAGGGTGCGCTTCGGTACAAGACCGACAATCTCAGTGCCTGTAACACGTATGCCGCGCTCATTTGCTGCGCGAGATACCTCATCAAAGGCTATGTGGAGCGGTGTGAGGGCAATGTCGGTGATGTTCATAGATACCTGCGCAATGCCGTACTCCTCTATGTACCAGCCTATTGCTTTAGTGCCCTTGAGCGTTCCTGGACGCATCAGAGGCTCGCCATTTTCGTCTGTGACAACCTTGCCAATGATAGGATTCCCCTCACGCACTGGGCGACCCTTCTCGCGAACATCAAAGGCAATAGCATTTGCACGACGGGTAGAGGTGGTGTTGAGGTTGTAGTTCACTGCAATAAGGAAGTCGCGCGCACCAACGGCAGTAGCACCACTTCGGGCGGTGCTTTCGTTCCACTCTTCTCCACCAAAGTCTGGGGCAGAGGCAGGGTCTGCAAATCGCTGTGCTAAAGCCTCATACTCACCCTGACGACATACGGCAAGATTCTTTCGCTCAGGGGTAAAGGCTGCAGCCTCATAACAGTAGACAGGGATGTGTAGCTCTGAGGCTATGCGCTTGGCAAGAGTCCTCGCCCTTTCGGCACACTCCTCAAGGGTTACGCCCGACACTGGCACCAGTGGAAGCACATCTGTCGCTCCCATACGTGGGTGAGCCCCCTTGTGCTTGCGCATATCAATCAGCTCGGCAGCACGCTTTACACCTGCAAAAGCAGCCTCGACAACATCCTCTGGCGAGCCTGCAAAGGTCACCACTGTGCGATTTGTCGCCTCGCCAGGGTCTACATCAAGTAGACGGACATTGGCTGCAGATGTTATGGCTGAGGTAATCTGATTTATAACCTCCATATCGCGCCCCTCGCTAAAGTTGGGAACGCACTCTATAATCCTCTTCATAGCACGTATCTAAATTTTTGACTATCAAAGATAGAGAGAAATTTTGGGTTTTGCAAGAGGTTTTGTTATTTTGATGTAATGTGCTGAGTTATAGAGTGTTACATTTAATGATGTGATTTTTTTGAAATTTATCCCTTAAAAGTGAATTTTTTGTCGTATCTTGCGCCGTTAATGGACATCTAACTAATATTAAGTATCAAATTGCATTTTTATGAAAAAATTTACTTTGATTCTATCTCGTTTGATGGTACTTCTTGCAGCAGTAGCATTTGTTGCTTGTGGTCAGACAAATGAGGAGATTGACAACAAGGATCCAAATCCAGATGAGAAGCCAGATCCAAAGCCAGAGCCAGAACCAGATCCTGAGCTTACTTACAAGTTTGCTGTGGAGTTTGTCAAGGCTACATCTTCAACTGCAACAGTAAAGATTACTACTGAGAATATTGCTCAGTATGCTTACGTCGCTGAGACCTCAGACACCACTCTTACTCCAGAGCTTATTTTTGCAATGGGCGAGCCAACACCTTGTATGGATGGTGAGGAGGTTGTGGAGCTAACATCTCTGAGTCCAGACACAGACTATGTTGTTCTGTTTGCTGGTGCAACTATTAAGGATGAGTATTACGAGGAGGTTGTAAAGGTAACTTTCAAGACCGAGGCATTTACCGAGGAGCTTACCATTTACGACGTTGATTACATGTCCTTCTCAGCTCACTTTAATTTCCCTAAGGACAAGGTTACTGAAGGTAATGTTGTAAAGTGGGGTCTTACAGAGTTTCCTGTCTACTACACAAACCGCAATTTGAAGGGCTTTACAGATGCAGAGATGCTCAATATGAATGATGATGTATACCACAACTATGTTACAGAGTCTACAACTTGGTTGTTTAACGAGGATAATAGCTATGTTGGTACTCCAAGTGAGGATGCTCCTGTATACTACGACCCTATCGTTCCTGGTCAGCCAATGTATCTGATGCTCGGAGAGTTTGCATACGACCAGAATGACCATTGGGGCTGGGGTGATGGCTACTACAGTGCGCTGTTTGACTTTAATAACTATGTAGCAGAGTTCTACACAACAGGTAAGATGCCAGACGATTCAAAGTTCTGGACTGGCTACAACAAGAAGGTATTTGTTCAGGCAAAGGAGCCTGCAAAGATGAGCGCAAAGCCAGAGATTACACTCAACCTTACCCCTCTGGGTGGAAAGGTTAAGGTTACACTTCCAGAGGGTGCTTATGGTATGTGTATCGGTGTGATGGATACTGGTACTATGCTTGAGCTTCTTCCACTGCTCAACAATCAGCGTAGCTACATCCAGTGGTATATCACCTCTTTCCACTCATTTATGAGCGGTATATCGTTCACTACATTTGAAGATACTACCGTGCAGCTTGAGGACAACTTCTATATGAAGCAGAATACAAACTACACTCTCTATGTAACCACTTTGGGCGATGAGATTGGTTCAAAGCAGAGCTTTAAGACTGTAGACTTTACCCTTCCAAAGCCTACAAAGCCAGCTCCAACTGCTACTGTTAAGGGTATTGTAAACCCAGAGACCAATAAGGCTGAGCACGACTTTGTATGGTTCAATCTCAAGTGTAGCTCTGCTAATGCTATTGCAGCTAAGTATCTTGCTAACTATGAGCGTGAGTGGGTGGCTATGGTTAATGCTACAATGAAGAACTATAATGTCAGTGAGCAGGAGGCTATTGATATTATGATTCAGACATATGGTCAGAGCCTTACTGCTGAGGAGGTTGCAGCAATCAACCTTGCTGAGGGTTGGAATGTGAACTTCACTACTCGTCCAGATGCAACAACTATTTGCGGACTTAGCGTAATGAATGACGAGGGTACTTGGGGTAGCGCTGTTGATATGTACCGCTCTGCAAAGGAGCCTGCTGCAGCGCCAGTACAGTCAACTCTCTTTGAGGACCTTAAGGGTGAGTGGACAGCAACAACAACTATCCGCTACCGCCATTACCACTTCTGTAAGTTCCCAGAGAATGAGGACCACCGCAATGATGATACACAGTGTGGAAATCCAAAGGACAATAAGGAGAATAACTATTTGATTACTCGTGACGAGCCTATCTCAAGCAAGGTTGTTATCGGTGAGGTTGGTTATGAGCAGACCCTTCCAGAGGAGGTTTACCAGTTCTTCTTTGAGGCTTCAAACCTCAAGACAAAGGAGGAGGTAGATGCTGTTTACAACCAGTTCAAGACCGCTGTAGACGACTTTAATACTAATGTTCGCAACCAGAACCGTATTCTCTGTCAGGGCTTTACCCTTGAGTATGATGCTGATATTGTTACTTGCCCTATTCCAGAGCACACTGGTGGCCCAGATGGTAAGATTCCTACAAAGTATGCAAGCCCATATGAGCTCTTCATTGCTGATGCGGATACATACTCGGCTTACAACTACGAGTCTCCAGTATACGATTTCGGTCCAAAGTGGTATCTTGAGATTGGTGCAGATGGTAAGGTTACCGCTCCGTTCAATGTAAACTACTTTGCTCCTATGGCTCAGTGGTATGAGAATGTATACCAGTTTATTGGTGCTTGTGAGTATGCTACTGCTCCGTATATGAAGGATAGCGCTGGCAATATTGTAAATGGTCACTTCCCAGTAGAGGTCTCTGCAGACAAGAATACCATTACAATCTATCCATTCAAGCATACATTCACTCGTACTGACGATAATGGTAGTTCGCAGACAATCACTGCCGACTTCTATCCTCAGATTACTCGTGATATGGGTAGTGGTCAGTATCAACTCTACAGTATGATTGTTGCACCAATCGTTCTTACTCGAAATGGTGCCGCTGCTCCTGCTGCAGTATCTGCTGATGCTCCTGCAATGAAGACAGAGCTACAGTCTATCTACAAGGTTGCTCCTCGCCAGGCTCCAAAGAGCCGTACAGCTCTGCCTATTGTAGAGACTGTTAAGTCTCCAAAGGTTGTCAACTATCGTCTTCAGACTGCCGAGGAGGCTCGCGAGGCATTCCTCCGCATTGCAGACAAGCGTAATGCTCACAACTAATTTTAACCACTACAATCAGAAACTCTCCGTCTGGGGAGTTTCTGGTCGTATCTGAACACAAAGTTTATGAAGAGACTATTTAGTTTTGTCGTAGCTGTAGCTGCCACTCTGTCAGCCTCTGCGCAGATTGCTTTAGGCGAGAAGGGGGGAGTGATTTCGGGTAGCGTTGAGAGTAATAATATCGTCTATTTTAACGATAGCGCACTCTCTACACCTGCTCCAGATACACACTTTGGCTCAAACGACTACATTAAGGTTGATTATGCCGTAGACCGCTTCAGTGCAGGTATTCAGGTGGAGACCTATCTGCCAGCACTGCAGGGTTATGAGATTGGTAGCTATGGCAATCAGTTTAAGGTGCTTGTGCCGATGGTCTATGCACAGTGGCAGGATAAGAGTTACTCTGTTACTGTCGGTAATATGTACGAGCAGTTTGGTAATGGACTTATTTTTCGTAGCTTTGAGGACCGCCAGCTCGGTTTTAATAACTCACTTCTCGGCGCAAGGGTTACCTATAACCTTGGCGACTACTTCGCTGTTAAGGCTATCTATGGTCGCCCACGCCTCTATACAAACTACCAGACCGGTTGGGCTGGTGGTGCTGACTTGAGCCTCTCACTTGGCGATATGTTCGGTATGCAGAAGGGCGCACTCTTTATTGAGGGTAGTTATGTGAACCGTTATGAGAAGGTTAGCGACATTGCTGCAGATAATATGCTCAATATGTACTCTGCTCGCCTTAATTTTGACCACTCAGGCTTTACATTCCGTGGTGAGTATGTGGGCAAGGGTAAGGACTATACACAGCTTGGCAATAAGGGCTGGGCGGGCTATGGTGAGATTGGCTGGGCAGGCAAGGGATTCAGCTTTACTGGCTCTGTGCGTGCGCTGAGCCACATGCTCACTCCTATTGCAGTTGATGGCGCAGGTACGGGCAATACGCTCAACTATCTGCCTGCTATGACACGCCAGTACACTTATATGCTTGCCAACCTCAATCCATATCAGGTAAATGCCGAGGGCGAGATTGGCGGTCAGGTGGACTTTTACTACACCTATCGCAGTAAAACTAACCGCTACCGCTACTGGAACTTCCACGCAAACTACTCTACCTACTACACACTGCTCAAGGAGCAGAGTAAGAGTGGTAACCGTGAGCGTCTGTGGCAGGATATTAACGTAGATGTGACACGCCAGTGGTCAAAGAAGCTCAAGACTACATTCCTCTACTCTTTCCAGGAGTGGAATCCTTACCACGGCTACCACCACCGCACTTACGTGTCAAATATCTTTGTTGCCGATGTGCAGTATAAGTTTGACCGCAAGAAGTCGCTGCGCGTAGAGGCTCAGTATCTGCTCTCTGGTGAGTATGAGGGTGACTGGGTGGCTGGTCTTGTGGAGTTTAACCTTGCACCAAAGTGGAGCTTCTTTGTAAGTGATATGTACAACCTCGGTCGTGGCGACAAGGGTACAGATAAGAACTACTACTCTGTGGGTGGTAGCCTTACAATCAAGCGCACCCGCATACAGCTGAGCTATGGTCGCAACCGTGCAGGATATATCTGCTCTGGCGGTGTGTGCCGCTACTCTCCAGAGTATAACGGAATTAACATTGCTCTAACCGCTTCATTCTAACGCTATGAGAAAGTTTTTATATACTTTGGTTGCACTGTTTGCAACCCTTACAACAACCTCGTGCCTCTATGGTGTAGGTACAGACGAGGGTATGGATATAGAGGATACCTCTGGCTTTAAGGTTGAGGTCTCTACAAATGTAATCTCTGCAAATGGCGAGGATACAGCAGTTTTTCGTGCGCTCTATAATGGTGAGGATGTCACCGCTGAGGCTACACTCTACGATAACGCTACCGATCAGCCATATGAGAGTATGAGCTTTTCAACCTATACATCAGGAATCTACCAGTTCTATGTTATCTGGGGCGAGAATCGCAGTGAGGTTATTGATGTGATGGCTGTTCAGGCAATGGACCTCTCTGATAGAGACGAGCAGGGATTGACCGTATCACTATCTACAAACCTTGTTCAGGTGGGTAAGCAGTACGCAGCATTTATTATCCGCTATGACGGTAAGGTGCTTGAGCCAGCAGAAATGGAGAAGGTCAAGATTTACAATGCCGAGACCGACAATGGTGTTGCCCTTGAGTGGGTTGCAGCTCTCTACAATGGTAAGGAGTATGTTCTTCCTTCATATACAGCCAATAAGGCTGGTAAGAAGAGCTTCTGGGTGGGTTATAAGACCAAGAATACCCGTGAAACACCAGTAACTATTACTGCCGTAAGCAGCGCAATCCCTGCACGCCCTGTAGACCCACAGCCGACAAATACAGACTTTGTACACCGCACTATGTTTACACAGCTCACAGGTACTTGGTGCGGCTGGTGTCCTAATATGATTGAGGCGTTCCACATTATGTTTGAGGACGAGCAGTATAAGGATAAGTTTGTGCATACAGCAGTTCACGGCGGTGATACTTTTAGCGTTAAAATGCATAATGGACGTGACCTTGCATCTATTCTTAACACCTCTGGTGGCTACCCATATACAATCGCAAACCTTGCGTATGGACTGAATACTAATAACTCTGTTGAGGGCAATATCGGTGCTATCATGGGCTCTATTGAGAATACGCTCAAGACCCCTGCTTATGCAGGTATTGCAGTACGAACTGAGCTTAAGGATAATATTCTGCTTGTTCGCGCATCTGTAAAGGCGGCTCAAGATGGCGAGTACTCTGTCGGTGCTTGGCTTGTTGAGAGTGGTATCTATGCCGCACAGAGTAACTATACAGATATCAAGGAGGATTATATTGATATTCACGAGAATGTGGTGCGTATCGCTGACTCAAATCCTGAGGGAAATAACTTCTTTGGTCACCCTATGGGCTTTATTAGCAAGGGAGATAGTGCAGATTACCTATTTATTATGGATGTAGACCCAAGTTGGAATGTTGAAAACTGCCACTTGGTACTCTTTGCATCAACCATTCAGCATAATCAGTACACTATGACCAATGCGGTGAAAACCACTTCGCTAACATCGGGCGTAGAGTTTGAGTATAAGTAAGGGGTGGAAATATGTATACAAAATAAGACTCTGCATCATGCGATGCAGAGTCTTATTTTTTGCAGTAATAAACCACTACTTAATACGCTCGTAGTACTCACGGGTACGGGTATCAACGCGGATGCGGTCACCAGTGTTGATAAAGAGAGGTACCTTGATAGTAGCGCCAGTGTTTACAGTCGCTGGCTTGAGTGAGTTGGTAGAGGCTGTATCACCCTTAATACCTGGCTCAGTGTAGGTAACCTCCATGTCTACGATTGGAGGAAGCTCAGCAGAGAGGACAGTCTCCTTCTCAGTGTGGAACATAACCTCAACAATCTGACCATCAGCCATAAGGTCGTAGTTGTTAATCAGACTCTTCTCGATGTTAATCTCCTCAAAAGTCTCGCAGTGCATAAAGTGAGCACCCAAATCGTCCTCATAAGTGAACTGGTAAGGGCGACGCTCAACGCGCACCTGCTCAATCTTCTGACCTACAGAAGAGAATGTGTTTTCAAGAACGCGACCGTTCTCAAGGTTCTTGAGCTTAGAACGAACAAAAGCGGGACCCTTGCCCGGCTTGCAGTGCTGGAAATCAACAACAAGGAAAGTCTTGCCATCCATCTCGATGCACATACCGATTTTAATATCAGCAGCAGTAATTGTCATAATATTTTATTTAATAAAGTGATAATTCGCAATAATCGCGGCAAAATTACAAAAAAATCCTTAAAATCAAAACAATAGCGCAATATTTAGAAGTTGTTGAGAATTTATTTACCTCATTTTTATGTGTAAAGAAATTTATCTATTGCCGTAGACTTTATTGAACATTTATTCGCCCAAATAAAATAAATTTATTAAATTTGCATACTTTTATGTCTAATTTTATGAGTTATGGGTAGTCTTGGGATTGAAATTTTAGCATCAATAGGGGTTGCGCTCATCGCAGTAATGTTGTACTGCTTTTTCAGACGTAGTGTTAAGATGGATAGAATGTTGGCAAAGGGTGAGTTTAAGACTCTATTTTATATTTTGCTCTTTGTCTTTTTAGTTCCGCTCACACTCTCGGCAGTTTTGCACTGTCTATCTTTGACAGGTCGTGATTTTATTGGAAATGACAACAATGCTGATGTCAACATTGTCTGGACAATGTTGTACCACAGCTTGGACCCTGGAAATCTAAATACGGTTGGCAAGTCTGGGCATAGAGTCATCGCCTTTTTAGTCGCACTATTTGGAGTGGTGATGATGAACGGTGTGCTTGTCTCCTCAATCGTCAGCCTCTATGAGAGGTATGTAAATAAGTGGGAGAAGGGTTTGGCAAGGTATCATAGAGAGCTTAAGAACTCTAATTTTATAGTTATTATAGGCAATAACGAGCTTATTCCCGACCTTATACGTCAGATTTTTGCAAGAAAAGAGAAGATAGACTATGTGGTTGTTCAGACTAATAGCGATATAGAGGCATTTCGCAAGTTCTTAGCCTCCTTCTTGTCGCACGAGGATGAGCAGCGAGTAATTGTCTACTATGGCGAGCAGAACTCTGCAGATGATATTGCCGACCTACACTTAGAGTGTGCTAAGGAGGTCTTTATTCTTGGCGATAGCGTTGAGGATGAGGCGTATAAGACTAATCACGATGCGCTGAATATGAGCTGTCTGCAGATTATCTCTGACCAGCTCTCTAAACGCCCACCAAGACCAAAAGAGCTTATATGTAGAGTGATGTTTGAGTACCAGACCTCGTTCTCAATTTTCCAATTTGCAGATATAAGCGACAAAATTAAGAAGTATATTAAATTTAGACCGTTCAACTACTACGAGCAGTGGGCACAGCGTGTATTTGTAAACCGCGACCTCACTCCAGCCGATATAGATGTTGAGCATTATCTGCCATTAGAGGGTAAAGAGCCTATTACGGTTGATAGTGACGACTTTGTGCATTTGGTTGTTGTAGGTATGTCAAAGACGGGCGTTTCAATGGCAATTGAGGCGGCACATCTTGCCCACTATCCAAACTTCAATAGAGATACAAAGCTCAAAACTCGCATCACCTTTATCGACACCGAGTGTGCTAAGGAGATGGACTATTTCCAGGCTCGCTTTAAGGAGATGTTTGCCCTTGCAAGGTGGCGATTGCTCCGTAGTGAGTGTAAGGGCGGCACAGAACTTTACGATAGTACAAAGTGGGAGAATGACTATCCTTGTAGCCAAAATAGCTACTTAGGCGGCGATTTTATAGATGTTGAGTGGGAGTTTATTGAGGGTGGCGTAGAGTGTATAACAGTGCAGCAGTATCTTAGGAGGGCTGCTCAGAATAGCCATGCCCGCTTTACACTTGCCATCTGTCTGCCACAGGATAATCAGAGCGTCGCTGCATCGCTATATCTGCCAGATGAAGTCTATGAGAATGCAGTTCAAGTGCTTGTATATCAGCGTCATGGCTCGGCTATTATTGATAGTATTTCGCATGACGGAAATAAAAACAAGTACTACACACGCCTCAAGGCGTTTGGTATGCTTCAATGTGCATATGATGACTCTCTAAATGAGTTGTCGTATAAGATAGCTCAGACACTTGATGCACACTATTATGAAATGTACCAGCAGGTCAATAGAGTAAATAATGTTGTCAAGTCTGACCGAACAAACCTACGCGGTAAATCTGAGGCTGCTAAGCTGTGGAGCAATATCTACAATGCAAATACTATTTGGGGTAAGTTGAGGAGTATAAACTATGCAGAGACTAAGACAATAAGTGAGCAGAATGTTGAGCTATTGGCTCGCACAGAGCATAATCGTTGGGTTATGGAGCAGCTCTTGATGCGATTTAGGGCGCTAACTGAGCAGGAGCAGGCTGATGTGTGCAGTGGACGAGTTGATAAAGATGTTCTGAAGGGTGACAAAATGGCTCACTTAGATATCTGTAGCAACGATAGGCTTATAGAGATAGACCCGTTGTCAAAGCTCTATGATGTTGGGTTTATACGAATTATTCCAGAGATACTTGAAAATATTGATGCTGATGAACGACAAGCAGATTGTTGAGGCGTTAATTGCCCATGATAAGCAGGTGACACAGCAGTTCTTTTTTAAGGACTGCCGACCTCTATTTGTGAGCATTATACGTCGAGTATTCTCATATAGTGTTGATTATGACGAGTTTGTAAATGAGCTCTATCTGCATCTTATGGAGAATGACGGCTATAGGCTCAGGCAATATCAGGGGCGAAGTTCTATATATCAGTGGCTGAAAATTACTGCCATTCGCTACTTTATTGCTAAGCGCGACCGATTGATAGATATGAGTTCAAAAGATGCTCTTTTAGGTAGGGCTATGCAGAGCCAGAGCGTTGATAATAGTACAGAGGTATCTAAAATGGATATTGAGCGTCTATTGACCTTTATGACTAACAAGAGATATGTCTATGTTATCAGGCAGTTGGTGCTTAAGGATGCCGAGCCAGAGCAGGTTGCCCAGCAGATAGGAGTAAGCGTAGATAATTTGTATAATATAAAAAGACGAGCTATTGCTGCACTAACAAAAATGGCTCTAAAAGAGGCGGAGATATGAAAAGAGTGAGTAATATTTCAGCAGAGGTGTTGGCTGCATATATCGAGGGAAATGCTACAGCCCAAGAGTGCAGGGCGATTCTTGAGGCGCTGCCTTATGATGCAGAGCTTAGAGAGATATTGCAAATCTCTGAGTTGGTAGACTATTCGGTGCTTGCTGCCGAGCAGGTACCAGAGGTGATACCTATGGCGGCTGTGGCGGCTGAGTGCGGGGAGCAGAATCTCTGCAGCTTAGAGTGCGAGAGGCTTGTGCTTGAGCAGAATAATATAGCCTTTAATTGGGAGTCGTTGATTAGTGTTGCCGTTAAAAATCGCTGGCTAAAGAGTGAGGGTACGGCTCTGCACAATGTGGGCAGGCTGTTAGAGAGCTATGGCTTGGTTGTGACGCGACGATATAACTCTACTATTGACGATATTGCCTCTGCCTTAGAGGGGGGCGATAGTGTGATTGTGGCGGTAGATGGAGGCGAACTTGTCGGGAATGTCGAAGCTGAAAAATATGAGGATATTCTATTAGCAGAGTCTGCTGACCATGTAGTTGTGGTGCTTGGATATGATGCTGATAGAAAGGTGGTTACCATTTATGATCCCAACTCTCCAAATGATAGAGATAGCTATCCATTAGAGCAATTTATGGATGCATGGAATGACTCAAAAAATTATTTAATAACTATAACAACAGAGACTATGAAAAGTTATAAACCACAGCCGATAGATCTGTCGGATGTTGAATTGACAGAGGATTTGACCGAGCTTCAAGAGGCAATTGCAGAGAATGCACACGATATTTGGGCATTAGATAGGCAGGCGCAGGGCTGGACTTATGGTCCACAGCGTGATGACAATAAGAAGCAGACCCCTTGCATGGTCCCTTACTCTCAACTTCCAGATATTGAGAAGGAGTATGACCGTAAGATGGCAATGCAGACCATAAAACTACTCAAGAAGTTGGGCTATGACCTTATCAGGCGCGAAGATAACGAGCTCTATCGCCTACTTAAGCAGCGCCTTGCTCAATCAGCCGAGGTGTATCATTGTCAGATTTGCCAACACCCTGTCTATAAGTATCAGGTATATTGTGACCACTGCGGCAATAAGCTTGAGATAGATTGGTCGCTACATAAGTAGGCGGTGATATTTGCCCAATAAAAACCGTGAGCGATGAAAATCTATCTTCCATATAGCGATATAGTAGACTTTGTAGGTAAAAAGACGGGTTATAGTATTGCGATGTCCCGAAATGCAGAGGGTGGAGTTGTTATCTCATGCAAGCCCAACGAGAAAATCGGCAACATCTTCGTGGATGTAAATATTAAACTTGTAGATGCTACATCGTTGAGCATAAAACTCTCAAGCAAAACCCCTGGAATAGGGCAGATTATTGATGGTGTGATAACTTTTATCAACTACCGCATCGGCTCCTTTGGCTTTCTGAAGATTGAGAGTGGTGGCGCAGTGG
The DNA here is from genome assembly GCA_015059805.1 of Rikenellaceae bacterium. Lineage (GTDB taxonomy): Bacteria > Bacteroidota > Bacteroidia > Bacteroidales > Rikenellaceae > Alistipes. Next base: position 150,497 of record SUZO01000001.1, read on the forward strand.
TGCGCCTTAAGGAGATCTCGCAGTTAGAGAGTATCCTCTCCCTGATTAGCGCTACACGTCTGGATATAGAGCCAGAGGGACTATCTATAGAGTTCTCGTTTTAAGGAGTACGGACAACTACTAACCAAATCCTGAAAAGTATGACCATTTCGTTGAACTTTACAGATATAAATAGTATTATCAGTGCTAAGAGCGATGTAAAGGTGAGATTGTGTGGCGAGGACTCTCAAACCTTTAAGATAGTCTATACCCATACCACCACTATACCTATTATTAAAAAGGTTGTAGAGAAGGATATTGAGCAGCTGCTTTCAATCCACTCGGCATCGTTCCAGGAGATTGTCTTTCTAAATAAGAGTGGGGTGATATTGGGTCATATACTCCCGACAATCATCGTTATTCTGGGTAAGATATTTGACATTTCGGAGTACTTGCTCAAAAATAGATTGATAGTTGTTGAGCGCAGTACAATCCGCGTAAATCTGATGGAACTGAGTGGCTACGCCGCTACAGCAATAAAACTAAACCAACACCTTGTGCTCAACGACGCCTTCACCACCCGCGAGGGCATCGTTGTCCGCGTCAGCCCAAAGTAGGGGGAGTAAATACAAAGATAGAACTTGAATATGAAAGCGTTTTGGTACTTTAAGTCTGCTGTAAACACATTTATGAAAGTGTTTATTATGCTGACTCCGATAATAAGTTTGGTCGGAGCAGTATATGAATGCTGGGAGTGTGTAAAGTATAAAAGCGCAGAATTTATAGATATTTTATTGATAGCTCTTAATGTATTTATTTTTTTAATATTTGGAGCTCTTGTTTTATCTGTAAGTATTTTCCGAGATTTTTTTACAACACATAAAATCTTTGAGAAGGTGTTGTTTACACCATTGGCATGGGGATTTATAATGTGCTGTATAGGCTTGGTGTTAGTTGGAATTATTAACATCGTATATGTCCATGTTGAACAGCATCCAGTATTAGTTACTCTATTTTTAATAGGGGTTACTATATTTTGTTTGTTGTATGCATTTAGAAATGCATTTTTGCAGTATTTAACACCTAAGTCGTTAATTGCATACAGAATTACATTGGTAATTTTTGTTATTATATCTTCGCTATTGTATTTGTTATTAGCTGTGAGTGCATACATGATAGACGACGATAATGCATACAATATGTGCTCATTGGCGGCAAGTGTTGTATGCCTATGGGTAGCATATCTAAATTTTTTTCACAATTTTGCCTATATAAATTACAAGCGGTCAAGATATTTATTAGTCTTGAGAAATTTCGCAATGGATGAGAAAATACAAGAGGTAAACTTATTACAAGATGTAGAAGAGGTTTGCAATAAATTAAGACTGTTTTTTATGCGTATAGGAAATCCTCGTAAAATGTTAGATTTAACAGTGGGTAAAACAGTCTACTTAAATACTGTCAATTGGAAAGAACCAGTAGCAAAATATATTAAAGACTCAGAGGTCGTAATTACAGTAGTATCCTCATCAGATGGTTTATTTTGGGAGATATTTAACCATTTTCAATATTCATCAAAGTTTATTTATCATATTTTAGACTTGGCGAAAATGAGGGAAAGCCTGAAAAGAGGAGAATATGAAAGAATTAAATACACTAAATTTGGAGGTCTTTTATATTTTGTTTGTCTGGCATATAATGGTCCGTTTGTGTTCGATAAAGATAGACCAAATTTTAATATATCATTCTCCTTTAATGATGAACGTTTAGTTGTTGGCGGTGATTTATCTTTAATGATTCAATACTTATGCGATAAAGATAGAACATCAACAAAGTATAAATATATAAATGAAATTCCCATTGAGTGTGATGGTGACGAAATATATATATGTTATGAAGATGCCAAGTATTTAATTAAAAATAGTGAGAGATATGATTAAACCTGCTGAATTTATTCATCCTGAGGATGCTGCGGCGCTCAGGCAGTTAGAGAGTATTCCTGGATTCCCAACATTGGCAAAGAAGGTGTTAGAGTTGGGCGTTGAGAAGCTGATGTATGGTATAAATATGGCGTCTACAATTCGCCTCTCAGAGAATCAGCTTCCAGAGTTATATAGGCATCTGCCTCCAATTTGTGAGAAGCTCGGAATTGCCGAGCCAGAGTTCTATTTGGAGATGAACCCGATGCCAAATGCCTACACCACTGGCGATACGCGTGTATTTGTTGTCGTTACCTCTGGATTGGTGGAGATGATGAACGACGAGGAGTTAGATGCAGTGCTGGCGCATGAGTGCGGACATATTTTGTGCCGCCATGTGGTATATAATATGGTTGCGCGCACCGTGGCTTTAGGACTGGATGCGCTTGGACTTTTGGGCGCGGTAGCTAAGCCTGTAGAGTATGCACTTCTCTACTGGAGTCGCAAGGCAGAGCTTTCGTGCGACCGCTGTGCAGCCATTGTCACCTCGCCAGAGGTCGTTACGCGCGTGATGGCTCGCCTATCTGGTGGTCCTAAGTCGATTACAAAGAATATAAACGTTGCTCAGTGGGCAAAGCAGGCAGATCGCTACGACGCTATTAAGAATGATGGCTTGTGGAATAAGGCTCTGCAGCTGTCGGTTATCTTGGGTCAGGACCACCCATTTAGTGCGGTGCGTGTGCGTGAGATTCTTAAGTGGGGACAGTGCCCTCAGTATCAGAACCTTATGCTCAACCTTAAGGCTCAAGCCTCAGGCAAGAAGTGCCCGAAGTGTAAGCGTGCAGTGTTATTAAACTGGGGCTTCTGCAAGTATTGCGGCACTAAGTTGTAACAAAATTGACCTAAAACTGAATTTATGGAGACGACATTTCACTACTACGCCTTTATTAGCTACTCAACCAAAGACTCTAAGTGGGCAAAGTGGCTGCAACATCGCTTGTCATACTACCATATCCCCTCTTCGGTAAAGAAGAGCAAAATCGGTGTGCCAGATAAGCTGCAACCGGTCTTTATCTATGAGTACGACCTGTCGGGTAATCAGCTGCATGAGGCGCTGCAGAAGGAACTTATGGCGTCGAAGTACCTTATTGTGATATGCTCTCCAGATTCGGCACGCTCTAAGTATGTCAATGACGAGGTGCAGTCCTTTATAGACCAGGAACGTGAGGAGTATATTATCCCATTTATTGTTGATGGAGAGCCAAACTCTGCCGACCCTGCTACGGAGTGCTTCCCACCTGCACTGCTTGACCTGCTGAAGAGCGGCGATAAGAGCAAGGAGATTAGAGGTATTAGTATCGCAACAAATGGCGAGCACCAGGCTCTTGTAGATGTCGTTGCAACGATGCTCGGCGTAAGGCGTGACCTGCTCTGGAACCGCTACCGCGCGCGACAGATGCGCCAGCGCGTGGCTATGGCGGCTGTGGCAGTTGTTGCTCTGCTCTGCGCCCTGCTCTACTGGGACTATACCCGCCCAACATATAGATACTTCGCCGACTATGTTGATGTCTGGGGCGTACCTACGGGCGTTGTGGAGGTTGATGACCAAATAAGGGCACACCGCAGTGGAACATACCGCTTTGAGTACCGCCGAATACCATTTGGTCAGAGTGGTGCTTATAACTGGCGACTTGCTGTGGTGAGCTTTGTCAATTCTGCCGATAGACCGTGCACAATCAACACTACTGAGTATAATGACCGCTACCCAATCCAGAAGTTGGTCTATAGCCCACAAAATGGGGTGCTGACAGATATTGTCTACTGTAACGAGAAGGGGCGCGAGCAGCTACAACATAGACTCTCTCGCCGCGGTAGTTCTGCAGCCTCTATCGTGGATATTGAGAGCACAGTAGCGGGTGAGGGTATCGGCTTTGCAAAGAACTTCTCGCTACTTGCAGATGGAGAGCAAGAAAAAAAGTCGCGTATAGTAAGATATGTCTATGAACGCAACGCTGATGGATATATTACAAAGATGACCTACCACGCTAATAACGATTCAAACTTTAGCAAGAGCACCATTGCGGATAATAGCGGAGTGTGGGGCGTCGCCTTTGACCTTGACTCTTTTGGTCGCCGAGTTGCTCTGCATTACCTTAATCAGGACGGCTCACGCCACTGCAATAAGATCGGCATCGCCTCTCGCTACTATAAGTACGACGCTCTTGGAACTCTTACAGAGTCCAGGACGCTCAATTTAGCTGGTGAACCGATGCTTAATGAATATCTGTTTGCAACAGTGACTCGTACAATTGACTCTTACGGAAATGTAATCCAAGCGGGATATTATGGTGTAGATGGCAAGCCTTGTATAATAAGTATTGGAATAGCTAAAATAACATTTCAATTTGATGATTTTGGAAATGTGATAGAGCAGGCTTATTATGGTTTAGATGGTAAACCTTGTTTTGATATATATGGAAAAGCTAAAACAGTATGCCGATATGACAACCGCGGATATAAGATAGAATGTGCCTTTTATGATATAGATGGTAAACTGTGCTTGCACAATGATGGTTATGCGAAATATCTCTTACGGTACGATGATAGCGGAAATGAGGTAGAGTGTACTTTTTACGGTATAGATGACAAGCTATGTCTGTCGGAACATGGTTATGCCAAGGAGACATTTCAATACGATGAGCGCGGGAATGTGATAGAGCAGGCTTATTACGGTTTAGATGGTAAACCTTGTTTGAATAAACTGGGTTTTGCAAAGAGCGTCTTAAAGTATGACGATTGTGGTAACATGATAGAACAAGCATTTTATGGTGTAGATGGCAAGCCTTGTTTGATGTGTTATGGATTTGCGAAGAATGTATTTCAATACGATGAGTACGGAAACGAGGCAATGTGTGCATATTATGGCGTAGATGGTAAGCCTTGTTTGCATAAGGATGGTTATGCCAAGTATATGTCTGAGTACGATGACCGCGGAAATATGGTAGAACAAGCCTATTATGGCATAGATGGCAAGTCTTGTTTGAATAAGTATGGTTATGCTAAGTGGGTGTCTGAGTACGATGATCGAGGGAATATGGTAGAACAAGCCTTTTATGGTATAGATGGAGAATTGTGCTTATCAAATGAGAACTATGCTAAAGAAAAATTTCAATACGATGACCGAGGAAATTGTATAGAGTGTGCTTTTTATGGGGTTAACGGAAAATTATGTTCTCACAACAAAGAAGATTATGCAAAAGTAGTCATACGATATGACGAGCGCGAAAATATAATTGAACTTGCTTATTATGATATAAATGGTGATTTTTTGATGAGCTTAGTAAATGAGTTTGATGAGCGAGGTAAAGTTATAAGTGTTACGATTTACGACCAAAACGGGAACGAAATAACTAAATAATTTACTAACTAAAAAATATTTGAGCTATGTTTTTTGATGAAAATGGAATTTTGAACATTGACGAGGTAGTTGTCAATCAGGACTCTTTTAAGAAGATTATGGAGGATGGTGTAGTGACAGAGCAGGAGATTAAGCAGCATGCTGACAAGGTGGTATCTATGCTTCAGGGTATAGAGCAGAGTTGTTCGGCAGAGCAGGCGGCTCAGGTAAAGGAGCTTTTGGCGGAGGCGTGCGTACTCTTTGCAGCTCATCACATCTATTCAATTCAAAACATTAACAAGTAAAAATAGGGTAACGATGGCAACAAAATGTCCAAAATGTGGCAAGGACAATGTTCACATGACAAATAGGGGAAAATATGTGGCAGCCGTAGCTGCGGCAACTGCGGCAGCGGCAGCGGTGCACGCATTTAATCCCATTGCGGCACGCTCAATAATGAAAAGTGTCTGTGAAAACATGTGTCCATATAAAGAGTATATATGCTTAAACCCATCTTGTAAAGAGATATTCTCAATAAAAAATGACTTCTAAACTTTGCGATTATGTTGTTAAACGAAAAAGGTATTTTGGATATTGACTCAATGATTGTCAATAATGAATCATATAGAAAGATTCTTGAAGATAGTATAATTACTGACGAGGAGGTGGCTGCTCAGTCTGCTAAGGTTGTATCAATGCTCCGCGATATGGAGGCTAAATACAGTGCAGAGCAGTTGGCAGAGATTAAAAGCCTACTTGCAGAGTCAAGCGTGCTGTACGCAATTTATAATTTTCATTCACTTCAACAACTTAAATAATTAGCAATTATGGCAACTTTTAGTACAAAGGTAATGCTGGGTGGTTCTCCAGTATTGATTTCAGAGATAGCAAGTAAGATTGCAGCAGATTTTCGCAACAATGGATACGAGGTGGCAACTGACAGCCTGAGCAGTGGCGGATGTGATATTTCAATTACCAAGGGTGGTGCATTTAAGGCTGTATTAGGTATGAAAACAGCCCTCAAGGTGACACTTCTGCCGCATGGAAATCTTATCTCTTTTGAGGCTGGCGTCGGCATCTGGGGTCAGCAGGCTATTCCGACGGTGATCTCAATGTTCTTCTTCTGGCCGGTGCTTATTACCCAGATTTGGGGTATGATTGAGCAGTCAAAGCTTGACGATAGGGCTTTAGAGATTGCCAATGATGTAATTGCACAAAGTGCTGCCTCTCTACCTGCATCATCTGTGGGCGGTGGTAAATATTGCACTAAGTGTGGCGCTGAGAACTCTTCAACAGCCAGATTCTGTGGTTCATGCGGTAATGAGTTGTAGTTATGGATAGACAAGAGTATTTAGTTAATAGATTTAAGGGTGACTTTCTGCAGTATTGCCTACTGCAGAAAGACTCACACCCTGCCAGTCAGATTGCCGAGGCGATATATGCCACAGTAGAGTTTGATGCAATCTCTGAGGCTTGCGATAAGGAGTTAGAACGCCTCATAGAGCAGCACCTTAGCTTAGATAAGCTCTATGTTGATGGCAAAATCTCCAACGCTCTACTTGAGAACATGGAGTATGATGTAAAGAGGGAGATTGCTGTCCAGTATCGCAGTTTTCTTGACTCGCTGCCAGTCGCTCAGAATATTCAGAGCGTTGTCGTAAAGATTGAGAGGGCGGTGGAGCTCGAAGCGTGGAGTAACGGCATTGTAAATATGCAAGGAGCTATAGAGCTGCTGGTAAAGAGGATTGCCCAGACCCTCAAGGGCTGGAACGACATCCCTAAAACCTCAATCTCTGAGCGCGAACTGATTGAGAAGTATGTTGAGGCTAAGGATGTTACGCTGCTGGAGAAGATTCAGGGTGACAATATTGACGACATTGTTCAGTACCGCAATGCACTCATCCTCTACCTGCGTGCAGAGTGCGAAAATCTGCGCTACCAGAGGCTTGAAAACCTCTATATCGCACTCTCTGAGCACGAGATATTCGCTCGCCTAAAGTCAAACTTCGCAACACTTGCCCAGTATGCACAATCTCTTGAGGCATCTACTGTTGATTGCCCGCAGTGCGACGAGTGGGAGCGTGAGTATAACAAATATGTCCCAACAGCCTTCTTCCAGCGTAACGTTGCACGCATTAGTGCCGAGAAGGCATTTCAGATGACACTCCTCTACCTTCTTGCTCAGCACGAGCAGTGGCTCACTGAGCACGGCATGTTGGTGAACGGCGAACTGAAGATCTACACCCACCCCGACCCTTCAGCTCTCGACACCATCTTAAACAAATTGATTGGGTAAAATTTATCAAGATAAAACTGCTAAAATCCAAACAGACAAAGTAGATGGCGGAAGAGTATAAATATTATGCCTTTATAAGCTACAACTCAAGGGATATTGAGTGGGGAAAGAGGTTGCAGCGGAAGTTGGAGCACTATCGTATGCCGGCGACGTTGTGCAGCGAGCATGGGTGGAGTCGTACGCCGATAAAGCCTGTGTTTTTTGCCCCGACGGATATTCAGCCTGGAGGGCTGTCTAAGGAGTTGCAGGAGAGGTTAGCGGCGTCGCGCAACTTGATTGTCATCTGCTCGCCCAACTCTGCTCAGTCGGAGTGGGTGGGTAGAGAGATTGAGTTTTTTCACTCTCTTGGTCGCGCTGAGCAGATCCACCTCTTTATTGTGGATGGTGTGCCGAACAGTGGAGACAAGGAGACTGAGTGTTTCAATCCGATACTTAGAAAGTTAGACTTTCCGGAGATTTTAGGCGCAAATATTCATGAGAAGGTCTACCGCTGGTCGTGGCTCAATCGTGAGCGAGCATACGTGCAGCTTGTCTCCAAGCTCTTAGAGGTTGAGTTTGATACTATCTGGCATCGCCATCGCAGACTGCTTGCGCAGCAGATTGTAGGTTGGATATTGGGGTTGCTCTTAGTGTTAGCAACAGTTGTTGGCGTGTGGGCAAAGAGCATTCCGGTAGATGTCTCGTTCTCTGTCACTGAAGCGACTACACGTGTTGAAGCGCTTCCTCAACCACGGCAGATCGTAGTGGCTATGACTGTTGATGATCAGGTCAGATCGGATACTATTACCTCATTTAATGAAAAGGCTATTATCCGCCACCTGCCTAATAATTTATTAGGGTCACTCTCAAGATTTCGTATTGAATGTGAAGATTATATACCTATAGATACTATTCTACATGTAAAAACTGATATGTCATTTAGAATAAGGCGTGATGAAGATGTATATGGCTCTGTGAGATTTAGACTGTGGCATCCTCAAAAAACAGTATCTAACATGTCGGTTGTTGTGGATGGAATTGAGTGTACCTCAGATTCAATGGGATATGTGTTGTTGGATATACCTCTTCAACATCAAAAAACTGTATATAGTATAAGTGCAGAAGTTCCTGTTGAGGATACTATATTTGTTATGCCAAGTGGTAAAAAAAGAGTTGTTGTTTTAAAATAGATTAAAAACATAAAAAGCTATGAAGAAACTATTACTTTCAATTGTTGCGTTGTCTTCTATTTTGACACTTAATGCTCAAGAGCAGTCAGGTGTTATCAAGACTATTGGTCGTCCAGATCAACCAGGTAAGCCATTAGGAGATGTTCTTATTAGAGCTAATGAGGTTATGTCGGCGACAACCTCAGATGAGAATGGAAATTTCAGTATAATTCTTTCGCATTACAAGGAAGGACAAGCATATAGCCTATCTAATGTATCAAAAATAGGTTATCAATTAGCCGATGCGGGCGTGATTGGACGTCAGTATCCATATTCAGAGAGTATCCCTCTTGAAATTTCAATGATTTCTAAGAAGGATTATTTGGCTGTCAAGAGTCAGATAGAGAATAGTGTGAGAGAACGTGTAGATGCCGAATACCAAACAAAATTTGCAGCGCTTCAAGAACAATTGAAGAAAAAGTCTATCAATGAGGAGGAATATCGTAAGAAACTCCAGGAGCTAAATGAATACTATGAAAAAACAGAAAATTTAATTGATCAGCTTGCTGATAGATATGCTCGTACTGATTATGATTATCTTAATGCTGTAGATGCTCAAATCAACTCTTTGATAGAGAAGGGAGAACTTGAGCAGGCTGAGAAACTTATTGAAAGTAAGGGTACAAAGAAAGCTCTTGAGCAACTTAGAAGTAATAATGCAAAATTAGAGCAGACCCTTGAGGAGGGACGACAAGCTGAAGCAAAGATGCTTCAGAATTACGCATCAGAGCTATTGATGCAGTTTAATATTGCCGCAATTAGATTTGATAACCACAGAGCAGCTCAGTATCTTAAAGAGCGAATGGAGCTTGACCCTAAGAATTTTGAATGGACCAATGAATATGCTACTTTTATACGAGAATTCTTGGGTATGTATGATCAGGCTATGTCAATATATGATAAGCTTCTGAGTCAAGAGCTAAACATTGATGAAAGAGCGACTGTTTATGGAAATATGGGTAGTGTATATGAAATCACATCTGATCTTGATAAAGCCTTAGAATACTACAAAAAATCTGCGGAACTCAGAGAGTCAAATTTGGAGATGTATGAGAGCGATCTGGCTGTGAACTATTCTAATATGGCAACTGTTTATGCTCAGAAAGAGATGTTCCCTGAGGCTCAGGAGTATATTGCTAAAGCTGAGAAAATATATACAAAGTACGCAGATGTAGACGGTTTGTCCAACGTTTATAATACTCAGGCTAATATTTATGCGGATTTCGGTGACTTTGCTCGTGCAGAAGAGATGTTGATCAAAGCGCTGGATATTCGTCGTTCACTCTATGGTGATATTCATTACAATGTAGCCAATATGTACGAGAACTTGTCAGTGTTGATGAAGAGATTGGATAGATTTTCTGAAGCCATGGATTATGCGCAAAAAGCGTTGGATATAACCATAAAAATCTTTGGAGATAATCATCCAGAAGTGGCAGATTGTTATGTAGTATTGTGCTCTATTGAACAAGCTGCAAAAAATAAGAATGAAGAGCAGATTATTTCATATTGTAGTAAGGCTTTGCAGATATATAACAAGTTCTATGGCGAGGAACATTATAGAATTGCAGAGGTGTACAATAGATTAGCATCGTATTATAACTCTGTTAATATTGATTTGAAAAAGTCTTTAGATTACTACACCAAATCTTACATTATGCTTGAGAAGATATATGGTAAGAATCATTCATCTGTGGCAAATGAGCTGAATAATGTCGCATTTATGCGAGGAGAGTTAGGTGAATATAAAAAAGCTTTAGAACTATACTATGAAGTGTTAAATATACAGAAAGATATTTATGGCGCCGAACATTACAAAGTAGGCACAACATATAATAATATTGCTACCAAATTGTATGATCTAGGAAAATATGATGAATCTCAAAAATATTACGAACTATCTTTGGATATTTGTATAAAATCCTATGGTAAGAATCACTCTAAAGTCGGTTTGACTTATTTTAATTTAAGTAGTATTTACCAGGAAAAAAAGGATTGGAAAAAAGCGTTAGAATACGCCGAGCAGGCTAAAGATATATATGTGGCAATATATGGAAATAATCATAGTAAAATTGCAGATGTATACGATAAAATAGGAGCTATATATAGCGACCTGAAGATGTATGATAAGGCTGAAGTATATATGCTGAAAGCATTGAAAATTAGAGAGGAGTTGTATACAGATAAAAAACATATAGATTTTGGAACTTCATATAATAATTTAGGCGCAATTTATGACTCAATAGGAAAATATGAAGAGGCTAAGAGATATTATTTAATGAGTCTTGAGATAAATAGAGAACACTATGGTATGGCGCATGAAAAAGTCGCAAGATTATTATCAAATTTATCTGCTCTATACCAACGTCTGAAACAATATGATAAGGCTCTGGAGTATATGTTGGCAGCTTATGAGATGTCTCTAAAATGTTTTGATATTCATCATCCTACGGTGTGTCTATACCGATATGGTTTGGGTAATTTGTACTTTATAACTAAGCAATACGAGAAGGCATTTCCGCTAATTATGGAGGAGTATCTGAATGCATATAAAACAAGAGGCATTGAAAGTAAATACACTAAACATTGTTTAGAGTTCTCGTTGTTTATATATACAAAGATTCTTGCCCAAAATAAGGAAAATACGTTATATGATGAGTGCATCCAGAAGATTAGACCAAATATGATAATGGGCGCCACTGTAACAAAGGGTTCGCCGGCAGAGCAAAGAGGACTAAGTGGCGACTATTATATCATTCAATATAATGACTGGAGTATTGATGATGAGATGAACTACTTCAGATACAGTGCAATTGAGAAACCTATGGAGAAAAATAGGTATGTTCTTTATCGCGACGGAGAGTTTATATCTGTGCCTTTTGAGGGTAAATTGGGAGTAGCTATAAGACCTGTGATTATCTCGGCAGAAGATAAAGAGGTTATTGTGAAGAGAGCTAAAAAATGGTTGAGAAAGAATCGTTAATATGATATGTTAGCTAAACCGTTTGTCTATGGATGGTTATTAGTTCTATGCAAACGGTTTAGCTCAAAAATAATTCAATATGGAGACTTTAATTGTACTACTAACCGCGCTGTTGCCGATTGCGATTTTGATTTTTTATATCTATCGCAAGGATAAGAGTGCGCCAGAGCCGACGGGGCAGTTGCTGAAGGCTTTCTTTTTGGGGATACTATCTATTCCGCTATCACTATGTATCTCTATTCCATTCTCAAACTGGGGATTATATCCAGAGGAGGTGACCACTGTTTGGGGTGCGATATGCACATCATTCTTCGGTGCTGCAATTCCTGAGGAGGTTGCTAAGTTCGTGATACTATGGCTTGTGTTGCGGAAAAATCGCTATTTTGACGAGAAGATGGATGGTATTGTCTATGCAGTCTGTGTCTCGCTGGGCTTTGCGGCTGTAGAGAATATTATGTATCTATTCAACAACTACGATGAATTTGTTGCAGTTGGTATCGCACGCGCTATTTTCTCAGTTCCTGGGCACTTCTGCTTCGGTATTTTGATGGGCTACTACTACTCGCTGGCAAAGTTCTATCCAAAATCTCCAAAGTTGAACTCTGCCTTGGTGCTTATTGCCCCTATTGTGGCACATGGCGTCTACGACTCGATACTCTTCGCCTCTGATGCAACACCATCTATTAGTGGATTGCTAACGCTTGTATTCCTCTTCTTCTGCCATAAGATGTGGAAACGAGGCAGTAAGAGCATTGCAGAGCATCTGCAGAGAGATGGTATTTTTTAACGAACTAACCCCTTGCTTGTATGTTCCATAACGATACAATGAATTGGCTATCGCGCTTTTTGTTTGATAATTTTAGGCTAAGTACCCCTGGGGACGCTGAGACTATTAGTGGCATTTTAGAGTTATCTGCGGTCGGGTCATGGGTTGTGCTGTTTGTGCTGCTCTCTGGTGTGATGGTCTACCTGCTGTGCAAAACCAAGATTTTTGAATGGTTATCTAAGCATGTGCTTCTTTTGGCAACGATAATTTGGATTGGAGGCACTTTGCTCTATATTGTGGGCTTCAATAACGAACATGTGAATGGTCTGTCGGTGGTGCTGCGTGCCATTATCTCCTCATTCAGGATGTTTGTCGTCTCGCACGACTTAGCTCGTGTAGATAGTGACCTACAGGAGGATACTTTGTATATGTTATTGTTCGCCATAACCCATTTTGCGGCGGCATTTATAACCTTCTTGTTTATCTTTAAGATGGTGGGTTATAAGATTAAGTCCTATATCAACATCTTGATGCATAGATTTATATACTCCAATAATAGTGTGGTGCATCTGTTTTGGGGTGTTAATGATGCCTCGTGCCTACTTGCTGAGAGCATCCATAGAGACCATAATACGGAGACAATAATCTTTATAGATATTGATAATGATGATGAGAATAATAACCAGAAGCAGGTTACTCTGAGCCGAATAACCAATATAATGACAATCCACAATAGTGAGATTGCTCGCTTAGACAAAATCGGCGCTCTGGTAGAGCATTGTTATGGTGGTCCTGCAGATGTTAGCGGTGCTGCGGCTACAAATATCTTCAAGGCACTACATCTGAAAAGTATTGGTAAGATAGTACACAAGAGCAATACGGTAAACTTCTACTTTCTCTCTGACGATGAGGCAGCCAACATCTCTGGCGCACTAAATCTTCAGCAGGATGTGCGCCTAAGACAGAGAGGGTGTGATAAATGTGGCGAGAATAAAAAAGAAGAGAGGTTAAACATCTACGTTCATGCGCGCAAAACGGCAAGCAATGAGATTCTTAACAACTATTCTCGCTACAATAACAGTGACCAGTGCTGCGATATTAAGATTGTAGACTCGGCATGCTTAGCGGTCAAAACGCTCAAGACAAATAGCTCCACTTTGCCAGTAAAGTGTGTAAAGGTCGGGAAATTGGGTACTGTTAATTCGGACTTTAACTCCCTTATTGTCGGCTTTGGCGTAACTGGACAGGAGGCTTTTAAGTTCTTGTATGAGTTTTCAGCCTTCGTGGGTACAGACTTAAAGCGCGTGCCGTTCCATTGCTATGCTGTGGATGAAAATATGGATAAAATAGCTGGCGAGGTGAGAAGTCAGATGCCAGATATTAAGGAAAATGAACTCTCGCTTATCAAGAGCCATACTGGCGCTCAAGAGTTCTGGGATAAGGTGAATCAGGTTATCCCTACGCTCAACTACGCCGTTATTGCTATCAATAATGATAACGAGTCTATTGCACTTGCTGTAAATCTCTTCAAGGTGGCACTTCGCCTGCGTGACGACTCGCGCTGCATGCTCAAAATCATGGTTAGATGTTATCAAAGCTCTAACAAGAGACGTATGCAGGAGGTTATCGACTCCCTGACCTATTCCGCTACAGGAGCTAAAGTCAAGATTATGCTCTTTGGCGATAATCAGGCTGTCTATAACTACAATCTAATCCAGTCTGATGTGACCAATATTGAGGCAATGGAGTTCAATAGGGTTTACAACAATGCCGATGATGCAGAAGCGAAGTGGAAGGCAGACTTTGGACGCGAGGCGATAGAGAGGCTTATGGAGGAAAAGAGACTTAATCGCTACCATGCAATCTGCGAGCTGAGTCGTCAAATGTCGCAAAATATCTCCAACTCGCTGCATGGACGAACAAAGCTAATTTTGATGGGTATAGAGCCAGAGAAGCACCCTGAACGATTAGAACTCTATATGGACTATATCAAGAGCCGAGCTAAATTTAGCACAAACTATGCATGTGGCGGCGATGAGGCTCAGCTGTTGCTAAATATGGCGATTGTGGAGCATGAGCGCTGGATTGCAGCACATAGAGTTATGGGCTACACTCATGGCAAGAGTAAGGATGCTGTGCATCAATATCACCCATCCATTTGCCCATGGGCTGAACTGGATGAAAAGACAAAATCCTATGATTGTGATGTGGTAGATACGACTATTAAACTTGCATATAATCAGTTGATTGCAACACAGCCAAACGGAGTAAAATAGTATGAAGAAGTACGATGTTTTTATCAGCTACCGACGCAGTTCGTATGAGTCTGCAAATTTGATAGCTACCCGATTAAAGGCGGCGGGATATAGGGTCTTTTTTGACTTGGAGACCATGCGCTCAGGACCATTTAATGAGCAGCTATTTAGTGTGATAGAGGGTTGTGTAGATGTTGTGTTGGTATTGCCGCCAGATGCACTTGATAGGTGCCATAATGAGGAGGATTGGGTGCGTAAGGAGGTGCTACATGCCATGAAGCATAAAAAGAATATTATCCCAATACTTCTCAATGGATTTAAGTGGCCAGAGGTGATGCCAAAGGGTATGGAGCAACTTGCGATGTATCAGTCTGTGGCAGCATCTATTGACTTCTTTGATCTGGCAATGGAGCGCGTAGAGAGCTATCTGAATAGCCGAAAGTACACAAGGGCAAGGGTAGCAGCCCGATGGAGTGCTTTTGTGGCTATGGCTCTCATTGTGCTATGTTGTGCAGCTATGCTGATCTTTAGAACGTTGGCAAAGCCTGTGTGTAAGCAGGTGGTGGACCACATGTCGCTCAAGGTCTGCGTGGCGGACTTGTTGCTCGCTGATAATAAACTTTTGGCAGAGGAGTGGAGTAAGTATGATATTGAGAACCGTGACAATGAGAAGATTGCTCTTTGCAAGAACATTGTCCGCAACAATATTGCTGAGTATCTTCCAAGTGTTGAGCCTACAATCAACCTCTCGGCATGGCAACGGTTTTTGCTCTCGCTCTATGGCGTGCATGATACGGATGTTGCGAGTGTCGATATCTATCTCCAGAGTATGTACTCTGAGATTGGGCGCAATTTGGATCTTGTAGGGCAACTTATCACCGGCAAAACCATTCTGCCGTCGGACTACGATATGGCTACAAAGCTGTTTAAGGTCTATCAGTTAAATGGCGAGAGCCTATATTACACCTATCTGCAGATTGTAAACCAGCTCCCAGACTCTTCGCGTGAGGGGTATTATGAGGTGGTTGCAATGTTTGAGAATATGCCAGATACGGGTCTGGGGCTCAATCGTATAGATTACACAAAACAGGTTGAGCGAAGAAAGAGTGAGTCTGAACGCATTATGGATACGCTTAAGCAGAGTATTGATGAGGTGAAGGATGAAATTTTTGTTCAAGAGCAGCAGATAGACTCTATGTATCGCGCCATGGTTGATAAGTACCGCGCTAATGTTAAGCGTCTGGCAATCAATCCAGAGGAGGAGATGGGCTATAATTGGTATAGGATAACAGTCCAAGCCTCAGCGCTGGCACTCTCTGTAGAGATGCGTAGGGATGACTTGGCTGCTGGAGATAAGCCAAACCCACTCACTCCGCAGATGGTTTTAGTTGATATGAATAGACTGCTTGATGACTTTAGCCGTTACTATAGCGACGTTCAGTATGTTGATGCCGCAAGGGCTTTCTATCGCCAGATGGCAGAGGATAACTATATGGGCGGCGTGCTTATTACTCAGTTTGCTGAGGGCAAAACTCACGATGTCTATAAGGTGGGCGATATAATTGTTGAGTGGAACGGAGAGCGCGTCAAAAACCTAAGCCAGCTACAGGCTGCCTATGCAAAATCGGCAACTGGCAGGGTAAAATTGTTGCGCCTTGAGGATGCAAAACTCAAACCTCTAACCATCCCAGCCCCTGGCAGAGAGGATATTGTCGGATTCTTGGACTTAGTAAATTAGCACTGCATGGCACCAGAGCATAGATACTTAGCATTTATCAGCTACAAGCGCGAGGATGAACGGTGGGCAAAGTGGCTTCAGAATAGGTTAGAGCACTATAAACTTCCTCTCTCGGTGAGGCGGAGTGATCCAACTCTGCCAGAGAAGGTACGCCCAGTGTTTCGTGATACTACCGATCTTAGTGGTGGTCTGCTTGAGCAGGCTATAAAGCAGGCACTTGATAGCTCTAAGTATCTGATTGTTATCTGCTCACCCCGCGTGGCACAATCGCCATGGGTGTGTAAGGAGGTGCAGGAGTTTATTGACTCTGGCAGGGAACAGTATATTATCCCATTCATCATTGATGGCGAGCCAAACTCTAAAGATGGAGCTGTAGAGTGCTTCCCTGAAAATCTGCGTAAACTCTCAGGTAGCCGCGAATTGCTGGGCATCAATATCAACGAAATGGGTCGTGATGCCGCCGCCATTAAGACCGTCGCCCGCATGTTTAATCTTCAGTTTGACACCCTCTGGCAGCGCCATGAACGCGAACAACGCACCCGCCGCCGCTGGGTTCTTACACTGTCACTGCTTGGAACTGTAGTTGCCCTTGCCATTGCGGGCTTTATGATATACCAACATCGCAAGATGCAGATTAACCAAGCCCGTGCTGTGGCACTCCGTGCAACACAACTCGTTCAGCAGGGCGATAGTTATCTAGCTAGTAAATTGTTAATGGAGGTACTACCTGTTCCTTATACGTCAGAGTATGAAGCCGCACTAAGATTAGCTCATGATAATAAAAGTGCTATCTTTAGGGGGCATAATGATGCTATTAATTCTGTTGCCTTTAGTTTAGATGGAAAGCATTTAGCTTCTGCCTCCGATGACAAAACAGTTTGTATATGGGATGTAGAGTCTGGTGTATGTTTGAATACTTTTGCTAGACATAGTAAGAGTGTAAAGTTCGTTACTTTTAGTCCTGATGGGAAATATTTAGCTACAGCTTCTGGCGATACTACTATTCGTTTGTGGGATATAGAGAGCAAACGTAGCTTTGATGTGTTAATCGGTCATAGTAAGAGTGTGAACTCTGTCTCATTTAGTCATGATGGTAAATACATAGTATCTGCTTCATCGGATAGAAAAGTTCATTTGTGGAGCATAAACACTGGTGATTGTGTTAAAATATTTGATGGACATACGAAAAGTGTTAATTCTGCTACCTTTAGTCCTGATGGAAAGTTTATTGTTTCTGCATCAGATGATAAGACAATTCGTTTGTGGAACGCATGGTCTAGTGAATGTGTAAAAATGTTTAATGGGCATGCTCGAAAGGTGAATTCAGTGTCGTTCAGCACAGATGGTAAATATATTGTTTCAGCTTCAGATGATATGACGGTTCGTCTATGGGATGTGAATTCTGGGAAATGTATAAAAGTATTAGAGGGGCATACCTATTCAGTTAAATCTGCCGTTTTTAGCCCAGATGGTCGATATATAGCATCCGTATCTGATGATATGTCGGCTCGCCTATGGGATGTTAAGTCAATGAAATGTGTTAAAATATTAGAGGGACATATATATTCTGTTAATTCTGTTGTGTTTAGCCCCAATTGTAATAATGTGGTTACTGCATCAAGTGATGAAACCATTCGTTTATGGGATATAGAGTTTGATAAATCTGTTAATAAATTAGTAGGTCATGAGACAATTCCCGATGTAGTATCATATAGTTCCAATGGTGAATATATGGTGTCTATTTCTCCAGATGGAACAGCCCGTCTATGGGATGCTAAGTTGGGCGAGTGTAAAAAAATAATATATGTGGGTAATGATAATCTTACGGGTGTGATGTTTTGTTCGGTTAGTTCGGATAGTAAATATATTGTATCAAATGGAGATTATTCAACAGCTCGCTTGTGGGATGTAGAATCTGGTGCTCTGTTGCGAACATTTATGGGACATACAGATAATATAACCTCCGCTAGTTTTAGTTCAGATGGAAAGTACTTAGTCTCTGCCTCCGATGATAAAACAGTTCGTCTATGGGATGTAGAGACAGGTGCAGAGTTGCGAGCTTTTATAGGACATACTAAAAGTGTGCATTCCGCCACTTTTAGCCCCAGCGGTAAGTGTATAATATCAGCATCAAGGGATAATACAGTTCGTCTATGGGATGTTGATACAGGTAATGAACTACGAACTTTTATAGGTCATACAAATAGAGTGATTTTTTCCAGCTTTAGTTCTGATGGAAGATATGTTGTATCGGCATCAGCTGATAGATCAGTCCGTTTGTGGGACGTAAAGTCGGGAGAATGTATTAAAGTGTTGAAAACAAATTATTACGAGTGGGTCACGTCGGTAAATTTTAGTTCCAATGATGATTACATAGTTTCTTGTGCAGGTAAATTTCATACTTGTGTATGGGAAACTAATTCTGGTAGGTGTGTGAAAATGTATGATTCTGGACCTAGTTTCTCCACATCGTTTAGCCCAGACGGTAGATATATCGCAACGGCGGATGATGATGGTGTTATTTATATTCATGAATTCAAGCCCCTGCAGGAACTAATAGACCAGACGCGCGAGCGGTTTAAGGGTTGTTCGCTGACGGCTGAGCAGCGCAGAGAGTACTATCTGGAGTAAAATTTGCATGGGAGTGATAGATTTTGGGGGTGGAGTTGCTCTATATAAGTGTATTAAACAGAGATGAAATGAAAAATAGTTATGTACCGCAACCGATGGATACAAGTGATGTCCAGTTGCCAGAGCAGTTGAATGAGTTGGTTGAAAAGATGGCTCGGAATGTTCACGAGGTGTGGGCTGAGGGGCGTATTAACGAGGGGTGGAGCTATGGTGAACAGCGAAATGATACCCTTAAGCAGCACCCTTGTCTAATTCCGTATGAGAAGCTGCCCGATTCAGAGCGCGAGTATGACCGTCATACAGCCGTGCAGACGTTAAAGCTTATCTGTAAGCTTGGTTTTAAGATTACAAAGTAGCCTCTTTTAGCGCAATAAAAAATAGACCTTACTGCGGTAAGGTCTATTTTTTATTGATTATCAGCTCTTTAGAACAGGCTCTCAAGCTTCTCAATAAGCTCCTCGCCACGGAGGTTCTTAGCGATAATCTCGCCATTTGAGCAGTCGATAAGGAAGTTTGTTGGGATGCTCTCTACAACATACTCCTCAGCTGCTGGGTTGTTAAAGCTCTCAAGTAGGCTAACGTTCACCCACTTCATATTCTGCTTCTTAATTGCACCCTTCCAAGCCTCTGCGTTGCGGTCAAATGATACACCGTAAATCTCAAAGCCCTTCTTGCTATACTTTGCGTATGCCTCCTTAAGGTATGGCATCTCGCCCATGCAAGGACCACACCATGAAGCCCAGAAGTCAAGAAGAACATACTTGTTACCCTTCTTCTCAACTACGCTCTTAAGAGATACAGTCTCACCATCAGGAGTTGGCTGCTCAATATTAATATAGGTAGGGGTGAAGTCGCTACCCTCAGCCTTAGGCTCTGTGCGCATCTTGCGTGTAGCCTTATCAAGAGCCTCCTTAACCACTGCAAGCTCCTTCATAGGCTCAGCAAGCGCGTTAAGCTTTTCGGTCATCTCTGCAGTTGAGAGCTCGTAGCCCTTCTGCTCAATAAAGAGGATAACACCGAAGATATTATCCATATTGCCCTCAATAGCCTTGTCAATAAATGCGTAGTACTCCTCACGCAGAGCCTCACGCTGCTCATCGTCTGCAGCCTGAGCATAGCGCTGGTTGAAGGCTGTCACATCGGCATTGAACTGGTTAAATGCGTCGTTTGCTGGTGTACCTGTAGCAAGTACAGAGTTATCTGCAACATTTCCAGATACGGTGATTGTACCATCCTCAGTAAATACGGCTGAGATAACCTCGTCAGCAGTACGCAGAGCGTAGTATCCCGCTACTGGAGCGTCAATGTTAAATACGAACTTTCCACTGCTAACCTCTGTGCTATCTACCATAGCGCCACCACGACCTGGCTCGGCAAGGTAGATTGTTCCATCCTCAACGCCAAGAATATCACCGTTAATCACTACGCGGTGGTTGTTGCAGCCTACAGCTACTGCTGCTACTGCCAAAATTGCAAAAATCTTTCTCATTGTTAATCTATTTTAGTTGTTTGTAAACTCCTTTTAAGTTCTACTGCCGCCTTTGTCTGCTGCATTGCTGGTGAGAGGCGAGAGATAAATCTCTGCTTCTGCTCTGCAGTGTAGCGCTCACCGCTCAACGTTAGCAGATATACGCTTGTAAAGTTATTGAGGTTTTTACGTATCGTCTTGTCCACCAACTCATCGTATGCACTATTTACAGCCATGCGCTCCTCGGCGCTAAAAGCCTCCTTACCTCGCTCTTGCAGCTCTATACCTTTAATAACGAACTGTCGCAGTGCATTATTGCCCTTTGTGCCGCTAACTACAAGACCTCCAGTAGGGCTGTTGTCATCCTCAATAACGGTAACGGTGCCCGACTCAAGAATTACTGGCGTAAAGCGGGTCATCTTATATGGGTCGGAGAGGTTTGTGCTGCCGATGTTGCGTATCGGAATAAGCGAATCTACAACACCCTCAAAGTGGTAGTGACCTGCAGTAACCACTGCCGAGTCCACCACATCCATACCGCTAAAGAGGTAGTAGTACTCTCCATCACTCTTTGATGTGCTGCCCTCAATTATATATCTGTTGCCACTTGAACCACATGAGCAGAGTAGCAGCGCGATAGCGAAAATTACCCCCTTCATTACTCCTTCTCTGTAAGTTCAGAAACAGCCTTCTCAAGGTTTCGCACCTTGCGGGCAAGCTCTGGGAGCTCCTTGAAAATAGCGAAGCTGCGGTAGTAACCCATACCCTTCAGCGCAGGTGAACCAAAGCGAACCTCGCCAGATGGAACATCGCGGTCAATACCGCTCTGAGAACCAATCTTTACATAGTCGCCAATGGTAATGTGGTCGGCAATACCAACTTGACCTGCAAGGAAACAGTTTCTGCCCACCTTTGATGTGCCTGCAATACCCATCTGGGCTGATGATACAGTATTCTCGCCAATCTGTACATTGTGACCCACCTGAATAAGGTTGTCAAGCTTCACGCCGCGGTGGATAATTGTTGAGTCGGTCTTTGCGCGGTCAATACATGTGTTTGCACCAATCTCAACATCGTCCTCAATAATCACATTGCCAAGCTGTGGAATCTTGTCAAAGCCACCTGCTGCATTAGGGGCAAAGCCGAAGCCGTCAGCACCAATAACAGCGCCCGCGTGGATAATGCAACGGCTGCCAATTACGCAACCCTCATAGATAGATACGCGAGGGTAGAGAGTTGTCCCTGCACCAACCTTTACATTGTCGCCCACATAGCAGTGTGGATAGATCTTTGCGCCATCGCCAATAACAGCCCCCGCCTCAATTACGGCAAAGTCGCCAATATAGCAGTTCTGACCAATAGTAGCCTTCTCAGATATAGATGCGCGCTGTGAAACACCACTCTTTTGTGGCTTCATAGCCTGATACATCTGCAACAGCTGAAGCACGCAAGCTCCGACATTATCAACCTTGATAAGTGTTGCTGTAACCTCCTGCTTAGGCTCAAAAGATTTGTCTACCAAAACAATAGAGCACTGCGTAGTGTATAGATACTGCTCATATTTTGGATTTGAAAGATAGGCAAGACCACCTTGCTTGCCATCCTCAATAGAGGAAACGGTATGAACTGTGGCGTTCTTGTCGCCCACAACCTCGCCAGAGATTAGTCCGGCAATCATCTCTGCTGTAAACTGCATATTGTCTATTTTAAGTTTTCTATTTCAAATAATCGTTAATATCTATCCCTTCGGGCATAAACTCCGATACGTCGTGGTTAAAGGAGAGTAGCTCCCTGACGATGCTTGACGAGATATGTGCATACTCATCTGGAGTAACGAGCATTACTGTTGTAATCTCTGGGAATAGACGGCGGTTTGTCGCCTCTATAGAGCGCTCAAAGTTAAAGTCCGTAGTGTTTCTAATGCCACGAATCATCGCCACCGCACCACATTGACGGGCAAAGTCGCCCGTAAGGCAACTGTAAGAGGCGACCTCAATGCGACTATCGCCCGCATAGCGGTCATTGATAAGCTGTACTCGTTGCTCAATGGTAAGTAGTCCGCGCTTGGAGATATTATCCCCCACAGCAATAATAACCTTGTCAAAGAGGCGCAACGCCCCCTCAACAAGCGACTCATGTCCCCTTGTAAATGGGTCAAATGATCCAGGAAAAAGTGCAATTCTCTCCATAATAGCTACAAAGGTAATAATAAATTTTAGAAGCTTATTAAATTTGCCTACAAATTCTTACTGTACAACTACTTGATTGACTAAATTTACGCCAGACTTCTGGTTTATAGCTCTTGCAAGCGCATCGCGCTGCATCATAAGCTCAGTGCGGATAACGGCAGAGGTGACATGAACATAGAGCGTACCCTTGACAAGGCGCACCTGACGGGTCTGCTCGGCAACCATAGGTCCTACGACCTGTCGCCAGGTATCTGGAAGCGCCCCCTCGGCAATCTTTGCGGCTATATTTGGACTCTTAAAGAGCTGGTCAAGTAGCTCTCCGATGCTCTTTGGCTCTGTTCTTTTCATTACTCTACAACCTTTCCGTAAGTGACATCAAAAAGTTTATACTCTGCGCCGCTACTCTCAAGAAGTCGCTCCATACGCTCGTGGCTGCAGTCGGTGATTACTATCTGCCCGAAGGTGTTGCCCGACACAAGAGATATAAGTTCAGCAACGCGACCCTCGTCAAGCTTGTCAAATACATCGTCAAGAAGCAGTATAGGTGTTTTGCCTGTCTGCTCGGCAATAATCTGATATTGAGCCAGCTTGAGCGCGATGATAAAGGACTTCTGCTGACCTTGTGAACCATACTTGCGCAGCGGAACATCGCCAATGGTAAAGTGTATGTCGTCACGCTGAATGCCCACTGTTGTATATCCTAAGATGCAGTCCTTCTCGCGTGAGGCAAGCAGTAGCTCACTCAGCGAGCCTTCGGTAAGGTCAGAATGGTAGTCAAGCCATACCGTTTCGCGGTCACCAGAGAGTAATTTATAGTATTGAGCAACAATGGGTTGTAGGCGCTCAATCATCTCCTGCCTACGCTCAAAAATCTTTACAGCTGCCGCCTCTAATTGCATATCGTAGATAAGTAGCATCTGCTCATCTGAGCCAATTTTTAGGTATTTATTTCGCTCGGCAAGGGCGGTATTGTAGCGGATAAGGGCAGAGAGATAGTCGTGGTCAAACTGCGAGATAAAGGCGTTGATATACTTGCGGCGCTCCTCCGCGCTGTCGCTAATAAGCATAGAGTCGGCAGGGGAGACAATCACCGTAGGAATAAATCCTATATGGTCTGAAAAACGCTCGTAGACCTTGCCATTACGCTTGATAACCTTCTGAGAACCACGGCTATAGGTGCAGACAATCTGCTCGCGGCGCTGTTGGTCATTTATAAAAGTGCCATCAATTACAAAGCTCTCCTGCCCGTGCAGTACACACTGGCGGTCACTCATGCCGATTGCCGACTTGCACATAGAGAGGTAGTAGATGGCATCTACTATATTGGTCTTGCACGTTCCATTATCTCCGACAAAGCAGTTTATGCCCCGCTCAAAGATTATCTCTTGCTGGGCTAAATTCTTAAAGTTTATCAGAGAGAGTCTGTTTATATACATAGTCGTCTATTTCATCTTACATTTCCGACTCAAAGTTACGAAAATATGCTGAACAAAATATATTTTTCAAAAAAAAGTATAGAAATTATGGATTATTAACTAAAAAATCTTACTTTTGCAGTTTGAAGGCAAAAAATAACCGAAAAAGGTAAAATACGAATTATAAAAGATAAAAAATTATGGCAAAAATTGAGAATCAGCAGGAGGCAGCAGTTGCCGAGGCTGTAAGCAAAACAGAACAGTTTTTTCAGAAGAACGGCAAGAGTGTCGTTATCGCACTTGTAGTAGTGGTGCTTTTGGTTGTATGTGGTTACCTCTACAAGAGCCTTGTTATTGATAGCAATGAGCAGAAGGCTTCAGAGATGATTGTTGAGGCTCAGGACCGTTTCGCTGGTGAGAATCCAGACTTCGCTCTTGCTCTTAATGGTGACGAGAATGGCGCAGGTTTTCTCGATGTAGCTGAGCAGTATGGCTCAACCGCTGCAGGTAACATTGCTAACCACTACGCTGGTATCTGCTACCTTCGTCTTGGTGACCTTGAGAATGCAGAGAAGTATCTTGCTCAGTATGATGCAGTAGACGAGCTTGCTGGCGAGGTTGTAAATGCTCAGAACCTCGGTCTTCGTGGTGATATCGCTGTTGAGAAGGGTGAGTATGAGGCAGCTGTAGCTCTCTATAAGAAGGCTGTTGCAGCTTCAAAGAATATCTACACCGCTCCACTCTACCTCTATAAGCAGGTACTTGCTTATGCAGCCCTTGGTAATAAGGCAGAGGCTCAGAAGTGCTTTGAGGCTCTTCAGGCTAACTACCCTATGGCAGTAGAGGTGCGTGACGCTGAGAAGGTGCTCGGTAGCTTCTAAAACTCTCAATACCGATTTTAGAGAGTTGGGAGTGATGCTCTCAACTCTCTAATCTTTTACAGAACAACTCTTTATTATATATAGTATGATCTCTCCATCTGAAATAAAGGTCGGCATTGTCGCTGAGCAAGGTCTTGATATATGGTCGGCAATTACATGCCTTAGACAGAGTGGCTGCATTGACGAGAATATCGTTGTTAAGTATGTCCCACCATTCCAGTTGGCACTTGGCGCACTCTTCTTTGCCGAGTACACCGATGTGGATTGCACTATAGTAATCAGCCGCGAGCGGAACGATGCCATGGCAACTGCGCTGCTTAACCTGCAGATTCAGTGGAATATGCCTATAGACTACGCCCAGTACCCAGCCCTTGATTGCGAGGCGGTTATCCAGATGGTCCTACTGCAGAGCGAGATGGCAGAGAAGGCAGGGGCTTTGCAAGATAATAAGGCGCAGCACAGTAGCTGTTAGTTGTTGGCTGTTAGCCATTAGCTTGCCTTCGGCAGGCTGACGCAGAATAGAGAATTTAGGGAAGTTAAGGAGGTTAGGGTGATTAGGAAGCGCACAATGACAGTAAATGACAATGAATGACAGCGGGCTAAAGCCCTTAATATTGCGCGTTCCACGCGCTATTCTATGCCATTGAGGGCGAAAGCCCTTGCCATTAAATGTCATTCACAATTACTCCGCTTAATCAGAGCACCAATTTTGTCGTCAGAGCAGGGTCGGCATGCTAACGCAGAATAGAGAATTTAGGGAAGTTAAAGAAGTTATTGACGGAACTTCGTCTGAAAGTGTTTATTCGGATTTAGGGAAACCATCGTAGATGGTACAAGAGAAAATAGAGTCTAACACTCAAGCTTGCTTGAAGGTGGAAAGACTCTATTTTTTATTTCAATAACTCGCAGAGTTACCCTAAATCCGCATCAGCATGGAAGAGAAACGAAGTTTCTCAAAAAGTTTTTGCACGCCCTGCTTTTTTCAAAAAGCGGGCAGTACTGCGTAGCTAACTAATACCCCAGTTCGGCTTGTAGGCGAGCAATCTCCTCGGCGGGAACGGCTTGCAATGTCTTGCAAGGGGTGTCGCGGGCGATGGTGTAGCACATAATCTGTTTTGGGCGGATGCGCTGTAGGGCTGCGCGTAGGGCTGAGATATGTTCTGGTGTTGTGTTGTCAATCTTCTTGCCGTTATACTCGCCCCGCAGGAACATTATCTGCACAATAAGGTTGCCCTCAAAGGCTGCAAGTTGGTCGATGACCCTCTCTACGGAGTAGTTGCAGCATGGTTTGTTCATATCTACCACTGTGCTGTCAAAGGCGGCGTCAAGCTTTAGTATATTGTTATCTACGCGCAGTAGGGCGCGAACAACATCCTCTCGGTGTAGCTGTGTGGCATTGCTCAGCACCGAAATCTTCGCTTGTGGGGCGTACTTATCTCTTAGGGCTATTGTGTCGTCAATAACCCCCTCAAAGTCGGGGTGGAGCGTAGGCTCGCCATTGCCAGCAAAGGTAATCACATCTGGGAGCACGCCATCCTCTGCCATCTGAACAAGGCGGCTCTCAAGGGCAGCAGCGACATCGGCGCGGCTGTTGAAGCCCTCCCTGCCGCGGTTGTCGTCATTCCATCCGCACTCGCAGTAGATGCAGTCAAAGGTGCAGAGTTTACTGTGTAGTGGCAGCAGATTTACGCCTAAAGATACTCCGAGACGGCGTGAGTGTACTGGTCCGTAGACTATCTGTGGATATAGTGCAGTCATAGCAAAAATAATTTTCTACAAATGTAGTGATTTTTCTTTAGAAAAGAGTATCTTTGTAGTCAAACAAACCTATTGAACTATGAAAAAACTCATTCTTGCTCTTACAGTTGCCTTTGCCACTATCTTCGCTGTTCAAGCGGCGGAGCCTGTGAAGATTATCTTTGATACCGATATGGGTAACGATGTGGACGATGTTGTGGCGCTTGATATGCTATATAAATATGTAGACGAGGGAACTATTGACCTGCTCGGTATCCTTTCAAGCAAGCGAGAGTTGGGAAGTATCAAATTTATTGATGCCATGAACACAATTTATGGTCATCCAAATATCCCTATCGGAATTGTAAAAACATACCCAGAGGAGGGCTATGTGTGTGAGGATAAAAGACTCAACTATGCGGACTATACTGTGGCGCAACATAACTACCCTCACACTATCAAAGATTGGGATGGCGTAGAGGATGGGTATAAACTTCTTCGTAAACTTCTGAGCAAGGAGGAGGATGGTAGCGTTACCCTTGTTATGGTGGGGTTTTCAACCAATTTGGATAGGATGATTGCCTCTGGTGCTGATGAGTATTCAGAGCTTGATGGTATGACCCTTTTGGCTAAAAAGGTGGAGAAGGTTGTAATTATGGCGGGCAACTTCCATGAGAAGAAAAAGGAGTATAATGTCTATAAGGACCACTATGCAGCCGTCCGCTTCTATGCCGAGTGTCCAGTGCCAATGTTGTTTACTGATGTGGTTCTTGGTAAGAGTGTTCTCTACCCATATCAAACTGTGTATCAGGGTTTTAAGTATTATGACAACCACCCGCTTTCAGTCTCTTTCCACTACTACGCCCAGATGCCATATAACCGCCCGCTATGGGACCCAACGGCTGTTCTGTTTGCAGCCGAGGGACATAAGGGTTACGCGTCACTGTCAAAACGAGGCTATGTAACCGTGGACCAGAAGTCAATCACAGATTTTACGGTTGATAAGCACTCAAATCGTCAGTACTATGAGGTCAATGATGCTCAAAGAGCGGCTATTGTTCGCCGAGTTGTAGAGCTTACTCTTCGTCCGCCAAAAAATCCTTATCAGCAGAAATAGCGGTAGAGATAGCTGTGGCTGAGTTTTTGAGCTAATGTTAATAATTTGTCAAAAATTATCTGAAGAAAAATTTGGATAATTGGCTATTTTGTCCCTAAATTTGTGGTACAAAATATCAGAATTAAGTAGTCTCTTTCGGGAGACTATTTTCGCCTAAATAGAACAACAAATAAATAAAACTGATATATTATGAATAAATCGCCTAAAAAGGTGGAGTATGCCACAGCTGTAGCCGCTGCCAAAGAGTATTTTGGTGGTGATGAGCTTGCTGCAACAGTCTGGGTGAGCAAGTATGCTCTCAAGGACTCTTTTGGCAACATCTACGAGTCATCTCCGGTTCAGATGCATGAGCGTATAGCCTCTGAGTTGGAGCGTATTGAGAACAAGTACCCAAATCCGCTCTCGTATGCTCAGATTTTTGAGCTGTTGGATCACTTCCGCTATGTAATTCCTCAGGGTGGTCCTATGACTGGTATTGGAAACAACTTCCAGGTAGCATCGCTCTCAAACTGCTTTGTTATCGGTCATAGAAATCCTGCAGACTCTTACGGTGGTATCTTCCGCATGGACGAGGAGCAGGTGCAGCTTATGAAGCGCCGTGGTGGTGTGGGTCACGATCTGTCGCATATCCGCCCTGCAGGTAGCCCGGTGCTAAACTCTGCGCTTACCTCTACGGGTATTGTTCCATTTATGGAGCGTTACTCAAACTCTACTCGTGAGGTTGCTCAGGATGGTCGTCGTGGTGCGCTTATGCTCTCACTCTCAATTAAGCATCCAGATGCTGAGAAGTTTATTGACGCTAAGCTGGACACAAACAAGGTCACAGGTGCTAATGTGTCAATTAAGATTGACGACGAGTTTATGCGCTCAGTAATTGAGGGTCGTACATATACTCAGCAGTTCCCAATTGGCTCTGCCGAGCCTAAGTATGTTCAGAATATTGACGCTCGCAAGCTCTGGGCTAAGATTATCCACAATGCATGGAAGTCTGCTGAGCCAGGAGTGCTCTTCTGGGATACAATTCTTAGAGAGAGCGTGCCTGATTGTTATGCTGATCAGGGCTTTACTACCGTCTCTACCAATCCATGTGGTGAGATTCCGCTCTGTCCATATGATAGCTGCCGTTTGTTGGCAATTAACCTCTTTAGCTATGTAGAGAAACCATTTACCAAGGAGGCGACATTTAACTTTGACCTCTTTAAGGAGCATATCCACAAGGCTATGCACCTGATGGATGATATTATCGACCTTGAGCTTGAGAAGGTAGACCTTATAATTGAGAAGATTGAGTCAGACCCTGAGGATCTTGATGTTCGTCAGGTGGAGATTAACCTCTGGAAGAAGATTAAGGCTATGGCTCTAAAGGGTCGTCGTACAGGTCTGGGTATTACTGCCGAGGGTGATATGCTCGCTGCGCTTGGTCTGCGTTACGGCTCTGAGAAGGCTCTTAAGTTTGCTGTTGAGGTGCACAAGACCCTTGCTGTTGAGGCTTACCGCGCCTCTGTAATGATGGCTCGTGATCGTGGCGCATTTGAGGTCTTTGATGCTGAGAAGGAGAAGAATAATCCTATGATTTGTCGTCTGCGTGAGGCTGATAGCTCACTGTACGAGGATATGGTTAAGTATGGTCGTCGTAATATCGCTATGCTCACTATCGCTCCTACAGGAACTACATCGCTCATGTCGCAGACAACCTCTGGTATTGAGCCAGTCTTCCGCCCTGTCTACAAGCGTCGTCGTAAGATTAACCCATCTGATAAGAACTACGTTGCTACATTTGTAGATGAGCAGGGTAATGCATTTGAGGAGTACAATGTATACCACCATAAGTTTGTAGATTGGCTTACAATTAACGGCTACGACACATCTCGTTTGCAGAGCATTCAGGATGAGGAGCTGCAGCGTTGGGTAGATGCTTCGCCATACCACCGTGCAACAGCAAATGATATTGACTGGGTAGCAAAAGTTCGTATGCAGGGTGCTATTCAGAAGTGGGTTGACCACTCAATCTCTGTGACTGTAAACCTTCCAAATAATGTCTCTGAGGAGCTTGTTGCCGATGTATATCGCGCAGCATGGGAGAGTGGCTGTAAGGGCGTTACAGTATACCGTGACGGTTGCCGTGCTGGTGTGCTTGTAGACAAGAAGTCTAAGAAGGAGCAGCCTAAGTGCGAGGAGCCTACACAGTCTAACCGCCGACCTAAGTCACTGCCTGCAGAGGTTGTCCGCTTTAAGAACGGTAAGGAGGATTGGATTGCCTTTATCGGTCTGCATGAGGGTCATCCATACGAGATTTTTACCGGTAAGATTGAGGATGATGCAATGTATATCCCGCCAAAGATTACTAAGGGTAATATCCTGAAGGTGCGCGAGGAGGATGGTACAAAGCGCTACGACTTCCAGTACACTGACCGATATGGCTATACAAATACTATCGGTGGTATCTCACGCCTCTTTAACGAGAGCTTCTGGAACTATGCAAAGCTTATCTCTGGCGTTCTGCGTTATAATATGCCAATTGACAAGGTTGTATCGCTCATTGATGGTCTGCACCTTGATGACGAGAATATCAACACTTGGAAGAATGGTGTTAAGCGCGCGCTGAAGCAGTATATTGAGGATGGTACTCGCTCAAAGGGTAAGTGTCCACAGTGCGGTCAGGAGAATATGGCTTACCAGAACGGCTGCCTTACCTGTATGAGCTGCGGATATTCTAAGTGCGGTTGATGCTGAAATTGAGATGAACATAGGGCTTTTCACTCCAATGAAGAGCCCTATTTTTGCGATTTACAACTCTCTGGAACAATATATGGAGGACGTTTTATTGGCAAAAATAGCTTTTTTATTGAAAAAATAGATTTTCTTTTTTGTAAAATTAAATAAAAGTTATATATTTGCAAGAAGATTTTATATAGATAAAGAATTTTGATAATTTAATAAACAGAAAAAGTATGAAAAAGTTTTTCCTATTTTTTGCTGCGTTAGTGGCATTTTCGGTTTCAGCTGGTGTAGCAACTGCTCAGCAGCAGAGTGAAAAGGAGCCTCATATTCAGGGCTTTATCACAAATAAGTTTTGGGATAACTGGGAGATTCAGGGCGGTGTAGGTCCTACATTTACCGTTAAGACTGGTAGTGGTATTGCTGATGCTAACCATTGGGCAGGTTATGCTGCTGTAGCTAAATGGATTCACCCAATCTTTGGTTTGCGTTTTACTATGGAGGGTGGTAAGTTTGACTACCTCAGTGCAGCAGCAAATAGCAATGTGAACACTGCATTTATCTTTGCTCACCCAGATTTGATGCTCAACGTTAGCAACTGGATTGGTGGTTATAAGGAGCAGCGCGTTTATAACGCTATCCTTCTTGGTGGTGCTGGTATTGCAGCAACAAGCCTTCACCCAGATCATAAGAGCACACGCACCCTTGAGTATGCGTTCAACTTCGGTCTTCAGAACCGCTTTAATGTATGCAAGAGCCTCTCTGTAGACCTTACTATGAACTATATGCTTGCGCGTGCAAATCTCTATCCAGTACCAAAGATTAAGTCATCTCGTTTCAATGCACTTAACTTCTACGTGGGTGTTACATATCGCTTCAATAAGCGCAACTTTGAGCGCTCAGGTATGACAGAGGCTGAGGCTAAGGCTGCTCTTGCACGTCTTGAGGCTGCTGAGGCAGATGCAGCAGCTGCAAAGGCAGAGAATGAGCGTCTTGCAAAGCTCTCTGCAGAGCAGGCTCAGGCACTTGAGGCTGCGGCTCTGCAGGCTGCACAGCGTGATGCTGCTCTTGCTGCAGCAGAGGCTAAGCTCGCTAATATGGATGCTCAGGCTGCTTCTGCTAAGGAGGCTATTGATAGCGCAAACTACGAGGAGATTCTCTTCTACCTCTACGGTTATGGCGTGCTGAATGAGAATAATAAGACCCGTCTTGACCTGCTTGCAGAGCACATTAAGAACTCTGACAGCGACAAGGTGTTCAAGATTGAGGGCTTTGCTGACCCACAGACAGGTAGCAAGAAGGCAAATGCTCGCCTTGCAGAGAAGCGTGCTCGTCTGGTTTATGAGTACCTTGTTTCAAAGGGCGTTGAGGCTTCAAAGCTCGATTGGAAGAGCCCAGGAACTGAGAACCTTCCATTTAACAAGAAGGAGCAGAACCGTGTAGTTGTAATCTTCTAAAGTTAGCAAAAAACTATTGAACCGAGTCAAATTTTGGCTCGGTTCTTTTTTGTATATAGGTAAATTTTGAATTTTGAATTGGTTTAGTTACCTTTGCAAGTTAGTAACAAATTTAATAAAAAGATATGGTAATTTTAGTTTTGAACTGTGGTAGTTCGTCAATTAAGTATCAGGTGATTGACATCTGTGATGGCGGACACAATTTGCTTGCAAAGGGTCTTGTAGAGCGTATCGGTTTAGCGGAGGGTGACCTTACTCACAAGCCTGTTGGTAAGGATGTTTTCCACCTCCACCAGCCTATTGCTGACCATACAACCGGTATCCGCCTTGTTCTTGAGGCGCTGACAGATGCAACTCATGGCGTTATTGACTCACTTGACCAGGTGAAGGCGGTAGGTCACCGCGTTGCCCACGGTGGCGAGTTTTTTGCGCAGAGTTGTGTTGTAGACGAGAGTGTAAAGGAGAAGATTCGCTCACTGTTTGACATCGCTCCGCTCCATAACCCTGCAAACCTTGAGGGTATACTCTCTATTGAGAAGGTACTTCCAGAGGTTAAGCAGGTGGCTGTCTTTGATACCTCTTTCCACCAGACAATCTCTGCCGAGAACTACCTCTACGCTCTGCCATACGAGTACTATGAGAAGTATCGCGTGCGTCGTTACGGCTTTCATGGCACAAGCCACAAGTTTGTAGCTCAGGTGGGCGCTGCTCTTGCGGGTCTTGATATAAACAATAGCAAGATTATCACTTGCCACATTGGTAATGGTGCATCTGTGACCGCTATTGAGAATGGTAAGAGTGTATGTACCTCTATGGGCTTCTCGCCAGTAGATGGACTTGTTATGGGTACTCGTTGTGGCGATGTAGACCCATCGGCTCTGCTCTTTATTGCCGAGAAGGAGGGTATGAATCTTGCCGATATAAACACTATGATTAACAAGCGCTCTGGTGTTGAGGGTCTGAGTGGCGTATCAAGCGATATGCGCGATATTGACGCAGCGTACGAGGCTGGAAATCCTCGCGCGATTGTTGCACGTGACATCTACTACGCTCGCGTAAAGCAGTATATTGGTAAGTATG
Organism: Rikenellaceae bacterium; assembly: GCA_015059805.1. Lineage (GTDB taxonomy): Bacteria > Bacteroidota > Bacteroidia > Bacteroidales > Rikenellaceae > Alistipes. Next base: position 183,731 of record SUZO01000001.1, read on the forward strand.
CAGCTCTTATGGGTGGCGTAGACCTTGTTATCTTTACTGGTGGCGTGGGCGAGAACTCTTGGGAGCTTCGTGAGGGTGCAACCTCTGGTCTTGAGTATATGGGCATCGCTCTTAACAATGAGGTTAATCGCGCAACCCGTGGCACAGATACAATTATCTCTGCTGAGGACTCAAAGGTAAAGGTGGCTGTGATTGCTACAAATGAGGAGCTGGTAATTGCTACAGATACATATAATTTAACACGATAAACTATTGACTATTAACTATTTGCTGAGATAAGGATACTATCGCTTTAGCGATACCTCTATATGGCTAATAGCTAATAGTAAAAAACAAAAAAACTATGAAACATTTACAAGAGATAGTAGAGGCTGCAAAGATTCGCGGTAGAAAGCGTCTTGCAGTGGCTTACGGACAGGATTCTCACACTATTGAGGCTGTCTATGATGCGTATAACGAGGGTCTTGTAGAGCCAATTCTCTATGGTGACCGTATCGTTATTGAGCAGGTGTGCAAAGAGCTTGATATTGATAGTTCTGTTTTCCGTATTATTGACGAGAAGACAGATGTTAAGGCGGCAGCACTCGCTGCAACAGCCGTTGCTACAGGCGAGGCAGATGTACTTATGAAGGGTATGCTTCCGACAGATAAGTATATGCGTGCAATCCTTAACAAGGACCTTGGTCTCTGTCCTCCAAAGGGAGTGCTGAGCCATGTGTCAGTATTTGAGTGGAGTGGATACCACAAGCTCCTTCTTGCATCTGATATTGCCATTATTCTTCAGCCAGATATTAAGCAGAAGCAGAAGCAGATTGACTATCTTCGTCAGGTGGCAGTAGCTTTAGGCGTTCAGACTCCAAAAATCGGTTGTGTAGCTCCATCAGAGCAGGTACTTCCAGCATCTGTCTCTTCTATTGAGGGTGCAATGCTTGCAAAGATGGCAGATCGTGGTCAGCTCGGTAATGTTGTTGTTGATGGACCGCTGTCACTTGATGTTGCACTGTTTAAGGAGGTTGCAGAGCATAAGAAGGTTAAGGGCTCGGCTATCGCAGGTGATGTAGATGCACTTCTGTTCCCTAATATTGAGTCTGGAAACGTATTCTTCAAGTCTGTATCACACCTTGCAGGTGGTGAGATTGCAGCGATTGTTATGGGTGCTAAGGTCCCTTGCGTACTTACATCTCGTGGCGACTCTGCAGCATCTAAGAAGTACTCTATCGCCCTTGCTTGTCTGCTTGCACGATAGTCTGAATGTTAGTGCCGAGGCTACACCTATAGTATAGGTTGTGCTTCGGCATTATAAATACCAACAAACAATGAAGATTCTGATTCTTAACGGTGCCAACCTCAACTTGCAGGGTAAGCGCGATAGGGGAGTCTACGGCTGCGAGAGCTTTGATGAGTTTATCCCGCGCCTTAGACAGATATACGCTGACTGCACGATAGAGTACCTTCAGACAAATATTGAGGGCGAGATTGTCACTGCTCTGCATAATGCTGAGGGTGAGTATGACGGTGTGCTGCTCAATGCAGGTGGATATACCCATACCTCTGTTGTTATCCGTGATGCTATCTCGGCGATAGATACTCCTGTTGTAGAGATTCATATCTCCAATATCGCCGCACGAGAGGAGTTCCGCCACACAACGCTTATCGGAGCTGTGGCTATTGGAAGTATTGTGGGCTTTGGGTTGAACTCATATCGCCTTGGTGTTGAGGCACTTAAACTTCACCTAAGTGAGAGGTAATGGCAAAACAGTTGAGGGATAAGGTTACTGTGGGCGTGGCGTGGAGCGTAGCTGAGAAGGTCGGCTCTATGCTTATGCAGATGGTCGTGAGCATTGTTGTGGCACGACTTCTTATGCCAGAGGATTTTGGCGTTATGGCTATCCTTACCTTCTTCACTGCACTGCTTGCCGTTGTTGTAGATAGCGGATTCTCGCAGACTCTGATTCGTAAAACAGAGCCTACACAGAACGATTATAAGTCGGTCTTTATCTTTAACATCACAATCTCACTACTGCTCTATGGTGCTATGGTGGCACTGAGTCCGCTAATTGCGTCGTACTATAAGTTACCAATTGTAAGCAAAATAGCGCCAGTGCTATTCTTACTGCTCCCAGTAAACGCACTATGTGTTATTCAGAACACTATCTTTGCTCGTCAATTCCGTTTTGCAACACTCTCGCGTATCAACTTCACCTCCTCGGCTGTTGCTGGCGTTACAGCTATAGTGATGGCGTGGAGCGGGTGCGGTGTGTGGAGCCTTGTGGGGCAGCGCCTGGCGCAGATAACCACTAAGGCGGCTCTTCTATGGTGGCGTGGCACGTGGCGATGTGAGGGTGAGGTTAGTCGTAAAGCGTTAGTGGCTATGGCTCCTCTGTCACTCTCTCTGATGGGTACTGATATTATATCGTACCTATATAACAATATCTCGCAACTTTTTATTGGAAAGCTCTACTCTGCCGGTACGCTGGGCTACTATAATCAGGCTCAGAAGCTCAAAGAGTTGCCCGTAACCTCTGTTGTGCAGTCGTTCCAGAGTGTTACATATCCAGCCCTTGCCAATGTCAAGGATGATAAGGCTAAATTTGCAGATAGTTACCTTAGAGTACTCTCCATAACTGCGGCAGTTATAGCGCCAATAATGGTGGGTATGGTGGCTGTTGCAGACGATATGTTTATGCTGCTGCTTGGTGAACGTTGGATGCCCACTGTGCCATACTTCAAGATACTATCTATTTCGGGTATCTTCTATCCAATATCTATGATTGCCTATAATGTGCTTAAGGTTGCTGGTAATGGAGGGGTAATTCTTAAGTTAGAGATTGTCAAAAAGGCGATTATGACACTTATCCTCCTTGTCGCTATACCTTACTCTGTTAAGGCTATTGCTTGGGGTATGGTGATAATGTCGGCGGTGGAGTTTGTGCTTAATGCCCTCTGTTCGCTACGCTTTGCTCAGATTAAAGTTGTCACTATGCTCCGCACTCTATTACCCATTACTCTTCTTACAGCAACAATGTACTTCGCTGTGCGTATAGTTGGCTATTATACGGCTGATTTACAGCTCTTTGCAAGATTTATGGTGCAGGTCGCAACTGGTATAGGGGTCTATGTTGCAGGTGCGCTAATATTTAGAATGAAGTTCTTTAGTGATATACTTCAGAGTGTAAAACGCATTATTTAACTCGGTAATGATGCCAAAAGTGGCGCTTTTTAGAGAGTAAATAAATGGCGAGAAACGTAGTATTTCTCGCCCTATTTTTTGCTTGCTTTACCCTGATTACTTTGCAGAAAAAGGAACCATTTGACGAAG
>SUZO01000011.1 GCA_015059805.1 Rikenellaceae bacterium
TAACCCCTGATGAGCAGTATACACACATCTCGCTCTGGGCGCTGCTCGCCTCGCCAATGCTTATCGGCTGCGATATAGCAAAGTTGGACGACTTTACCCGCAGCCTGCTCTGTAACTTTGAGGTGAATGATATCCTGCAAGACCCTCTCGGTATGCGCGCAATGCCCTTCTACCGCGATGAAAACCACGCTGTCTATGTAAAATTGCTTGAGAATGGCGACCTTGCTGTGGGACTGTTCAACCTCTCCGAGCAGCCGCTTATTATAGAGTTCTCGCCACGCGATTTGGGTCTGTGGGAGAAGGCTGTTATGGTGCGCGATGTGTGGCGACAGCAGTATGTCTCGCATATAGAGCTTGGCGCTGTCCACGAAGCCACCGTCGCTCCACACGGCTGCGCCCTCTATCGCCTCACCCCGGGAAATAGTGGCAAGCGTGTTATGGAGTATACGCATTACAGACCAACACCACATAAGGCCCCACGCCCTGTGCAGTGATTTTGTCGTGAAAATGGGTATTTACTGCCGCTAACGAGAAAAATTGTCTTGGCTGTACTATTTTGGTACTATCCTGCACCAATTTTTCTCGCCGAGCGTTGTAAATCCTCCATTTTGACAACAAAATGGCTAACAGCTAATAGCCAAAAAATCTTGCACTCGCAAGATTTTTTTATTACCTTTGTGCATTATGAAGAGAATCCTTGCAATACTGCTGACTGTTTTTCTCTGTGCGACGGCTTCAGCGCAGATGGAAAATTCTATCGTTATAGATACCAAATCTTTCCACGCGGTGCAGACTGATGCGCTTACGGGCGTGAATATTGACCCTATAGGTCTTGACCACTCCCGCCAGGCGTGTGCGCGCATAAAAATCAAGTTTGACCGAATGAGTAAGGCGCAGATTGATGCTCTGGAGGTCAAAATGCGCTCTAATACTGACCTTACAAAGCAAAAGGTTGCCGACTACTTTGACAATGTGCTTATCCTTGAGATGACCGCCAAGCCGAACACCCGCTTTTACCTCTACAGCCCAGAGTTTGGCGAGAGTAACGAGGTTACGCTCAATCTTGAGGCAAATCGTGAATATGAGATGCTTGCGAGCCTTAATCAGACCTTTAGCATTGTTGTCAGTAGCAATGCGGAGAATGTAGATATCTATTTAGATGATGTTTTTAAGGGTAAGACCGATAGCTCTAAAAGCCTTACTATCAAGGAGGTGATGATTGGTGTACATACTCTGAAGGCTGTCTATGGAACAGTTAGTGGTCAGCAGAGTATTGAGGTCAATAGTGGCAGTATTCTTTTCCGTCAGGATGTAGATACAGCAGCAAATAAGCCACAGTATGTGGTCTTTACCGTTGAGCCGAAGAGTAGCGCAGTAACTATTGACGGACAGCTCTATGTTGCCGAGGATGGCGTTGTTGTGGCACTGCTGCAGAGTGGACAGCACACCTATAAGGCGGAGGCGCGCGGATACCATAGCCAGAGCGGAACTATCACTGTTGCGGGCGCGAAGATTGAGCGCACAATTACTCTCAAGGGCGACTTTGCAACTGTGACCCTTACGGCAGATAGTGGCGCGGATATATATGTGAATGATAAAAAGGTCGGCACTACCTCTTGGTCGGGCAAGCTCAACTCTGGTCTCTATATCTTTGAGGCGCGCAAGAGTGGCTACCGCACGCAGAGCCTCACTCGTCAGATTACCTCCGACCCCGCTTCGCAGAGATATACTCTGCCAGCACTTGCGCCTATCTATGGTAGCGCAGATATAACCTCCTCGCCCGCTATGGCGGATATTACCCTTGACGGCAAGGCGGTCGGCAGAACACCACTACAACTTGATAATCTGCTTGTCGGGCAGCATAAAATCACTGTCTCTAAATCTGGCTATCAGCCTTATTCCACGACCGTTACCGTTGCCGAGGGTAGGACGGCGAGTGTTAGCGCGACCCTTAAAAAGCAGGTAGCTCAAGCACCAAGCACACCATCAAGTGATAGTGCTAACTTTGGCGATATCGAGATGGTATTTGTCAAGGGTGGTACTTTTACTATGGGAGCAACTTCAGAACAGGGTAGCGATGCATATAGTGATGAAAAGCCGACACACTCTGTGACTCTTTCGGACTACTATATTGGTAAGTATGAAGTTACACAGGCGCAGTGGCGTGCTGTGATGGGTAATAATCCAAGTCGTTTCAAGGGCGATAATCTCCCAGTAGAGAGGGTATCTTGGGATGATATTCAGGAGTTTATTACAAAGCTCAATGCTCAAACTGGCAAAAACTTCCGCCTACCAACCGAGGCTGAGTGGGAGTATGCAGCCAGAGGTGGCAACCAATCTAAAGGCTACAAGTATAGCGGTAGTAATACTTTAGGCGATGTTGTTTGGTACGATGATAACTCAAGCAGTAAAACTCATTCAGTAGGACAAAAGCAACCAAATGAGCTTGGTATTTACGATATGAGTGGTAATGTCTGGGAGTGGTGTAGTGATTGGTATGGCAGTTACAGCAGTAGCTTACAGACTAATCCTATGGGTCCAAGTGGAGGTTCTGACCGCGTCTTGCGTGGTGGTAGCTGGCTCAACGACGCGAGGGACTGTCGTGTCTCTATTCGTGACAGCGTCACTCCAGACAGCCGTCTCAGCGACTACGGCTTCCGCCTTGTCTGTTCCCCTGATTTGAACACGGCAAAATCAACAGCAGTTGCATCTACAACCAAAACCTACAAAGTAGGCGACTACTATAATGATGGAGTGAAAGAGGGCGTTGTCTTTGAGGTTAGTGCCGACGGTCGCCACGGCAAAATTGTCAGTATGAAGCAATCCGCAGAGTATTTGCTATGGTCATCAGATAGCGCAGAACAAAAACGGCTAATAGGTGCTGATAGCGAAACTGATGGTGCATATAATACGGCAAAAGTCAAGTCTATCTCTGGTTGGCGAGATAAATATCCTGCCTTCAAGTGGTGCGCAGACCTTGGCGAAGGTTGGTATCTGCCGTCAAAAGAAGAATTGCGTACAATTTATAATCACAAAGATAAGCTAAATCCTAATTTATCTGATAAGTTGTTATCTGCTTATTGGTCGTCAACGGAGGATGATTATCAATGGTCATTTGGTGAGTTTTGCGCGTGGTTTGTCAATATGCGCAGTGGCTACACCAGCTACGGCAATAAGAACGCCGACGGCCATGTGCGCGCCGTCTCCGCTTTTTAGTTTAGCTATTGGCTCACCTTCGGTGACCCTTCACCGCTCCGCCTCGGCAAAGCCTGCAAGCAGTCTCTGCTCTCGGCTCAATCGCGGCGTTAGCTTTTTAGCGGTGTCGGCTTTGCCGACAAAATTGGCGCTCTGATTTGGCGAGGTGATGATAAATGACATTTAATGACAAGGGCTTTCAGCCCTCAATGGCATTGAATAGCGCGTTGTGCGAGCAGTATTAAGGGCGTTAGCCCGCTGCCATTCGTTGTCATTCATTGTCATTTGCTGTTATTGTGCGCTCCCTAACTTCCCTAATCTCATTAAATTCTCTGTTCTGCGTCACCGCTCCGCCGACAAAATTGGTGCTCTGGTTGGGCGGAGTAATGGTGAATGACATTCAATAGCAAGGGCTTTCAGCCCTCAATGGCATTGAATAGCGCGCTCCGCGCACAGCGCGTATTAAGGGCGTTAGCCCGCTGTCATTTATTGTCATTTACTGTCATTGAGCACCAGCCACTGATTGAGCAGTGGAGTGCTCTGATTTGGCGGAGTTATTGTGAATGACATTCAATAGCAAGGGCTTTCAGCCCTCAATGGCATTGAATAGCGCGCTCCGCGCAGTATTAAGGGCGTTAGCCCGCTGCCATTCATTGTCATTCACTGTCATTGTAAACTCCTAATCTCATTAAATTCTCTGTTCTCTGTACTCTGTACTCTGTGCTCTGCCTTATCGTCTGCCAAAATGTCACACTTTGTGGCGGGGCACTGTCAATATCTATAGTTTTCTCGCTTTTTTGGCAGAAAATAGGCTTTGGCAAGGCGTTTGCTCAATCTTATGCCAAACGCAAATGAAAAAGATTAACAAATAATAAATAAAAAGTTTACAATTATGGGAAAGATTATTGGTATTGACTTGGGAACAACCAACTCTTGTGTTGCTGTAATGGAGGGCGCTGAGCCTGTTGTTATTCCTAACTCTGAGGGTCATCGTACGACTCCGTCTATTGTTGCATTTACTGATGGTGGTGAGCGCAAGGTGGGAGATCCTGCAAAGCGTCAGGCTATTACCAACCCTAAGCGCACAGTGTTCTCAATCAAGCGTTACATGGGTGAGAAGTTTGATAATGTATCTTCAGACATATCTCGTTCACCTTACACTGTTGTTCGTGGTGCTAATGACACTGCGCGTGTAGAGATTGACGGTCGTCAGTACACTCCACAGGAGATTTCGGCAATTATTCTTCAGAAGATGAAGAAGACCGCTGAGGACTACCTTGGTCAGGAGGTTACAGAGGCTGTGATTACTGTTCCAGCATACTTCTCAGACTCTCAGCGTCAGGCTACTAAGGAGGCTGGTGAGATTGCAGGTCTTAAGGTTCGTCGTATTGTAAATGAGCCAACTGCTGCAGCGCTTGCTTACGGTATGGACAAGATGAACCGCGATATGAAGATTGCCGTTTACGACCTTGGTGGTGGTACTTTTGATATCTCTATCCTTGAGCTTGGTGATGGCGTATTTGAGGTTAAGTCTACAAATGGTGATACTCACCTTGGTGGTGATGACTTTGACCACGTGCTTATCGACTTTATGGCCGAGAGCTTTAAGAGCGAGCACGGCGTAGATCTTCGTCAGGACCCTATGGCGCTCCAGCGTCTTAAGGAGGCTGCTGAGAAGGCAAAGATTGAGCTCTCATCTTCACAGTCTACAGAGATTAACCTGCCATACATTATGCCAATCAACGGCATCCCACAGCACCTTGTAATGACACTTACACGTGCTAAGTTTGAGCAGCTCTGTGACCACCTTGTTCAGCGCACTATTGAGCCATGCCGCATAGCTCTTCGTGATGCAGGTCTCAGTGCTTCACAGATTGACGAGGTAATCCTTGTAGGTGGTTCAACACGTATCCCTGCAATTCAGCAGATTGTTGAGAAGTTCTTTGGTAAGGCTCCAAATAAGAGCGTAAACCCAGACGAGGTTGTAGCTGTAGGTGCATCTATCCAGGGCGGTATCCTCTCTGGTGATGTTAAGGATGACCTTGTACTTCTTGATGTTACTCCGCTCTCATTGGGTATTGAGACTCTTGGTGGTGTGTTTACTAAGCTCATTGATGCAAACACTACAATCCCTACTCGTAAGAGCGAGGTCTTCTCTACCGCTGCTGACAACCAGCCTTCTGTAGAGATTAACGTCTGCCAGGGTGAGCGTCCACTTGCACGCGATAATAAGAGCATCGGTCGCTTCCACCTTGATGGTATCCCAGCAGCTCCACGTGGTGTGCCACAGATTGAGGTAACCTTTGACATCGACGCAAACGGTATCCTGAACGTATCTGCAAAGGATAAGGGTACAGGTAAGGAGCAGACTATCCGCATTGAGGCTTCAAGTGGTCTTACTGATGCTGAGATTCAGCGTATGCGTGACGAGGCAAAGGCAAATGAGGAGAAGGATAAGCTTGAGAAGGAGCGTATTGAGAAGATTAACGCTGCCGATGCAAATATCTTCACCTCTGAGAAAAACCTTAAGGAGTATGGCGATAAGATTCCAGCAGAGAAGAAGTCTGCTATTGAGGCTGCACTTGCTAAGCTCAAGGAGGCGCATAAGAATAGCGATGTAGCTGCTATTGATACTGCTCTTGCAGAGCTGAATGCTGCATGGCAGGCGGCTTCTCAGGATATCTACGCTGCACAGCAGGCACAGCAGGGCGGCGCAAACCCAGGTGCGGGTGCAAACCCAGGCGCTGGTGCAAGCGGTGCTTCAGATGCTAAGGCTCAGCCTGAGGATGTAGAGTTTGAGGAGGTAAAATAGGCTTAATCGGGCTTCAAAATAGCAAAAAGGGGGTAATAGATGGCTATTACCCTCTTTTTTTTGTGTAAAAGTACGTAAAAAGAAAAAAATGTATTACTTTTGCAGGGTGTAAAGAGGACTTTGGTTGTCTTTATAGTGTATAAAGAGAAAGAAAAGTAAACTAATTGCATTTATAAACTGTTAAAAAAGAAACAAAATGAAAAGAGTTGTAACAATTATTGGCTCTGGTATGATGGGTTCGGCACTCGCCTTTCCTGCAGTAGAGAATGGTCACGAAGTACGCCTTGTTGGCTCTCCACTTGATCGTGATATTATTGACGCTTGTAAGGCTACAAATCGCCATCCAAAGTTTGACCGCGATTTCCCAGAGGGTATTAAGTACTACCAGATTGAGGATTGGAAAACTGCCGTTGAGGGTTGCGACTTTGTTATTGGTGGTGTTTCATCATTCGGTGTAGATTGGTTCCTTGAGGAGATTCTCACTAATCTCGACCCAAAGACTCCTGTTCTCTCTGTAACTAAGGGTCTGATTAACCTTGAGGATGGTACTCTGATTAGCTATCCAGACTACTGGCAGGCAGAGCTTGCAAAGAGGGGTATTGAGCGTGAGGTGTGCGCTATTGGTGGTCCTTGTACCTCTTATGAGCTTGTCTTCCACGACCAGACTGAGGTTGCCTTCTGCGGTAAGGACTCTGCTGTGCTCCGCATGATGCGCGAGACTCTCAATACATCTTACTACCATATCTCTCTTACAAACGATGTTCTCGGTCTTGAGAGTGCAGTGGCGCTCAAGAACGCTTATGCGCTCGGTGTATCACTCACTATCGGTCTGGTAAACAGATATTTAGGTGCAGATGCAGGTCTGCACTACAACTCTCAGGCAGCAGCTTTCTATCAGGCAGTGAAGGAGATGCGCCGTCTGCTCGCTATTCAGGGTGCAGAGTTTGATTGCGAGAATATCGGTATTGGTGACCTCTATGTTACTGTTTACGGTGGTCGTACCCGTAAGATTGGTATCCTTCTTGGCGAGGGTAAGAGCTACGATGAGGCTATGGAGATTCTTGCAGGTGTAACTCTTGAGTCACTCGTTGTTGCTCGTCGTGTTGCTAAGGCTATCTATCGCAAGGCGGAGCTTGGACAGGTAGATCTTAAGGACTTCCCAATGCTTGTTCATGTGGAGAATATTCTTGAGAATGGTGCAGATGCACAGCACCCTTGGGAGGCTTATACCTTTGATACTACAAAGTAGTAGGGCTGAAATATAGTGCGTAGAGTCAGTAGCAGAGATGTTACTGACTTTTTTTGTGATAAATATTCAAGCGGATTGGGTGTAGTGCTGTGGTTGCGTGTCTTTGTTCTATAAAGAGGTATGACTTTATAAACCTAATAAAAAACCATTATGAAAACAGCACTAATTAAGGACTATCAACGTCCTATTTTGCGCGAGTGCCGCTGTACTATTGAGGCGGGATTTGCGATTTCGGTTCCGTCGGACTTCAATGATCTCGATTTTGAGGGTCGTGATGAGGAGTAATTAACCAACAAAAAACAACAAGAACTATGAGGAAGATTTTTATGCTTATGGCAGTTGTTGCTATGTTGGCAAGCTGCTCAAAGGATTTGACATCTGATTTGAATGTCGGTGTAAATGGTGATCAGTCTATTGAGGGCATTGAGGGTGGTATTACCCTTGTAGCTTCAGTGGAGGATATGACACGTGTGACTGTTGAGGGTGACACAGTCGCTAAGACCAGTAAGTTTAGCTGGGAGGTTGGTGATGAGCTTATAATTGTTTATGATGGCAAGAGCTACATCTACCAGACAACTATTGCAGGCGCTAAGTCTGAGTTTGGTCCAAAGGATGAGGCTAATGCCTTTGTTCCAGCTGACCTTAGCAAGCCAGTGGCTATCTTCTACAACGTAAAGAGTGTTGACGCTGCAGCAATGAGTGCAACTTATGATGTTGCAGCTGAGCAGACAGAGGGCGAAATGACAAACAAGATGCCGCTCTACTTCTACGCAGCAAATGTAGTTGTTGAGAACAATAAGCTAACAGCAAAGATGAATCCACTCGCCTCTGTAGTTGAGCTTGAGCTCTCAGCGGCAAAGGATTGGAATGTAGATGCTCTCTCTCTTACAAACTCTGTGCTTGCTGATACCTATGCTGTAGCTTCAGGCGTTACTATTGATGCCGCTACTGGCGCTATCAGCCTTGACAATGCAGAGGTGGGTCAGAGCGTTAAGGTAAACCTTGCAGGACTTACAAACCTTGCAACTGCTCGTAAGGTGCAGGCTGTAGTTATGGGTCTTACCCGCACTGTAACTACTACAGAGACCGTAACAGATGAGAATGGTGTTGCAACAGAGGTTACAAATACAACTCTCTACGCTCCACTTTACCACGCAAAGGCGGTTTTGAAGCTCTACAAGAATGGAGCAGAGAATGCTCGTCGCGTAATTTGGGGTGCATATAACCCTGCTGAGAGTGCAGTAGATGAGCACAAACATATCTATCAGGTTGTTAAGGATGTATTGAAGGATAAGGTTGCTGACGGTATCTCTACAGCAGAGCAGATGAAGGCTTTTGCTGACGCAATCAATGGTACTACTGAGCGTTACCCTGCAGGTGCTGAGTTCTCTAACGAGGATGGCGTTGTCGTTCTTAAGAACAACATCAACCTCTCTGCTTATACAAACTGGATTGCTATCGGTTGCAATAACGATGCAGCACAGGTTATCAAGCCTCAGTTTGTAGGTATTTTTGACGGTAATGGCAACACAATCTCTGGTCTTACAATCAACCACAACTATGACACTCACAAGATTAGCTTTATAGACGAGGAAGGTAAGGCAGTGGAGAGCTATCACAATAGCGCAGGTCTGTTTGGCGTAGTGGCTAATGGCGGCGTTGTTAAGAACCTTACTGTTGAGGGTACTATTGTTGAGGATATGGCAGACCCTGATAAAAACTGGTCATATGTCGGTGGCGTAGTGGCACAGATTAGCGGTGGCGCTGTTGAGAACTGCACAAGTAAGATTTCGTTCTCTGCTGGTCCGAACACATCTGGTAAGGTACGCCTTGGTGGTGTTATTGGTCGTGCATATGCCGCTACAGATGATGTAGTAGTTAAGAATTGTAAGAACGAGGGTGATATAAACATCTCTTACGCTACAGGTCTTGATGGACAGAGCATTGTTGGTGGTGTTATTGCTATTCTCTCTGATGGCTCTGCTGGTTGCACTCCAGTGGTTGCGGATTGTTCTAACAGTGGCGCGATTACCAACTTCAATGGTGGTAAGGATAGCTATGTAGGTGGTGTATTTGGTTATATTACACGCGGCAGTGAGGAGGTGAGCACTATGAGCAACTGTACTAATACCGGTTCTGTATGCGGTGGTTCAACAGCTGCAAGCTGTACTGCAATCCATGTTGGTGGTGTTGTAGGTCGTATGAACTGCCACACTCTGTATAACTGTGTTAATGAGGGCGCAGTATGTTTGTCAGAGAATACAACATCTGAGATTATTCCATCAGTAGGTGGTTTTGTTGGTGTTACAAATGGTGGCGCAAACAACCTTGCAAAGTTTGAGAACTGTATCAATAAGGGTACTGTAACTATCGATAAGGTAAACACTTTGTCAAGCGTTACCTGCTTGGGTGGTTTCATCGGTTATGCTCGTTTTATGAGTGAGTATATCAACTGCGAGAATCAGGGCGATGTATATCTTGGTGCAATAGATGCTTCTGCACAGCAGACCGCAGCTGGTGGTTTTGTTGGTAAGTGTGGAGTTGCAGGTACAGGCGCAGATCGCGGTATTGTGATGAAGGGTTGTAAGAATACAGGTACTGTAACTATCTACGCTGCTTCTGCTTATACTGGATGGCACTATGGTGGTGGTTTTGCTGCTTGCTGCTACGGTGGTACAAACCTTAACGCAGATAAGCTCTGCGGTGTCCACCTTGAGCAGTGTGAGAATGCAGGTCTTGTAAGACTTCTCTCTGGTGGTAAGTTCCGCGCAGGTGGTTTTACAGGTCTTAACAATAGTGCAGCTATCTATAATTGTGTGAACTCAGGTATTGTTGCTCTTGAGCGTCAGACCTCTATTGCAGAGTTCCTTGGTGGTATTGTAGGTTTCCTTGAGGATAAGTACTCTATTATTGAGGGCTGTGAGAATAAGGGTACCGTGTGCGCTATGTACAAGACTACAGCTGAGGAGGGTAAGTCATCTTCAAATATCTACCTGATTTTGGGTGGAATTCTTGGTCACGGTGGTGCTGCTAATCCGATTATCTCAAAGTGTGTGAATACGGGTAAGATTCTGGCTGCTCACGATGGTACTCTGGATTGGGATGAGACTGCTAACAATATGGTGGTTGACTACTCAAAGACTATGCAGTATCGTGGTGCTTTGGTTGGTCAGGGTAATAAGAACCTTCGCGTAGTGGATTGTAAGGTCGGTGGTTATGTTGGCGCTGTAAAGGGCGGTGATGGTGCCGACCGATACGAGGCAAGTGTTCAGCATAAGCTCAATAACGATGCTAATGACAGATACTACTGGGAGCGTTGGGCAAATGGCTATACAACAAAGCAGAAGTATTCAAATCTTGAGTTTATAGATGTAGAGTAATCTATATTACATACTATTAAATAACAAAGATTTGCAGAAATTGCAAATCTTTGTTATTTTTGTAGACATAACCAAAACTTATAACTATGGCAGTACTTGAGAGCGGACAGAGGGTTGATGGATATTTTGTCCAGAGTCTTATTAAAGCAAATGTATATACAGAGACCTATCGTGTTGAGGATGAGTCGCACCAACCCTTCTTTATGAAGGTCTATATAATGAAGTTGGTGCCAAGTAAGCTTATAAATCCGCAGACGGGGGTAATTCTTGAGATTGAGTATAGTCAGAAGATTAAGAGCCGCAATGTTGCTAGCTTTATCAGCAGTGGAACAATCTCTACAGCGCAGAGTGACTGCCAATACTACACAACAAACTACTTTAGCGGCGAACTTGTAGCCGAAAAGCTCTATCGTGAGCATAAATTTTCGGAGGCAGAGGCGGTGCGAATCTTCGCTGGTGTGCTTGAGGGTCTACAGGCAATGCACAGTCAGGGCATCTACCATAACGACATCACTCCGCGTAATATTATGCTCAGTGCAACAGCCTCATCAACGCCAGAGATTATAGATTTGGGACACGCCTCGCAGAAGTGTAGTGGCGATGTGCCATTTGATACCTCCGACCTTGAACTCTTCTACTCGGCAAATGAGACCTTTGCTGGTATGTACGACGAGCGTAGCGATATTTTTGCCGCTACGGCTGTATTTTATACTATGCTCACTGGTCGTGTGCCGTGGCATGTGAATTTTGAGCCAGATGCTCGCTATTCGCGTAAGGCTATGATTATCCGCGCCCAGAGAGCCGACAATCCTATAGATTTTTCTCTACTCAATATTGATATTCGCCTAATGACGGTGCTTAGTAAGGGTCTTGCTATTCCGTTTATGGAACGCTATCATAGTGTTGAGCAGGTGCTTAAAGACCTTGATGCTCAGAGCTTTATACAGCAAGATGCAGGTGCTGAGCAGGGTGCGTCAAAGAGCGAAATGAAGGGCGAGCCTCTGCAGGATAAGTCTGGCAGGCGCGGTGGCGATGAGCGCAAACCTCAGAGGGATGATGATTATAACCCTCAGGATCCAAATCGCGTCAATTTTGAGATTAAGACGGGTGGCGGTAATGGTTTTGCCGATATTGCAGGTATGTCGCAGCTTAAGAGCTACCTTGAGCAGCGCGTGCTCTTTGTGTTGCGAAATAAGGAGAAGGCGGCGCAGTATCGTGTGACAATTCCGAATGGAATGTTGCTCTATGGTCCTCCAGGATGCGGTAAGACCTTTATCTCGGAGAAGTTTGCCGAGGAGTCGCAGTTTAACTTTGTCCTTGTTAAGTCTTCTGACCTTGCCAGCTCGTTTGTCCATGGCGGACAGGAGAAGATTGGCAAACTCTTTAAGATGGCAGAACGACATGCTCCGATAGTTATCTGTTTTGATGAGTTTGATGCCCTTGTGCCAGACCGCTCTTCTCGTGCGGCAGAGTACTCTTCGGGCGAGGTAAATGAGTTCCTCACTCAGCTCAATAACTGCTCTAAGCGCGGAATTTTTGTCATCGGAACGACCAACCGCCCTGATAAGATTGACCCTGCAGTTTTGCGTACGGGACGAATGGATAAGCAGGTCTATGTGCCACTGCCAGATTGCGAGGCGCGTCGTGAGATGTTCCTTGTCCACCTTAAAGGCCGACCATGCTCTGAAGATATTGATGCTCAGCGCCTTGCTGAGCTTACTGAGGGATTTATCGCCAGCGATATTGCATACGTAGTAAACGATGCGGCTATGGTGTCGGCATATACCGATACGCTTATTTCTCAGCAAATTCTTGAGACAACAATTAGCAATACTCACCCATCTTTGCGCCCAGATACACTGAAGGTCTTTGAGGAGATTCGTCGTAAGATGGAGGGTATTGAACGCGATAATACTATGCGCAAAATCGGCTATAGAGTGTAGTTACGATGGGTTGTGACCTTAAAATATCACTTACCGACATCCAGAAGCGAGCACTGTTTAAGATTGCGGTGGATTTGGTTAAGGCGGATAAGCAGATTCACCGCGATGAGGTTACTCTGCTTGACCGTCTGCAGCGTACTTGCGGTATTGAGGCGGGAGATTTGGAGTTTATACACTACATCTCGTTACAGCAGGCTCTGGCTTGTCTGCAAGTCTTGACCGAGCAGACTAAGAGGGATGTGCTCGCGGTGCTTGGGTCGGTGGTTGGCGTGGATAACGATATTGATAACCGCGAGAATCTACTCCTTGCGGCGGTGCGCCTCTCGTTAGAGGAGTCGTCGCGCGATTGGTGCACAGTGGTCTCTTCTTCAGACATTGAGGCGGAGTGCCTCTCTGAGCAGATTGTCTATTTAGAGCGTAGCGAGCAGAGCGAGGTGAGCAGTGTGCTTAATGATAAGTACGACTACCTGCTACTTACTAAGGCGTTGGGTGATGTGGGGCTGCAGCTCTTCTACCTGCCTAATGTCGTGGCTCAGTTAGAGCAGCAGTGGAACCCTACGGGCGAGCAAAATGGCGACTTTGACTTCTTGCGCCGCTCTATGGAGTTTATTGTCCCCGTAGGCGATAGGGCAAGGCTTGCAGATCTGAATAGCACCCTCTCTAAGATGGATATTAAGACCTTCTATAAGGTTGTCTGTGCCAGATATAATATGGAGATTGGTACGATACCGTACGATGGATTTTTGATGGTTAAGGTTGGCGAGAACTACATTCTTGAGGATGATGGTCGGCTTGTTAAGACGGTGGACTTCCTATGCATAGATATCTCGCGCTCGGTCAAGCAGCGTATTCTCCACTTTGTTCATCAATTAGAGCGCACGGTGGACCTTATAAACTATCAGGGCTATTATCGCCTGCTGTATGACTATCTCAGCTCTGAGGCTAAGATTGTGAGCAGCGTAGTTATTGACTCTCGTGGCGATATTCGCCTTGCAGACCTTAACAATGAACTGCTGCGCTTTGAGTCGGCACCGCAGGCTAAGAGTTTCTACCTGCTGCTGCTTAAATATGGTCGCGCGGGTGTGAGTCAGGAGTGCTTTGATAAGGCTTTAGGCTACCTGAACAATGTGGAGATTGAGCAGCTTTTAGACTCTGACCATTTTAGCGTTGAGAGTGTCAAGCAGTCGCTGCTTAACTATAAAAGTGACTGGGCAAACCTTATCTATAACCTTGTTGTTATCTACGAGCACCTCTCTACTAAAGATAGTGGCAAGAGCTCGTTTATGAACTATATCTCTAAGATTATCCAGCACCGTAGCACCCTTAAAAACTATGTCAATACGGGCTTTGCCGAGGTGCATAACCTCGCAAACCGAGAGCAGTATACCGTAAAGTTTGACAAAAGTAGCAAATCTTACTACGTTGAGCTGCCCGCTTCACTGGTCTATGTTGAACAACAGCAGAGGCTGACCCCTATCGCTGAACATAATATGTGGCGCAAACTTGTTAAGTAAATTATGCGTGGCTGGATTGCAATATTTGTGCTCTGCACACTCTGTGGCTGCCAAGCTCTGCACGTGAATGATATACTCACGGAGGCGGAGCGACAGCTCTCTGACGCTCCCGACTCGGCACTCGTCACACTGCAGAGCGTTAAGCGCCACGCACTTCTGCGCCCCAAAGTCCGCGCCCGCTATGGACTTCTCTACACCGCGGCGCTGGATAAAAACTTTGTAGATGTCGCCTCCGACTCTCTTATCCGCTACTCAGCATCCTACTACGATGCCCACGGTACGGCTGAGGAGCGTATGCGCTCCTACTACTACCTCGGTCGCACCTGCGAAAATGCGAAAAATTACCAGCAAGCCCTGCTCTACTACCTTGATGCCGCACAGTATACAGAGAGCGTTGAGGATAACTACCTCAAGGGGTTGCTCTACTCAAGGTTGGGGCAGATGTATGAGAAGTATTACAATTACGAGAAGGCTTACAAGTATGCCGAGCAGTCGTATCACTTCTATAAAGAGGCTAAACTACTGAAACATCAGATCTATCAGTTGTATAAGGCTGGAGAATTGTTGGGGTGTATGGAACGCCATAGTGAGAGTATTGAGACACTGCGACGAACTATATATCTTGCAGATTCGTGTAATTATACTCAAATAAATCTTCTGTGCTATAAAAGCCTATTGCAGGCTTATGAAAAGAGTAATAACTTTATAGTTGGGTACAACTTGTTGATAAAAATGGAAAACGAGTTTTCAGATAATGCTATATATAAATTTTTATCTATTTGTGGTACGGGTGCACACTTGTACGCGCAGGTGGGAAATAAAAAGAGAGCTGAAAACTTGCTTGAGCAGGGATGGAAGTTGGCTAAAAATAGAGTAGATTCAGTGTATATGAGGTATTACCATACTCGCTATTTGCAAGCCAATCGCAAATATATAGAGAGCTATAAGATGTATTCTAAAGCATTGTTCTCTCATAATGCAATTCTGTTTGATAATATTAATAATCCAGTATCAGCAGCCGAAAGTAAATATTTTAAGCAGAAGGCAATTCAATACGAGTTAAGGGCAAAACAGCAGAGGGGTAGGTATATATTGATGTGTGTATTAATTGTATTGTCTGTTTTGTCCGTTTCTCTGTATGTATACATTAAAAAGAGGAGAGAAATTGCACATAAAAATGAACTTATAAAACAGTATTTACTCTCCGTGCAGAGTCTGCATAGCGAGTTAGCAGAGCGTGATGAAAAGTTGAAAGAGGTCTCTTCTGAAATATTTGGCGAGGCGTTTAAGGTGATTAATGAACTCTGTTGTACATATTTTGAGTACTCTGACAATCCAAAGCAGCAGAGTGCTATACTTAACCATGTAAAGCGTATAATTGGTAATATCAGCAGTAAGTCCTATCTTGTCCAATTAGAGGAGCAGATAAATGGATGTTATGACAACATTCTTGAGAAACTAAAGAGTGAATTTCCAACGCTCTCGGAAAATGAGTATATGCTCTCTTGCTATTTATGCGCTGGCTTTACGACTCAAGCAATATGTATGTTCTTAAACTGTAACTCAAGTGCGGTGTACAATAGAATTTCGCGTTTGAGAAAGAAAATCAAGGACTCAACATCTGAAAATAAGGAACTTTTTTTGAAATATTTATAGTAAATTGTTGATTTTCAGCAGTATACTGCTAACGCATTGATACTCAATGCGTTATATTTGCGATAGATTTTAGTTTGTGGTAGCATTGTAAATAATTGATTTACAATGCGTTACAAAATGGCGCGATAGTTTTTTTCGCGCCATTTTTTTGTTACTTTAGCCAGGTACGACTAATTTTGTGATATGAAAAGTTCAAAAATCTCAAGCTATGAAAAGACTATTTTTACTGCTATTTTCAGCAACCGTAATGTTTGCTCCGTATGTGTTTGCGGAGGATAATAACAACAATAGTAGTTTACTTTATTTATATGCGTATAACGTAACATATAGTCCAGATTACTACACAAATCTACCTGAGGATGAAGCAGATATGGATAGTGTTAATGATGTCGCTTTGGAGTGTAAAGGTCCGATAGTTAGTACCAAATGGAATCAATACTATCCGTTTAATGCTCGTGTGGAGACCTTGTCAGAAGAAGGGACAAGATGTCCTATCGGTTGTACGACAATTGCTACTGCGCAGGTACTTACTTATTTTGCAAATAGAGACTTGTCGTGGTTTTTTGGCGTGACTAACTCAACCTGGTCAACATTTAGTGATACTGATTTTAGCAATTCAAATAGTTCAACACCTCTTACTACTGCGGAGAGTGATGTATCTAAATTTACTAAAGAAATTGCAGATGGTATAGGCGTATCGTATAAAAGAAAAGGAAGTGGCTCTGGTATTGCTACACCAAGAGAAATGAAATCTTACTTAAAGAATGACTTGTTGTATTCTATTGATTTGAAATGGTTTGGTAGAAAAGCTAAACGCTTATTACAAATTGTAAATAGTATTAACAATAACAAGCCTGTGATTATTTCTGCTGCTAATTCAGAAGTTTTCTTTGGAGGACATTCTTGGATAATTGATGGTTATATGCAAAATGAGAACTCAAACAAATCCAAGCGCGACTATTATCTTCATTGTAATTATGGATGGGGTGGTAAAAGCGATGGCTGGTATTTTATAGATTTGTTCCATGATGAAAAAAATGATAATGAGCTGTTAGATGATACATCAATTAAGGAGCATTCGTTTAATTATAGTTGTATGTTTAGTTATATCTTCTTTAACTAAAATTTCTGCCAAATGAGGAGATTATTACTTTTGTTTATTCTATTTATTGTATCGTTTAGTGCTTTCGGTGAGATTCGAACAGATGACAATTACAGATACGCCAAGCGCGGGTATTTCGGAACGGCTAATGTTAGTTATATTTTGTGGGATGATTATAACCATCCTATAGGTATAGGTGCGGAGGTGATAAATGGCTACGCGTTTAATAAGTGGTTTATGTTGGGCGCGGGTGTGGGCGCGAATATGATGTCATACAAAGGTTATGAA
Organism: Rikenellaceae bacterium; assembly: GCA_015059805.1. GTDB lineage: Bacteria > Bacteroidota > Bacteroidia > Bacteroidales > Rikenellaceae > Alistipes. Next base: position 17,140 of record SUZO01000011.1, read on the forward strand.
AACGAGTGTGTGGTAGAGGCTGTTATTCCACTTTTTGTGCATGCCAGATTTAATATTTTAGACCGCAGGGTTACGCCATTTTTCTCGCTCGGTGTTGGTGGGGGTATATTAGTAGACAACTATAACAGTGGTGTCGCCTCAGCTCTCTATTTAGACCCTAAGCTCGGTGTGGCTGTGCACTTAAAAAATGGTGGAACGATTGATTTTGGTGTGTCACGATTATTTAGTGGTGTAATTTGGCTCGGCTCGTATAATGGAATTAAGTTCGGAGTATCCTATACTTGGTAACAAAAAATAACAACGCATAATAATAACACTTAAAACATTACGGTTATGAAACGCCTATTTTTATTTATAGTTTTGTTGGCATCAGTTGCATTTAGCGCCGAGGCGCAAGAGTACAGATATGCCAAGCGCGGGTATTTTAGATCGGTGCGCGTAGGTGTTATGAACGATATGACTACAGCGACATCGTTAGATGTTGGATGTAGTGTAGATTTGGTAAATGGTTATGCGTTTAACAAATGGTTTATGATGGGTGGAGGTATTGGAGTGCAATACACAATCTACAACATTGATTCGGATGATAATAGTGGACAGACAAATGTGAAAGTGCCAATCTATCTACATCTTAGGGCAAATGTACTTGACCGTAAAGTGACACCATATTTTAGCTTAAACCTTGGTGGTGGATTCTGCAAGGGTTATCTTCCAGACTTAGGTCCAGATGCTGCTCCTGCGGAGATAAATGGTAGTTACGAATTTTACTATGTAGAGCCACTGGCGGGTGTTGCAGTGAGATTTAAGGGTGGGAAAATGTTAGAGTTAGGGCTCTCTTTTCAAGCAGATTTTGGCAGAGGTATGACCGGTGGTCCGAAGTTAGGTGTCGGATTTACATGGTAACATATATAAAACACTTAAAACATTACGGTTATGAAAAGATTTTTGAGCATTTTGATGGTGGCGATGGCGTTTGTCGCATGCCAGGATGGAGTTAATTGTGTGGCGAATGGTGGCGATGAACTATCTCGCGCGGTGACTCCAGAGGTTATGGAGCAGTTGGTCGCTGACTTGCAGAGCGGCGTTTTTGCAGCTTCAGATGTTGAGGTATATTGTGGTGAGGAGTGCATTAAGGCATTTGGGCAGTTAGAGTTTGGATCAATCGGCGTGAAGGGTGCAGACTACAGCGTTGGCGCACCGATACTCTTCCTTGAGGGTGGCGTGTGCCGTATGGGATATATGGCTCACCTATACAGCAACTGCGACAAGGCGGGGGAGCATCCATATCTCTACCACAAGATGTCGTGGAGCTATGACATTGCAGCCTCTACGCTTACCATCCACTCAGACGAGTTGAGCAAGGGCGTCTATAGCGAGACTCTGAAGGTTGTGGAGTACAAAGATGGCAAGCTTCTCTTAGAGGGTGCGCTGCCAATGATGTTTTGCAAGAAGGGTTGCACATTCAAGTATCAGTGCTATGTAAATACTAACGCAGCAGGGCGCGAGTCATTCAACGAGAAGTATAGCGACGAGTCCCTTGCACCTTGTTGTAGACAATAACAGAATAACAAAGATAGTGTAATTTTTTCATACCAAAAGAAAAGTGCCTCTCGCTTATGCGGGAGGTTTTTTGTTTTGCTTTTTTTGCTAACTTTGCAGAAAAGATAGGTTATGAAGCGGTTTTTTCTTGTTGTAGCGCTCGCGCTGTTGAGTCTATTTTGTCGGGCTGAGGATGTTACGACAAAGAGTCTATATATACTCGGCGATTTTAGCGTTACCTCCGACAAGGGCGTGGGTAGGGATGGATTGTGGCGGTACGATTTGCTCGAGGATACTTTTTTTATCACAAACACCGCTGTAGATTATACATTGAAGTTCTACCACGAGCCAGGGCGAGGCTTTAACCATGTTGTGGTAGATTTACCAATCTCGGCACTTGAGATTTTAAGCAGCAGCGTTGTTGAGGCGGCAGAGCTGCTGAAGTTCACCACTTCGGACGATGCCTACAACTGGATGCTTGACAAGAAGCGTACTTGTAGCAAAATATACATCATTGACCGTTGCGACTACTACAAATCCTCTGAAAGTCTATCAGCGCCCGACCGCATGAAGGCAGTTGAGGTGTGGATATGGTACAACGACATCCCGAGCCATCTGCACAATGTACTTGACGAGTTCTATTAGTGGCGCTGTATGATATAACAGAATAAGTTAAAAATCCAAACGGTTGGATTTTGGGCTGTTCTTTGTTGTGGTTGAGTTATATTTGTGCCGCAATATAGCTTTATTTTAGTTATGAGGAGTAGACAAACTATACTATCAAAGTGTTTAGAGGCTAAGTCAGAGGCGGTAGAGCGCGGGAAAGGGCGCAATATTATCACTCCACCAGAGAAGGAGCCGCTGTGGCGTCAATATCTTGATAAGTTCAAGGATCCGATAATTATTGTGTTGCTTGTTGTCTTCTGCCTATCTGTAGCAATCTCTATATATGAGATTGTATGGATGGGAAAGGGGACCTCAATGCTTTTAGAGCCAGTGGGCGTATTGGTGGCGCTACTACTTGCCACAGGAATTGCCTTCCTATTTGAGGTGAAGGCAAACAAGGAGTTTGAGATACTCAACAAGGTCAAAGATGACCGCCCAATTGTTGTCTATCGTGCTGTGCAGCTCAACAAGGATAGTGAACGAAGCGTGGTGCTTAACCTTGACGAGACTGAGCCAGACCAGAAGGTAGATAGTACACCCGACAAGGAGGATTACTATGTCAATGAGGGGTTGGAGATTGCCGATATAGTGCTCAACCCAGTGCCAGAGAACGATAGTTTTGCCAATAAAGTCGCCTTTGACTACCTGCGTGATACATTAGAGGGGGATAATCCATTCTGTGAGAAGAGTGCTATAGAGGATATTGCCGACAAGCAGACTAAAGAGCAAGGCGTTGAGGCTGTGCGCTCAGAGGGCGACCAGGTGCTCTCAGGGCGACATAAGTCTGTCGTTGAACTTATTGCCCGACCATTTAGAATAAAGAAGCAGGATGTTGTTGTGGGCGATGTTGTCTACCTTGAGAGTGGTGACGAGGTGCCTGCAGATGGTACTTTGCTACTCTCCAATTCGCTCAAGGTAGACGAGTCTAAGTTTACGGGCGAGATTTACGCTAAGAAGGGCGTTGGAGAGGAGAATAGCGACCCAAATGCCACCTACCCGTCAGACTTTCTGCTGCGAGGCTCAATGATTATTGAGGGTAGCTGTTACTATGTTGTTACAGCTGTAGGAGATTTGACTGAGGAGGGTAAAGGTGTTGCATTGACACGCGAGGGTAGCGATGTTGAGACTCCGCTAAATCAACAGCTTGACCAGCTGGGCGGTTGGATCTCTAAGGCGAGCTTTATTGTGGCTACGCTGATTGTTATTGGCAGAACTGTGCTCTTCTTCCTCTCGGATAGCTATTTGGCGGATGGGGACTTTGATTGGTTGCACTTTGCCGAGTTTATGCTCTCGTCAATAATGATTGCTGTAACACTAATTGTGGTTGCTGTGCCTGAGGGATTGCCGATGAGTGTTACTGTGAGCCTTGCGCTTAGTATGCGTAAGATGCTTAAGGCTAATAACTTAGTGCGTAAGTTGCACGCTTGTGAGACTATGGGCGCGACAACAGTCATCTGCACCGACAAGACGGGCACACTGACAAAGAATCAGATGGATGTTGTGGCGACAGACTTCTACGGGGTCAATAGTGATAAGATTATTGAGTTAAATATTGCGGTCAATTCTACCGCTGAGCTTACGAGTGATGATGGGGCTGAGGTGCGAGTGATTGGTAACCCTACAGAGGGGGCGCTGCTCAAGTGGCTCAAAAAGTGCGGTAGTGATTATGAGAATTACCGCCGCGGGGTGAGTGTTATAAGTCAGCAGCCATTCTCTACCGAGACAAAGTATATGGAGACCACCGTAAAGTTGGAGGATGGTCGTTGTTTCCGTCTTGTTAAGGGTGCACCAGAGATTGTACTCTCAATGTGTGACGCTATTGCTGGCTCAAAGAGTGCTGAGTATGTAAATGGCACGCTTGAGCACTACCAGAATAGGGCGATGCGCACCTTGGGCTTTGCTTATCAAGAGGTTGTGAGTGGTAAGAGTAACCCACTGCTTTTTGTTGGTGTTGTGGGCATTGCCGACCCAGTGCGCGATGATGTTATAGAGGCTATAGATACATGTCGTAACAGGGCTGGCGTGCGTGTTATTATCGTTACGGGCGATACCCCTGGTACGGCGAATGAGATAGGTCGTCAGATCGGTCTGCTTGATGCTGGGGAGGCTCAGCAGAGCATTACAGGTCCAGAGTTTGCGGCTATGTCGGACGAAGAGGCACTTGCACTTGTTGCAGATAAAAACTTTAAGATTATCTCTCGTGCACGCCCAGATGATAAGGCTCGCCTCGTAACGCTGCTGCAGAGGGCTGGGCATGTTGTGGCTGTTACGGGTGACGGCACAAACGATGCGCCAGCGCTCAGCAAGGCTCAGGTGGGACTGAGCATGGGCGATGGAACGTCAAGAGCAAAGGAGGCGAGCGATATAACAATTATTGATAACTCCTTCTCAAGTATCAATATGGCGATTATGTGGGGTCGCTCGCTCTATAGGAATATTCGCCGATTTATCATCTTCCAGATGACAATCAACCTCTGTGCATGCCTTATTGTGCTTTTGGGTGCATTTTTAGGGTTAGAGTCGCCGCTTACAGTGACGCAGATGCTCTGGGTAAACCTTATTATGGATACCTTTGCAGCTATGGCACTCTCGTCACTGCCGCCCGATAGGAGTGTGCTTAATGAGCCTCCACGTAATCCTGATAGCCATATTATTGATGCGTCAATGCTGAAGCGTATCATTGGTGCGGGACTCTTTTTCTTTATCTTTTTGTCGGGGCTATGGCAATTTTTGGGTCATGTAAATGCTGAAACGGTGGCTCAGATGTTTGATGCTGAGGATCTGCGAGCGTTCTTTAGTGGTGTGTTGGAGCCAGCAAAGGCGCACATGACCGGACACGATATGGGAGTGTTCTTTACAACATTTGTGCTGCTGCAGTTCTGGAATATCTTTAACGCTAAGTATTTCCGCACAAAGCGCAGCTTGATAATAGATTTTGTAGACCTCTTCCGTAATCGTAAGGCTGTTGTAGAGTCTAATAGTTCGGGATTTTGGTTGATTGTGGCGGTGATTCTTGTGGGTCAGGTGCTGATTGTAAACTTTGCTGGTAGCTTCTTTAATGTTACAAGCCTCCCACTTGAGGATTGGCTCTGGTTGCTGCTGCTTACATCCCCAGTGCTCATTGTCCCAGATATTATCAGAACGGTAAAAAGATAGCAAATTTTGATATATTTTTGGACTTTGCCCCTCTATTATAGTAAAAAGACTATAATACCATGAAAAATAACATTACCGAGCGTGGATTGGACCTGATAGCCAACCATTTAGTGACAAGAATCAAGGGACTCACTTTCAAGGAGGAGGTGGAGAGTTTTGGCTACTTCCTTTCACCGAACTATACGATGTTCCAGCTTCAGACACTTGCCGAGAGGATGGCGGCGTATATGGTGATGATTGGTTACACTCCAGTAATTCAGCTTGAGGAGCTGCCTGATAATGTGGCGGGGCTAGTAAATCTCAACGACTCGAAGTATGTATATATAAAGATAGATAAAAACCGCTTCCAAAATCGTGAGTATCTCCCCGTAGAGCTTGTTGCAATTATTGCTCATGAGTTGTCGCACAAATTCCTCTGGATTCATGGCTTTAAGGATACCTCGGCAAAGATTGAGTATATGACCGACGCTTGTGCTATCTATTTAGGCTTCGGAGATTATCTCTATCAGGCATCAGATATGATTGTGAATAACTATAGCCTTGATGGTAGCGTTAAGAGTGTCAATCGCCGACTTGGATACCTTGAGAAGTGGCAGATTGCCTATCTGAGGAATAAGTTTTTTGACTTAGATATTCCATACCTGAACTATAGGAAGCCCGATGTACCTCAAGCCTCAAATGATGAGAATACCCACTCAAGCTATGTGGAGAACTTCTTTATAATATTGGGCGCAGCATTAGTTCTCTTATTGATTATCGCTTTTATCTTTGGACGATAGTATGAAAAGGTTTAGTCTTAGTAGATTGTACGCCGTAGTGGTGCTGCTACTCAGTTTGGGCTATTGGGGTCTTATGTCCGCGGCTTATACTTGGGCGATGTGGAGCAATATCTCGTGGAGGTATTGGTACTTAGCCCTCGGATGGCTCTTGATATTGTTGGCATATACAGTGGGAACATCGCCATGGGTAGACTACGCTCTGCGAATATGGAGAGATAATAACTTTTCGCCGTGGTTGATTGATGCAAAAGGGTCGGTGGGTAGAGTCTTCTCAACGCTCTATGCTCTGCTGTCACTTGCGGTTGTCGCACTTCCGTTTGTGTTAAGGTCAGAGCTCCCGAATGGGGATTTTATGATTTTGGCTATTTTTAATATTACCTATCTTTTGATAACGCTCCTACTTATTACCCGTAAAATATACCGCAAACGGTTAAATTGCAGGTGAGTTGGCGCTGTTTTTTGCTATTTTTTTGGCGAAAATATGCAGATATTGATGAATTTAGAGCGCGCAAGATTGTAAATTGAAAATAATTTATTATCTTTGCGTGCTTTTGTGTATAGTAACGAAACTAAAAACAAATAATTTTAATTTTTAACTCAAATGCAAAGTAAAGGTTTTATCAAATTGGTTGCAATCTTGCTTGCGCTGGCGTGCGTGTACCAGCTTACCTTCTCGCTCAAGACTCGTAGCGTAGAGAAGGATGCTGTAGAGTACGCAGCAACTTTCCCAGCAGAGGAGCAGGTTGCAATGGAGCAGTACTACCTTGATTCTATTCAGAACAAGGTTGTTTACAACATTGGTCTTGCACAGTTCACTTACAAGCAGTGCAAAGAGAAGGAGATTAACTTGGGTCTTGACCTTAAGGGCGGTATGAACGTCATGCTTGAGATTCAGGTTGAGGATGTTGTTAAGTCACTTGCTGGTCAGAGCAAGGACGATCCAGCATTTGTTGCCGCTATTGAGAAGGCAGCACAGGCTCTTAAGGAGGGTTCAGGCGACTATATCGGCACCTTCGCAGAGGCTTATGCTGAGGCAAGCAACGGCGGTAAGTTGGTTGATATCTTCCTTAGCCCAGATCGTAAGGATATTCAGCCAGGAATGTCTGATGACGAGGTAGTGAAGATTCTCCGCCAGGAGACTGAGGATGCAATCTCTGCATCATTCAACATCATCCGTAGCCGTATTGACCACTTCGGCGTTATGCAGCCAAATATCCAGCGCCTTCCAAACTCAAATCGTATCTTGGTTGAGCTTCCAGGTGTTAAGGAGCCAGAGCGTGTTCGTAAGCTGCTTCAGGGTACTGCATCGCTTGAGTTCTGGACAACTTACAACGGCGCAGAGCTTCTTCCATCACTCCTTCGTGCTGATGCTGCAGTGAAGGCTCTCCAGTCTGAGGGCGTTGCTACTGAGAATGCTGAGGCAACTGACCTTACAGCAGAGGTTGCTGCTGCAGGTGAGGCTGCTGAGGCATCAAGCCGCTACTCTCGTGAGCAGAACCCACTTCTTGCACTCCTTAGCCCAGACTATGCTGGTGGTGCAGTTCTTGGTGCAGCTGTTGCAGCAGATGTTGCTACAATCAACAAGTACCTCGCTCTTCCAGAGGTTCGTGACTGCTTCCCAGCTGACATCGCCTTTAAGTGGGGTATCAAGGGTGAGCCTATGTTTGATAACCGCCTCTGCCTCTATGCTATTAAGGTTGAGCGTGCAGACGGTAAGGCTCCGCTTGATGGTGGCGTAATCTCTGACGCTCGTGCTACATACGCTCAGACTGGTGCTGATGCTGAGGTTTCAATGTCTATGAACTCTAACGGTATCACTGAGTGGGCTCAGCTTACAGCAGACAATATTGGCAAGTGCATTGCTATCGTTCTTGATGGTTATGTCTACTCTGCTCCTGTTGTTCGTAACAAGATTGAGGGTGGTAACTCATCTATCACTGGTAACTTTACAATCCAGGAGGCTCAGGACCTTGCAAACGTTCTTAAGTCTGGTAAGGTTCCAGCTCCAGCACGTATTATTCAGGATACTGTAGTTGGTCCATCACTTGGTCAGGAGTCTATCAACTCTGGTCTTATGTCATTTGTAATCGCGTTTATCCTCGTACTGCTCTATATGGGTCTGTTCTATAAGAGTGCAGGTTGGATGGCAGCGGTTGCTCTTGTAACCAATGTATTCCTGCTCATGGGTGTGCTTGTATCATTCGGTGCAGTGCTTACATTGCCAGGTATCGCAGGTATCGTGCTTACTATGGGTATGGCGGTGGACTCTAACGTGATTATCTTTGAGCGTATCAAGGAGGAGCTTCGTGCAGGTAAGGGTATCTCAGCCGCTATTAAGGATGGTTTTGCTAACGCATACTCAGCAATTATTGACGGTAACCTTACTACCATTATCACTGGTATTGTTCTCTATATCTTTGGTAACGGTCCAGTACAGGGCTTCGCAACAACTCTGATTATCGGTATCATCACTTCACTCTTCTGCTCAATCTTTATCACTCGTCTGCTTATCGAGTGGATTGTTGCTCGCAAGGGTAATATCTCATTCTCACGTAGCTGGTCAGAGAATTGGCTTACAAACTTTAAGTTTGACTTTATCGGCAAGCGTAAGATGTCTTACATCATCTCTGGTGTTGTAATCCTTATCTCTGTTGTTTCACTCTTTATTCAGGGTCTGAACCTGGGTGTTGAGTTCACTGGTGGTCGTACATTTGTTGTACGTTTTGACCAGGATGTAACTGCAGAGCAGGTACGCGCACAGCTTACCGATGCATTTGCTGACGCTGAGGATGCTGCAAACGCATCATTTGAGGTTAAGCAGTATGGTGAGAAGAACCAGATGCGTATCGTTACTCAGTACAAGCACGACGATACTTCTGAGGAGACAACTGAGGAGGTTGAGGCACTGATTTACAATGCACTCAAGCCTCTGTATGGCTATGAGATTACTCTTGATGGATTTAGAAATACACAGGAGGATGTTAATGGTATCGTATCTGCAGATAAGATTGGTCCTGCAATTGCAAAGGATATGACAACAGGTGCATCATTCGCAATTCTCTTCTCACTTATCGCAATCGGTCTCTACATCACCCTTCGATTCAAGAAGTGGCAGTGGGCTACTGGTGCAACTGCAGCCCTTGTACACGATGCATTCATCGTTATCGGTCTGTTCTCACTCTGCTACGCATTTATGCCATTCAACCTTGAGATTGACCAGGCATTTATCGCTGCAATCCTTACCATCATCGGTTACTCTATTAACGATACAGTGGTAATCTTTGACCGTATCCGTGAGTACAACGTACTCTATCCAAAGCGTAACATTCGTGAGAATATCAACAATGCGCTCTGCTCAACCCTCGCTCGTACCCTCAATACATCTGGTACGACACTGGTAACACTGCTTGCAATCTTTGTTTTCGGTGGTGCTACTATCCGTGGTTTCGTATTCGCATTGCTTATTGGTATTATCGTTGGTACTTACTCATCACTCTTTATCGCAACTCCGCTTGCATACGATATGCTTCCAGCGAAGGATAAGAAGTAGTAGATAGACCAAACTATGACAAGGGGGGGTGCATTTAGCACTCCCTTTTTTTGTTAAATCAATAAAAATCCATAACTTTGAGTCAAAATAACCTAAAATCTTATACCTATGGTGCATAAAAATCGTATCGGAGCATATACAGCTCCAAAGTTAAAAGACCTTAAGGTCTATGTAGAGCAGGGATTCGCAATCTCTGATAGTTTTGAACAGCCAGAATTTGGCGGGGAGGATAACCTATAAAATGTTACGGCTATGAAGAGATTGTATATTATTATTGTGGCTATTGCTGCAATTTTGGGACTAAATTCTTGTAATAAGGATGTTATTGAGGAGAACAATCTTGCCTCTAAGCAGTTGAACTTCTATGTTGATTTGGACGAGGATACTCGTATTCTCTTTGCTGATGGACGCTATGCTTGGCAGGGTAATGGTGAGGAGGTTTTGGGTGTTTACATCGCCTCTACACTACCGACTGTAAATGCCGAGGCTGTTGTGGCTCTGCAGGATGGTCGCGGTTTTTGCTCAACTACTACAAAGGACTTTGTGGCGGGCGATAAGATGTATGTCTACTTCCCACATAGTGGTGCTAATGATGCTAAGAGCATTTCGGATGTTGTGCTGACCATTCCTCAGGCACAGAGTCAAACAGAGGCGGCAGTTTTCAATGTAACCAATATGCCAATGATTGGCTACCCTGTAGCTTTGGGTAACGAGCTTGCTGCATCGGTAACTATGCGCCCTATGGCATCGCTGTTGCAGGCAAAGGTCTATGCAACGGGTGCTTATGCAGGTGAGAAGGTGCTCTCTGTTGGCTATAAGACTACTGGCGTTGTTGCAGGTGAGTTCACTGCTGACCTTGCAAATGGTGGCGCTGATAGTGGCTTGACCCTCACTGGTGGCGACTGTGGTAGCGTAACTACTACTCTGGGTACTCCGTATGCTGTTGGCGCAGTTAAGGCTGATGCAAAGGCTATCTATATGGTGCTTGCTCCGGGCAACTATCAGGGAACAGTTGAGGTTACAACCGACAAGGCTATCTATACCTATACTTATAATAAGCAGGTGGCTCGTAATACCTATTACGACCTCTATATTGACCTCAATAATGCTGCTTCTCGCCGTGAGATTGCTGGCGAGTGGGGTGGCGGTGATGGCTCGGCTGCAAATCCATATCTGATTAGCACAGCGGCTGACTTGCAGATGCTCACTATACGAGTTGGTGATGCAACTGCACCATATGCTGATAAGCACTACCGTCAGGTGGCAAATATTGATGTGTCTGGCGTGGAAGTCGGTCCTATCGGTGTCTATATGTATGATGAATCATCTGCACTTAATAGCGCAGCGCTGCCATTTAAGGGTGTTTATGATGGTGGCAACTACACTATTTCGGGTCTTACTATTAACAATACATCCGCTGCGGCGTATGGTCTATTTGGTTATACAGAGGGTGCAACGCTGAAGAATATCAATATTAAGGATAGTAATATTACCTCTTCATACATTAACGTTGGTGCGCTTGTGGGTGTGGCATTTAATACAACATTTGAGAATATCAATGTAGATGCTACTGTAAATGGTACTGCAGCCGTGAAGTTCATTGAGCCTGCGGATAGTAAGGACTATGTAGGTAGTAATGTAGGTGGTGTGGCAGGTTATGTTAATGGCTGTACAATGGATGGCGTAACATTTAGCGGTGCTGCAAAATCAACTTCTCAGCTTTGTGGTGGTATTGTGGCATATGCAGCTGGTACAAAGTTTAATAAGTGTACACTTGCCAAGGGAGCTACTGTTGATGCTGGTAGCCACTTCTGTGGAGGTATTGCTGGTCGTGCAAGATTTGTTACAACATTTGACTACTGCGTTGTGGATGGTTGCGTATCTAACTTTACAGATAACTATACCGGTGGTATCACATCTCACCTCACATCTGGATATGCAAAGAACTGCCTTGTTTCACAGTTGGCTTGTATCTCTTCTCGTGGAGACCATACAGGTGGTATTGTGGGCGCTTTGCAGCCATTTGAGACTCTTAATGCAGAGGGTACTAACGCTACTGCACACGTTATTGACTGTATCAACTACGCATTTATCCCAGGTGAGGATAACGTCGGTGGTATTGTCGGTTATCAGGGTAATAGTACTGCTGATCGCGCTTGTAATGTTATTAACTGCGTATCTTATGGCGATGTTCATAGCTATGTAACTTGTGCTGGTGGTATTGTTGGTGTTATCTCAAGCTATGGCACGGCTAATATTATCAACTGTAAGAGTTATGGAAATGTTACCTGCTCGCAGTATAGTGTCGGCGGTATTGTCGGCTCTGCTACTGTAAAGGTTGAGACTACTATTGACAACTGTATTGCATACGGAAATCTGGTAGGTCAGCACTCTGTTGGAGGTATTGCGGGCTATCTCAAGGTAAACGATGCAGCTTGCATGTTTAATATTATCAACTCTGTCTATGCAGGTCGTCGCATTGAGGCTCGTGGTAATAATGGAGCAAATGGTTATACCCTTGCAGCAGGTATTGCGGGTTGGGCACAGGTAACAGCAGGAACACTAAACATTCTTAACTGCGCATCTCGCGTTGAGGAGATTCACACTCCAAGTACCGCTGCAGGTTATGCCTCTAAGAATAACGCTATGGCGGGTATTATCGGTTTCCAGAACGGTAGCCCAGTGGCAGCGACAATTCACGGTGTATATTCGACTATCAAGTGGAGCGGCTTCCATACTGACGGCATTAGCTACGATACTTACTCAAATCCATCTACACTGGCTGCAGGTATCGGCTCTAGAATCTACCACGCAAGTGTAGACTACGCTTACTATGATGAGTCGGCGCGTAGCTTTAATCCAGCTGCAGCAAATAACAAACCAGTACAGGGCGAGCATATTGCAGCTATCACTACAACAGACGAGCTGCTGACAAATATGAATGCCGCTGTTGCAGCATATAGCGGTAGCTGTAGCTATCCGCTCAAGAGTTGGGTTAAGGATGCTGATGGTTATCCTGTAATTGAGGGTATGGCGACAAATCTTGCAACTCCATCAACTCAGAAGCGTATTAGCGTTATTGGCGATAGTATCTCTACATTTAGAGGTATTGTGCCTCTCGGCTATGGATGTCACTATCCAACTGCTGATGGCGATTTGACCTCTATGTCTCAGACCTATTGGTGGATTTTGGCAAATGAGCTGATGCTTGATGCTACTATTGAGCGTAATATCTCATATTCAGGTACTTGTGTGGCAAACTCTTCATCACAGGCAGAGACATACTACGCAAAGCGATTTATTGATAATCAGGGTGTTGGCGAGGCAGATATCGTTATTATCCACGGTGGAACAAACGACTGGAGTAAGAACCACGCACCTCTCTATGGCTCTGTGGAACTCAAGGCAACCGCAGGTCCAAGTGATGCCGACCTGAAGCCATATTTTGATGCTGCCGATGCAGCTACTACTCGTGCTGAGGTTGAGGCTCTGAATGATAAGACCTTCTGCGAGGCTTATATCAAACTTATCGAGCTGATTTTAGAGCGTAGAGCAGATACAAAGATTGTATGTATCGTGGGCGACTATACTGGCGTCGGTGTTCAGCAGGCAATCCATAAGATTGCAGCTCACTATGGCGACAATGCAAAGGTTGTTGACCTGCTCGCTGTAAATGGCTTCAACGACCAGGTTTATATGCCAAAGCACGACTATAACCCAGAGACTGGCAGGGGTTGCCACCCATCTGCAAAGGCTATGGTCTTTATGGCTAATAAGATCTACGACGACCTTGGCGCTTGGCTTGAGGAGTAACCTTTTGGCTATTGGCTTTTGGCTATTAGCCATTGGCTTTTAGAATTTTAAAAATATCCACTTCGGTGGATATTTTTTTGTAGGTAGGCGGCTAATGGCTAACGGCTAATAGCCAATAGCCAAAGGTGGTAATAATTTGCTGTTTCGCAAATTATTACTACCTTTGTAATTATGAAACGAATTTGGGAATATATAAAGAGGGCTGGATTGCTGGCGAAAAAGTATATCTCGCCAGTGTTTATAATGCTGTTTGTGGCGGCATTTACACTGTGGTACATTGCAAAGCTTAACTACAACTATACAACAGATCTTGATGTGAAGATTCGCATTGGTAATCAGCGCTTTGAGGTCTCTTGTGTTGTTGAGGGTAAGGGTACAAACCTCTTTGGATATGTAATATCTACAAATCGCCTTAATATTCCACTCTCGGAGCTTGAGTATACCGTTATGCGCGAGGTTACGCAGATAGGCGCTGCACCAACAGACAAGGTGCGCCTGCATCTACAGCCAGAGTCGCTCAAGAATGCTATTTCGGTGCGATTGAGTGATATAAATATCCGCTCTGTAGGCTCTATTCCAGACATTGAGGCTCCAAAGGATTTTGTGCAATGATAAAGGTCGGTCTGTGCGGTACTATCGGCAGTGGAAAGAGTACCGTCTGCCGAATATTTGAGCGGTTAGGTGTCCCTGTATATATTGCCGATGATAGGGCAAAGAGCTTGATGTGTAGCGATAAGCAGCTGATGGCTCAAATTGCTGATGCATTTGGTAGTGAGTGCTATCTCAATGGCGAACTTAATCGCAAGTATCTCGCCTCACAGATTTTTGCAGATGATAGTAAACGACTGCTACTCAACTCTTTAGTCCACCCTGCTGTGTGCCGCGACTTTTGCCAGTGGGCAGATGTTCAGACTGCAGATTATGTGATTGTTGAGTCGGCAATCCTCTTTGAGTCGGGGCTTAAAAGTGTTGTAGACTACACGGTGGCTGTCGTGGTGCCTGCAGATGTTGCTATAGAGCGCGCTATGGCTCGTGATGGGGCGACAAGAGAGGCTGTGCAGGCGCGTATGGCGGTGCAGATGAGCGCAGAAGAGCTACGGTTAAGGGCAGACTTTACGATAGAGAATATCACGCTTGAGGGTGCAAAGGCTCAAGTTGAGAGTATTGATAGAGCATTAAGAGATGAAATTTCCTGATTTCCATACTTTGCAGGTGATGGCTATCGTTAATGTTACTGACGACTCATTTTACGATAGGTCAAGAGTAATAGACTCTTTAGCCATAGAGAACCGTATAGCTCAGGCAGTGGCTGAGGGTGCGACAATTATTGATGTGGGGGGATACTCCTCGCGCCCAGGTGCTGTGGATATACCACTTGAGGTAGAGTGGGAGAGGGTTGATATGGGCGTGGGTGCTGCTCGCAGGGTGGCACCAGAGGTGGCTGTATCTGTTGATACCTTCCGCAGTGAGATTGTCCGCCGAACTGTAGAGAAGTATGGAGCTGTGATTGTGAACGACATCACTGCTGGCGAGGGGGACAATAAGATGTTTGATACGGTGGCTGAGTTAGGTCTACCTTATGTGGCGATGCACATGAGGGGTACTCCACAGACTATGCAGAGCAAGACTCAATATGGAGATATAACCCGTGAGGTGGTAAGCTCTCTTGCCACTCGTGCGGCGGAACTGGAGCGTAGGGGCGTAAAGAGAGAGAATATAATCCTTGACCCAGGTTTTGGCTTTGCAAAGAGTACAGAGCAGAACTATGAGTTGCTTTTTTCGCTCAAAGAGTTGTGCAATTTAGGATATGCAGTCCTTGTGGGGCTGTCGCGTAAGTCGATGATATACAAGCCACTGCAGACCACTCCACAGGGTGCTTTGGCGGGCACTACGGCACTAAATTGGGAGGCTCTGCGTCAGGGCGCGACTATCTTGCGAGTGCATGATGTTGAGCCTGCGGTACAGATAACAAAGATATTCAGAGAATACAGAGATGATAAAGGCTTCAGAGATTTATAAACGATTTGCCACTGTTGAGGCGCTTCGTGGCGTGAGCCTTGAGGTTGCACGCGGTGAGATTGTGGCGATAGTTGGTGCCAGTGGTGCTGGCAAGAGTACGTTACTGCAGATTTTGGGCACTCTGATGGCTGCCGATAGCGGTAGGGTGGAGATTGCAGGTAAGGATTGTACAGCCATGGGTGAGAGTGAGCTTGCGGCATTCCGTAACCAACATCTTGGTTTTGTGTTCCAGTTTCACCACCTGCTGCCAGAGTTTACAGCGCTTGAGAATGTCGCCATGCCAGCACTTATAGGTGGCGCGGAGCGTAAGGAGGCTTTTGCTCGTGCTGCAGAACTGATTGATATGGTGGGTCTTACAGATAGAGCAGCGCATAAACCAGTAGAGCTGTCGGGTGGTGAGCAGCAGAGGGTGGCAATAGCTCGTGCGCTTATCAATCGACCATCTGTGGTGCTTGCCGATGAGCCTACGGGAAATCTTGATACAGCCTCGCGCGACCAGATACACTCATTGCTGATTGATGTTAGGCATAAGTTTAACCAGACCATTGTTATGGTTACGCACGATATGAGCCTTGCAGACTCTGTGGACCGAAAAATTGTTATGAGCGATGGAGCAATACTCTGATTTTAGTGCCGAGCAGATGTACGAGATGCTTGAGGCTCTGCACGATAAGTATAACAATACCGATTTTATTGAGGCTGACCCAATCTCTGTTCCACATAGCTTTACCGATGACCGCGACAAGGAGATTGCGGGCTTTTTGGCAGCAACAATCGCTTGGGGAAACCGTAAGGCTATAGTGCGCTCGGCTCGCCGAATGATGGAGTATATGGACTTTGCACCATATAGCTTTGTTATGAATGCAGAGCAGAGCGATTTGGAGCGATTGAAGAGCTATGTACATCGTACATTTAACGGGCAGGATTTTGTGGACTTTGTGCGAGCTATGCAGAGGGTCTGCCGAAAATATACTACTATCGGAAACCTCTTTCAGAGTAGCTACTTAAAGCATGGGGATATGGCGGCGGTGCTGTCAGAGGTGCGCCGCGAGTTCTTCTCGGCGGAGCATAATCCACATTGTGAAAAACACTTCTCGTCAATAGACAAGGGGGCGGCATGTAAGCGACTCAATATGTATCTTCGTTGGTTTGTCCGCTCGGATAATCGCGGTGTAGACTTTGGTTTGTGGCGTAAAATACCTGCATCGGCACTCTACCTGCCACTTGATGTGCATAGCGGCAATATGGGACGAGCCTTGGGGCTTCTGTCGCGCAAACAGAACGACTGGAAGGCGACGGCGGAGATTACAGAGAGCCTTCGTAAGTTCTGCGCTGAGGATCCTGTGAAGTATGACTATGCGCTCTTTGGCGCAGGTATAGATGGATTTTTACGATGAGTGATACCTTTCAGTTTAAGCAATTTGCTGTAAATCAGGCAGGTGTGGCGATGAAGGTCGGCACAGACGGGGTGCTTCTCGGTGCTTGGGTAGCTGTTGATGGCGCTAAGAGCGTACTTGATATTGGCACTGGCACAGGGGTTATTGCTCTGATGATGGCGCAACGAGGTGGCGCTGAGAGGATTGTTGGCGTGGATATTGACCAGACGGCGGCTCAGTGTGCAGCAGAAAACTTTGCAGCCTCGCCATGGGCAGAGCGACTCACGGCTCTACACACTTCGGTGCAGGAGTATGATGGGCATACTTTTGACCTTATAGTCTCCAATCCGCCATATTTTACCAATTCGCTACTCTGTCCCGACAACTCTCGCACAACGGCTCGCCATACTACAAGCCTCAGCTTTGAGGATTTGGATAGCTCTGTTTGTAGAGTGTTGGATAGGGATACGGGTCGCTTTGCGCTTATCCTTCCAGCGGAGCAGATGGAACGCTATCTGACACTTACACGCCTTAACCTTGTGCGTCGGTGCGATGTCTATTCAAAGGCGGGGGGAAAGCTCGTGCGAGTGATGGCTGAGCTTTCGTTTGTAGAGCCGCAGAGTGTAGAGCATCAGAAAATTATCATCTATGGTGATAGTGGCAGGGAGTACACTGAGCAATATCGCGGACTGACGAAGGATTTTTATCTGAAATTTTGATAATTAGATGAAAAAAAGTAACTTTGTAGTATGAAACATATCTTTGCCTTTATATTTACACTCTGCTGTGTGGCGACAATGTCGGCGCAGGGAGTTGTTCGCACAGGACTCTATGCGAAGGATGGTGTTGTTCTCTACTCTGACCCGCAGAGTGAGGTTACTGTCGCTGTGACAGTGAAGAGTACACTTTTTACCCCTGGTGAATTTGCTCGCTATGCGCAGAAGATGCTCGGTGTGCGTGCTTCACTTGCTGAGAAGCGACAGACTGAGGTTGTTTGTGCTCAGGTTATATGTGGGAAAAGTGACCTACAGCCAACAAAGCAGATAACTTCTACCGCTACAGAGGTTGTGCTACCAGCATATAAGAGCGATAATCGTGCACAGAGTGCTGAGCAACAGGCTGCAGCTGCTGCAGATATGATTTTTTCACTGCGTCGTAGCCGTAAGGAGTTAATCACTGGCGATGCAGGCGAGAATGTCTTTGGGGCGGGTCTTGCCTCTGCTCTATCAAAGATAGATGCTATGGAGCAGCAATGTCTTGATATGTTCTATGGTACTACAACTACAACTGTTGAGCGTAAGGTGTTCCATCTTACTCCAAACAGCGCTGAGAAGAACTATATACTTGCTCGCTATCGTGATGGCGTGGGTCTGCTACCATTAGAGGATCTGTCAGGTGAGCCGATAATGCTCTGCTTCACCCCGCAGGCTGTAGATACCTCTACATTACCACTGGCAACAGAGAAGGATAAAAATAAGGGTCAGTTTGCTGTTCCTGCTCTTTGTAAGGCAGAGCTACTGCTTGGTACTCAGACACTTGATAGCAAGGTTACTCCTATCTATCAGTATGGAGAGCGTGTGGTTTTAGCACTTCCTGTATCAAAATAACATGCAAAATAATACATCAAAGATGGTCACTCTGCTCGGTAAAATCCGCAAGCAGATGAATGGCGCTGTGCTTGATACTTTTCGCTATTACGGTGCTAAGTACGGCATGAACTATGGCGTGGCTATACATAGCATTCGTGAAATGGCAGCTGAGCAGGGTACAGATCACGACCTTGCAAAGTTCCTCTACCGTCAGCAGGTGCGAGAGCTGCAGATTATCGCTCTCTGGATTGCCGATGCAGGGCGTGTAGTGGGCGAGGAGCTTGATTTTTGGCGAGTAGGTATTGTCAATTCTGAGATAGCAGAGCAGGCTGCGCAGGGTTTACTCTGTAATATCGCAGATATTGAGAAGATGTTGGATAACTGGTGTAGTGACGACGATAGCATTGTCGCCTATGCCGCACTTCTTGCCGCCTCGCGTAGTGGGACTGTGGGCGCAGAGTGCGTGGAGAGGGCTGTTGTTCAAGCTGTTACAAACCATTTGGATAACCACCTTGTAGCTCAGGGAACTATTGCACTGTTGGCATCAATAATTACCAAAGATAGATTGTGCGTTGAGCGCACTATTACAAAACTACCGCAGAATCGTAGTGCCGAGCTAATCACGGAGGAGATAAAGTGGCGTTTGGAGTATAGCTTTTGATACTTTATTTCTCAAATAGGCGTTTATTTCAAAAATAAGTTTGTATCTTTGTAAAAATATGTGCTTATATGAAGCTATTTGAGAAAATTTCACTTTGGTGGCATAATATATTTCGTAAGCGTAAGGTGGCAATTATTGAGCCAGAGAGTGGCGTGGAGCGTTGGTATGCGCACCTCTCGCCAATGGCTATGACAATGACTGCTGTGGCGCTTGTATCAATCGTCTTTGCCCTGCTGCTTGTGCTTGTGGCATACACCCCACTGCTTGATATGCTTCCTGGTTATAGAACAGATGCTTCGCGTTCTCGCCAGACCCTTATTCGTACACTTATCCGCGTGGACTCTTTGGAGCGTAAGGTGAACGATATGCTTGTCTATAACGAGAATCGTATCCTTGTTGTAGATGGCAAGATGCCAGCCATGAGCTCAGTGAGGAGCGACTCTGTGGCTTTTGATAAGAGCATTGTGCCCCCATCGGGTGCAGATACTATTTTCCGTCGCCAGATGGAGAATGACCGCCTCTATGCGCTCAATCGGGGTACAACTTCTCAGCAACGTACAACTATCAACGCTGTAAAACCTATGGAGGGCATTATCGCTGAGCGATTTAATGCCAAGGTGGGACTCTTTGGTATCCGTATGGCTGCGGCGGCAGAGCAGCAGATTCTCTCTATTGCAGATGGAACTGTTGTGGCGGTGGATTGGCTACCTGAGAGTGGAAATAGTATCATGGTGCAGCATGATAACGGTATAGCCTCTATCTATCGCAATCTTTCGGGTGCTATAGTGACTAAGGGTCAGAGGGTTATCTCTGGCGAGGTGATTGGCTACTCGGCTGTGGAGGATGAGGCGGAAAAGATGTTTGAATTTGAGATGTGGATGGGTGGTAAGCCGCTCAATCCAGAGTCATATATACTATTCTAAAGATGGAGAGACAACGTATAGCACTTCTTGGCTCTACAGGCTCAATAGGAGTGCAGACACTTGATATAGTTCGTGAAAATAGCAACCTTTTTGAGGTTACAACCCTCACGGCTCATCGTAATTGGGAGCAGCTGGCTAAGCAGGCTGTTGAGTTTAATGTTGATAGCGTGGTTATTGCAGACGCTTCGCTCTATGAGCCTCTCAGTCAGGCTCTTGCGGCATATCCGATAAAGGTATATGCGGGCGAGCAGGCAGTAGCGCAGGTGGCGGCTGACGATAATGTAGATGTGGTTGTCAATGCCCTTGTGGGTTATGCGGGTCTGCAGCCGACTGTTGCGGCAATCAAAAAGTCAAAGAAGATTGCCCTTGCAAATAAGGAGACCCTTGTTGTTGCTGGTGGGTTAGTTATGCGCCTTGCTGAGCAGTACCGCGCACCGATACTCCCGATAGACTCTGAGCACTCTGCAATTTTCCAGTGCCTTATTGGTGAGCTAAGCCCGTTGCGACAGCTTATTATCACTTGTAGTGGTGGCTCATTGAGAGATTTGCCGATTGAGGCACTTAAGGATGTAACGCCAGAGCAGGCGCTTAAGCATCCACAGTGGACTATGGGCGCAAAGATTACCATAGACTCGTCTACGCTTGTCAATAAGGGATTTGAGGTTATAGAGGCGGCTTGGCTCTTTGGTCTTGATGCAGATAAAATCTCAGTTCTGCTGCACCCTCAGTCGGTTGTGCACTCAATGGTTGAGTTTGAGGATGGAGCAATCAAGGCACAGCTCGGTACGCCCGATATGCACATGCCAATCTCCTTTGCGCTGATGTACCCATATCGTGCGCGACGAGATGAACACTTCAGCTTTGCTGATAACCCAACACTGACCTTTGCTCAGGTGGATAGGGTAAAGTATCCGGCACTTGATATTGCCTATAACTGCCTACGTGCTGGCGGAACGGCAGCCTGCACGATGAATGGCGCAAATGAGGTGGCTGTGGCAGCGTTCCTTAACCACCAGTGCGGCTATTTGGATATTGTCCGCACCATTGAGTACGCCCTTGAGCATACACAGTTTGTGGCAAATCCGACACTTGAGGATTATGCTCAGGTGAATGCCGAATCTCGCGCTCTGGCAGCCCAATTTTTGAAGTTAAAATAGTATAATATATGGAGACAGTAATTAGAATTATTCAATTTTTTCTTAGCTTGACACTGCTTGTGACAGTGCATGAGTTTGGACACTTTATTATGGCGCGACTCTTTAAGATTCGCGTCGATAAGTTCTATATCTTCTTTGATTGGGGATTTTCGCTCTTTAAGTTTAAGCGTGGAGATACAGAGTATGGTATGGGTTGGCTGCCATTAGGTGGATATTGCCAGATTGCTGGTATGATTGACGAGAATCAGGGTAGTAAGGACCTTGCTTCAGAGCCACAGTCGTGGGAGTTCCGCTCAAAGCCAGCTTGGCAGCGCTTCTGCGTGCTTGTGGCTGGTGTTACGATGAATGTAATCCTTGCCTTTTTTATCTACTGCGGCATAAGCTATGCTTGGGGCGAGCAGTACCTTGCAAATGAGGTTGTTACAAGTGGCTATGGATATAGCTTTAACGCCGATGGTGAGGATTTAGGCTTTAAGGATGGTGACGGCATTATTGCTATCAATGATGAGCAGATTGTAAATAGCGCAGCGGTGCTTTCGCGCGTGATTCTTGCTGATGGTGACCTTAATGTTATGGTGCTGCGTAATGGTATGCCTACGGGTGTTGTTGTGCCATACGAGAAGATTAACAAGTTGCGCCAGAAGGAGGATTTTGGGGCGTTCTGCTCTGTGCTTCATCCATTTATTATTGACTCTCTCGTTTCACAAACCGCTATAGAGTCTGGTCTGCAGGTGGGCGATAAGGTTGTCGGCATAGATGGCATTGATGAGGTTGATTTTGCCGCTTACCAGCCGCTGCTTGCTCAGCGTGCAGGTAAGAGTGCTGAGCTTACTGTTGAGCGTGGTGAGGAGCAGCTCAAGATTCTTGTTCCTGTAAATAGCGAGGGTAAGATTGGCGTTATGACTGCCGCTCTGCCTTATAAACTTAGCACAAAGAGCTATTCACTTCTTGAGTCTATACCTGCGGGTGCGCGCCTTACGGGCAGAACGATAAAGAACTACTGGAATCAGCTCAAGCTTATCGTAAAGCCAGATACTGGGCTCTATAAGCAGGTGGGTGGTTTTATCGCTATCGGTAAGATATTCCCTGGAACATGGGACTGGTATGCCTTCTGGTCAATGACGGCATTCCTCTCAATTATCCTTGCCATTATGAACATCATCCCAATCCCTGGTCTTGATGGCGGACATACGCTCTTTACACTCTGGGAGATGATTACCCGCCGCAAGGTTAGCGAGCGTGTGCTTGAGATTGCGCAGTACATCGGTCTGTTCCTGCTGCTTGCACTTATGCTCTTTGCAAACGGAAACGATATCTATAGACTCTTTAAGTAATGGCAAAGGTTAAGAGGGCATATTTCTGTCGTGAGTGCGGCTATGACACCAATAAGTGGTTGGGCAAATGCCCCTCTTGCGGTGCGTGGAACTCCTTTGCAGAGGAGGTCGTAGCCGCGGCAAGCAGTGTGCCAGCACTTGTCGCCTCTCGTGCTATTGAGCCAGCGGTGCCGCAGAAGGTGCAGGATATTGAGTGTGGCAAGACTGTTCGCCTTGATACGGGCAATAGCGAGGTAAACCGCGTGCTTGGTGGGGGTGTTGTGCCAGGGTCGCTGATTCTTCTTGGTGGCGAGCCAGGTATTGGTAAATCTACGCTCTCGTTGCAACTTGCCCTGACAGATAACGGCATGACTACGCTCTATGTCTCAGGCGAGGAGAGCGCGGAGCAGATACGCCTTCGTGCCGACAGAATAGGCATCCATAATCAGAACTGTACGGTCTATACCGAAACGCTACTTGAGAATGTTGTGGCGCAGATAGAGACCCTAAAGCCGCATATTGTGGTAATAGACTCTATACAGACCATGGCATCGTCACTATTGGACTCTTCACCAGGAAGTGTCTCGCAGATTCGTGAGTGTGCGGCAACGCTTCTGAAGTATGCCAAGAGTACTGGTACGGCAATCTTTATCATCGGACATATAACCAAAGAGGGTACTATTGCAGGTCCGAAGGTGCTGGAACATATCGTAGATGTGGTGCTGCAGTTTGAGGGCGATAATAACAATATCTACCGAATTCTTCGCGGAATTAAGAACCGCTTTGGAGCAACCTTTGAGATTGGAGTCTTTGAGATGACTGGCACGGGGCTTAAGTGCGTAGATAACCCGTCAGAGATTCTGCTTACCCACTATGCCGAGCCATTGAGCGGTGTGGCTGTGGGTGCTTCGGTAGATGGTGTGCGCCCATATCTTATTGAGGTGCAGGCACTTGTCAGTCAGGCGGCATACGGAACTCCGCAGCGAAATACTACGGGCTTTGACTCGCGAAGAATGAATATGCTCATTGCCGTAATTGAGAAGAAGGTGGGACTAAAGATGTTCCAGAAGGATGTGTTCCTTAACTTTGCAGGTGGCTTCCGCGTTGCTGATACGGGGCTTGACCTTGCAGTTATCGCGGCAGTAATTTCATCATACTACGACTCGCCACTGCTTGAGGATATATGCTTTGCGGGAGAGATAGGTCTTTCGGGTGAGGTTCGTCCCGCTCCGCGTACTGACCAGCGCGTTGCAGAGGCTGCACGATTAGGTTTTAAGCGCATCGTTATCTCTGGCTATGCTCCAAAGCCGCAGAAAAAAGTTGAGGGTATAGAGGTTATTAGAATATATAGCGTGGTAGACTTAGCACGTCATATATTTAGCAATCAGATGGAGGAATAGTGTTGATACTTAGTGGATTATCAAGATATAAAGAGGATTATAAAGCAAATCTAAAGTTGGCGCTCCCTGTAGCGCTGTCACAGTTGGGTTACATTATTGTGCAGTTTGCCGATAATGCCATGGTTGGGGCGTATGGTGGACAAGACCCACTGCCACTCTCGGCGGTATCATTTGGTGTGATGATTAGTTTTGTGATGTTCAGCCTCAGCCTGGGCATCACACTCGGTATTACGCCTATTATTGGCGAGCACTTTGCTCGTGGAGAGTATCGCCGTACGGCACACTATTTACAGAGTTCGCTGGTAACTTTTCCAATTATCGGTGTGCTCTTTATGGTGCTGCAACTGCTCTCTGTGCCACTGCTCTATAAGATGGGACAACCTGTTGAGGTGGTAGATATGGCTGTGCCGTACTACAGATTGATGGCATATAGTCTACCAGCAATAATGCTCTATGGCTGTTTTAAGCAGTTTCTTGAGGGTATGGGCGATACGACAACGCCGATGGTTATAGCCATTACTACAAATGTAGTCAATGTGGTGCTAAACTGGGTGTTTATCTATGGTCATTTGGGTTTTGAGGCTATGGGAGTCTATGGAGCAGGTCTTGCAACGCTTATTGCTCGCTACCTCTCGCCAGTGCTTATTTTTGCCTACTTTGTCGTTAAGGGCGAGTGTAGGGATTACCTAAAGCTCTTCTCGCGAGGGGTGAACTACATAAAGGATACATACAAACTACTCAAGATAGGTGTGCCGACAGCGGGTCAGATGCTTCTTGAGGGTGCAGCCTTTGTTGTGACAAGTGTTATGATGGGGTGGTTTGGCGCTGAGGCTATTGCGGCAAATCAGGTGGCGATGACATACGGCAATGCGGCATTTATGCTCACAGTTGCACTGGGTAGCGCGGCAACTATCCGCACCTCGCACTGCTATGGACTGAGGGACAAAGAGCAGATGAAAAAGAGTATTATCTCTTCGGTGCATCTTGGTGCGCTGTGGGGAGTGTGTGTGCTGGTGGTATTTATACTCTTCAGAGATGTGCTTCCTATTGCCTTTACGCCGAGCAGAGAGATTATTGCTCTTGCCTCGCCAATGCTTGTGCTTGTGGCGCTCTATCAGGTCTCAGATGCGATACAGGGAACACTTATCGGCGTGCTGAGGGGTGTGCAGGATGTAAAAATTATTGCCTACCTCTCTTTTGTGGCGTATGTGCTACTTAATATTCCAGTCGGTTATCTATGTGCATTTACTTTCGGCTTTGGAAGTGTCGGATTGTTAGTAGGATACATCGTGGGGCTTACCACAGCGGCTGTTGGATATGGTATTAGGGTATACAGACGACTGAAAAGTGAAAAAATAGTGGCGGGTTAGTGCATTTTCTCGCATTTTGTTGTATCTTTGTAAATAAAGTATTGTTGATAATATGAGTAATAAAAAATATATGACTCCAGAGGTTGGTCGTGGTTGTGCTTTTGGCTATGATGAGCAGGGAGAGGTGACAGCTCAGATGGCGGAGGGTTGCTTTAAACTTCACGAAACACCTTGGCTGGCGGAGTATCCAGACCATGAGCAGTGCGATATCTTTGAGGTTAGATTTAAGAATACCCGCCGCTCGTTCTATCAGAATGTCAATAATCTTGACCTTCAGGTGGGCGATATTGTCGCTGTTGAGGCGTCGCCAGGACACGATATAGGAATTATCTCGCTTACGGGTGATATGGTTGCCAAGCAGATGCGCCGCGTGGGTTTCAATCCGTTCAATGGCGAGTTTAAGAAGATTTACCGCAAGGCAAAGCCGTACGATATTGAGCGTTGGCAGGAGGCTATAGCTTTAGAGCACGAGACGATGATTCGCTCGCGCCAGATTGCTGCCGAGATGGGTCTGGATATGAAGATTGGCGATGTGGAGTATCAGGGAGATAAGATTAAGGCTATCTTCTACTATATTGCCGATGGTCGTGTAGACTTCCGCGAACTCATTAAGGTGTTTGCGGAGCAGTTCCATATCCGCATTGAGATGAAGCAGATTGGCGCTCGTCAGGAGGCTGGTCGTATTGGCGGTATTGGTGCTTGTGGTCGTGAGCTGTGTTGTGCTTCGTGGATTTCGAGCTTCTCGTCAGTTACAACTGGTGCTGCGCGTGTGCAGGATTTGTCACTCAACCCGCTTAAGCTCGCTGGTCAATGCTCTAAACTCAAGTGCTGCCTGATGTATGAGTATGACCTCTATATGGACGCTCGTAAGGCTATACCTCGCATTAAGGAGCCACTGCAGGCTATTGATGGAGAGTACTTCTTAGTCAAGACCGACATTCTTGCCAAGACAATGACCTTTAGCAGTAGCAAGGAGATGATGTCAAATGTCGTTACTATTCCTGTTTGGCGTGTGCGCGAGATTTTGGCTGCAAATCGCAATGGCGAGAAGGTTGAGAGCATTGCAGGAGATAGCGCACCAACAAAGAGTGACGAGCCAACATATCGCACTGAGGAGGATAGCATCACCCGCTTTGATAAGTCTAAGAAGCGTAAGAAAAAGCGTAATAATAAGCCTCAGAGCCGCGAGGAGGTAGCTCCTCAGGACAATAAGGAGGTGCAGGCGGAGAGCGAAGCTCCGCAGGCAGATGCCCAGCAGGGTGGTCAAGCAGCAGACCGTCGTCAGCACCATCGTGGACGAAATAACCGCTCCAGGGGTAATCGTCGCCCTCATGGCGGTGAGAAGGGTCAGCAGGAGCATAAATCGGAGACAAAGGAGTAGTTATGCGACTGTTGATAGCCCTATTTGCGCTCTGTATAGTGGTGTCGTGTGGTGGCAGAGAGTCATATATTGACATGCAGCCAGTAGATGCGTATAACTGGCATAAGCCAGTGAGTATTATCTATGATAATAGCGACACCGTTAGCATGCGCAGTATAGCTATTGCGTTGCGTTATAATGAGAGCTTTAAGAGCGACACGCTTACAGTCAAGGTGCAGACCTCGCTACCAGCTGCTTTTCAGTATAGCGAGAGTATACTTTTGCGCCTACGTAGGGAGTATAAGGCGACAGCTATGACCGCCTCGGAGTGTGTAGGCTATAGAGACAACTGCCTGCTCAGTGAGCGTGGATGTTATATTTTTACAATAACCCCTTGTCGCAATGTTAGTGGCATTGAGGCTGTGGGTATAGAGATTGCAGAGTAGATGGGAAAGGATAAACTGAAGAGATTTGCAGAGAATAAGACCTTTGCATGCTTTGTAGAGCCAGAGTTTGAGCAGATGTTCCGCACAGAGCATCCACTTAAGGGGCGCTGGCACGCAGACTTTTTTCACAATGATAACCCAATAGTCCTTGAGCTTGGGTGCGGAAAGGGTGAGTACACAGTAGCGCTAGCCGAGCGAAATCCAGATAAAAACTTTATCGGCGTAGATATTAAGGGTGCGCGAATGTGGCGTGGTGCAAAGACGGCGACGGAGAACGGCATGACCAATGTGGGCTTTCTGCGTGCTCGCATTGAGTTTATCACTTCGCTATTTGCCCCAGGTGAGGTCTCTGAAATCTGGATTACCTTCCCCGACCCGCAACTCAAGAGTCGCAGAGCTAAAAAGCGCCTTACCTCGCCAATATTTTTAGAGTACTACGCACAGCTGCTCTCTACTGACGGCTGGATAAACCTCAAGACAGATTCACAACACCTATATAATTATACTCAAGCGGTAATTTCGCAATTTGACCTGCAGTGCGAGGTGGCAAATAACGATATCTATGGTAGTGGTTATGCAGACGAGGTGCTCTCAGTCAAGACCGCTTATGAGACTGTCTACCTTCAGCGTGGGCTGCCGATAACATATACTCGCTTTAGCTTAGAGGGTAAGAGTCACTTCCCAATGTTCGACTGGGAGGGTGATGATGTGCTTGAAAAAGATAGCGAAGAGGCAAGAAAACATTAAAAGAGAGATGAAAGATAGATAAAAGGAAAGAAATTTATGTAAAAAACTTTCCCTTTTCTCATTTTTTGTTGTACTTTTGCAAAAAAATAGAAAGTATGTTAGAAGAACTGAAAAAAGAGGTCTATCAGGCAAACCTTGACCTCGTGCGTCACGGTCTGGTGATTCTCACTTGGGGAAATGTGTCGGCTATTGACCGTAAGACAAATCTGGTTGTTATTAAGCCAAGTGGTGTGAGCTATGAGAGCATGAAGGTTGAGGATATGGTGGTTGTGGATCTTGATGGTAATGTTGTTGATGGAACACTACGCCCTTCGTCAGATACTCCAACGCATCTTGCTATCTACAAGGCTTTTGCAGAGGTGGGCGCTGTAGTACATACCCACTCAACCTACGCTACAGCATGGGCACAGGCGTGTCTGTCTATTCCAAACCTTGGAACAACGCACAGCGATACCTTCCACCATGCCGTTCCTTGCACTGCTGAGATGAGTACAGAGCAGATTTCGCGTGCATACGAGGCGGAGACGGGAACAGTGATTGCCGAGGCATTTGAGGGTATGAACCCTATGCATACTCCAGCAGTTCTTGTGGCTCACCATGGACCTTTTACTTGGGGCAAGAGTGCAAAGGAGGCTGTTCAGAATGCCGTTATTCTTGAGGAGGTGGCTCGCATGACCTCTATCACAGTGGCGCTAAATCCGACAGTTCAGATGAATGAGGATTTGGTAGAGAAGCACTACAACCGCAAGCATGGTGCAAATGCATATTACGGACAAATCAAAAAATAATATACGACTATGAGCATGGAGAAAGTAGAGCGTGCCCTTGAGCGCACGACTGACACCAAGGACCTTATTATCGGTGCCGGTGTGGTATCTCGCACAGCCGAGATGTTTGCAAAGTTATTCCCTGGATGCAAGGCTATTATCGTTGCCGACCTCAATACTTGGGAGGTGGCTGGTAAGGCTGTCTACGCTTCACTTCTTGAGGCTGGCATTGAGCAGGAGGAGCCATTTATCTATACCGATAAGGAGCTTTATGCAGAGTGGAAGCATGTAGAGTCACTCAAGGCTCGCCTTGAGAAAACAGAGGCTATCGCTATTGCTGTTGGCTCTGGTGTTATGAACGATACTACAAAGTATGTGTCACACCTTGTTGGTCGTAAGTATATGTGCGTAGGTACAGCAGCCTCTATGGATGGTTATACAGCTTATGGTGCATCAATTACAAAGGATGGCAACAAGCAGACCTTTGACTGCCCAGCACCTTACGGCTTTGTTATGGACCCAGTTATCGCTGCTGCTGCTCCAAAGGAGCTCGCTGCCTCTGGCTATGCAGACCTTATTGCAAAGATTCCTGCTGCGGCAGATTGGATGCTTGCCGATGTTACTGGTAATGAGAAGATTGACGAGTTTGCCCTTAACCTTGTTCAGGATGGTCTTCGTGAGTCACTCTCTGCACCTGCAGCTGTTCACGAGGGCGATTTGGAGATGACCGAGAAGCTTAGCGAGGGTCTTCTGATGAGCGGTTTTGCTATGCAGGCTATTCAGTCTTCACGCCCTGCTTCAGGTACAGAGCACCAGTTCTCACACTGCTGGGATATGGAGGATTTGTGCTATGAGGGTAAGCATGTATCTCATGGCTTTAAGGTAGGTATTGGTACACTCGCATCGACTGCATCGCTTGAGTTCCTCCTTGAGCAGGATATTGAGAACCTTGACGTTGAGGCTTGCGTTGCAGCTTGGAAGAGCTGGGAGGAGCAGGAGGCAGAGATTCGCGCTATCTTTGATGGTATGCCAGGTCACACTGCTCGCGGCCTGAAGGAGACACGCGGCAAGTATGTCGATAAGGAGGGTCTGCGTGCTCAGCTTGAGGCTCTGAAGGCTGCATGGCCAACTCTCAAGACTCAGATTGCTGAGCAGATTATCCCATTTGCTCAGGTGCGCGAGAATCTTCGCCTTGTAGGTGCTCCATACGAGCCAGAGCATATCGGTGTGAGCCGTGAGCGCTTCCGCAAGACATTCTCATATATCCCTTATATGCGTAGCCGATACACAAATATCGACGTTATCTACCGTCTTGGTCTGCTCCCTGCATTGCTTGAGAAGCTCTTCGGCAAGGGTGGAGTTTGGGAGTGCTAACCAGTCCTGCTTGTAACGATATTTAGGGTGGGTGCCGTGAGACACCCACTCTTCGTAAAAAACCTAAACCTAAAAATTTATAGAACATACTATAATGAACAACACTACAACTCGCTCGTTTAACAACTGGCAGGTGCGCACTATCATCTACACGATGGTGGGTTATGCCCTGTTTTACTTTGTTCGTAAGAACTTCTCCATTGCAATGCCTGGTCTTACGGCTGAATTCGGTATCTCAAAGGTATCGTTAGGTCTGTTTCTTACCCTGCATGGCATTATCTATGGACTCTCTCGCTTTGTAAATGGTATTATCGCTGACCGTGGTAGCGCTAAGGTCGTTGCATCTGTGGGTCTAATGCTCTGCGCCGTTGCTAATATTATCTTCGGCGTGAGCGACTTTGTGGCAAACTGGATTGTTGTCCTTGCCGCTAAGATGGGTACTACACTTACCTTCTCTACTGTACTTGTCTATTGTATGGGTATTATCTGGGTGATAAATGGCTATCTGCAGGGTATGGGCATACCTCCATTTACTAAAATTATGACCCATTGGATTCACCCAGATGAACTTGCAACAAAGATGTCTGTCTGGAATATGTCGCACTCTATCGGCGCTGGTCTTGTCTTTGGTCTGTGCGGCTGGGTTATTATGCCACACTTAGGTCTTGATATGAGCGCAAATGCGGAGGTCGTTCAGACTATTACAGCAAACCTCGGCGCAAACGCTTCGTATGAGGATGTGCTCAATTTCTCACAGCACTTTGGCGCTTGGCGACTCTGTTTCCTTATCCCTGCAGCATTTGCATTGCTCGGCTCTCTGGGTATCTTTACACTTGTTAAGAACTCCCCATCAGAGGTGGGTCTACCAGAGGTAGTTCAGAAGAAGAGCGCAACAGTGCAGACCGCGGAGGAGAAGGCAGAATATAACGCCTTTGTGCGCCGTAAGGTCTTTGGTAACCGCCTTATCTGGACGCTGGGTCTTGCAAACTTCTTTGTCTATGTTGTACGCTTTGCAGCCCTCGACTGGGGTCCAACAATGCTCACAGAGTCTAAGGGACTCTCGTTAGCTATGGCAACAACACTCTGTATCGTCTTTGAGTTTATCGGTGGTAATATCGGCATGGTCTTCTGGGGCTGGCTGACAGATAAGTTCTTTAATAGCAAGGCTCACCGCACCTGCGTGCTCTGTATGGTCGGCGCAGCTGTTACAGTGGCTGTTTTCTGGGCAATCCCTGAGGGTAGCGCTTGGTGGATTCAGATTCTACCATTTACCCTCCTTGGCTTCTTTGTCTACGGTCCACAGGCTCTGCTCGGTATCTCAGCAGCTAACCAGGCTACAAACCGCGCTGCCGCTACCGCAAACGGTATCCTCGGCATCTTCGGCTACGCCTCTACCCTTATCTCTGGCGTAGGCTTCGGTTATGTCGCTCAGCACTACGGCTGGAATGGCGCTTACCTTACAATCCTTATCATGGCTATCCTGGGCGCGATTACGTTGATGACGATGTGGGGGGCTAAAGCTAACGGCTACGAAGAGTAATTTTGTCGTCAAAACGCGGATACCTACTTCCGCTAACAAAAATCCCAGCAATGGCTGTACGTTAAGTACTATCCATCGCTGGGATTTTTGCCGAGCGTTGTATCTACCGCGTTTTGACGACAAAATTGACCATTAGCTGTTAGCCATTAGCCGTTGGCTCGCCTCTGGCGACCCTTCACCGCTCCGCCTCGGCAATTCAAACAAGTTTGATTGCTCTCGGCTCAATCGCGGCGTTAGCTTTTTAGCGGTGTCGGCTTTGCCGACAGTAGTGAAATCAGGAGTCGCTACGGCAGTAGTTTTGCGGGGTTATGTAGGTAGATATATCCCGTGAGGTAGGTGGCAAAGAGTAGCCAGAGCATGTATGGCACAAAGAGCCATGCGGCGAGTCTGTTTTGCCCAAAGGCGTAGACGGTGTAGGTAAAGACCAGCACGTCAAGTATCAGAATTACAATAAGTCCGAACAGTGGTGAGCGTAGTGCAAAAAAGGCGACGCTCCAGATAAAATTTACCAAAAGCTGTAGTAACCAGAGCCTTACAAGTGACATGTCACCTTGTGAGATCATTGCGCCAATGCTTATACCCATAAGGATATAGAGGAGAGTCCAAGCTATCGGAAAGGCTATGGCGGGCGGTGTTAGTGGCGATTTTGTGAGTGTGGGATACCACTCGCTCATAGATGGGGCTTGAATATACGACCCTAATGCACCGATTGCTAAGGCGAGAACTATGGGGAGCGTGTAGGCGAGAAACTTTTTCATAATCTGACTTTTTTGCATATTCTTGTGCAAAAAGAGTGCCCCGAAGGTTTGCTGTTCGGTATAAAATTGCTAACTTTGGGAATCTAAATCTGTCTTGTATGAAAAAGGATGTTGCACTGGTGCTCTCCAGTGGTGGTCCGAGGGGACTTGCCTATATAGGTGCTATAGAGGAGCTGCTTGATCGTGGATATGGCATTCACTCCGTTGCTGGCTCGTCTATGGGCTCGCTTGTGGGTGGTGTCTATGCGGCGGGAAAGCTGGCGGAGTTTAAGCAGTGGCTCGCAGAGCTTGATGGCTGGTCTGTATTCTCGCTTATGGATCTGTCGGTGAGTAAAAACCACTTTGTTAAGGGCGATAAGATTATGGAGGCAATCAAGGAGATTGTCCCAGATGTGGATATAGAGTCTCTGCCAATACCATACACCGCTGTGGCTACAGACCTCTGCACGGGCGAGGAGGTGGTCTTTCGCACTGGTAAGCTCTTTGATGCTATCCGCGCCTCTATCTCTATTCCGTCGCTCTTCCGCCCCGTTAAGCACGGTATGAGTCTGCTTATTGATGGCTGCATGGTGAACTGCCTGCCTCTTGAGCATGTGGCGCGTAAGGATGGGGATATGCTTGTGGCTTTTGATACTAATTATATGGATGTCGAGGAGATTCGTGCCGATATGGTGCGCGAGCAGGTTGAGCATGCTGCTAAGGAGGCATTTTACCAGCTCTCACGCGAGCAGGCAGATGATATTATCACCGACTTCCGCAATGACGATACCAGTGGGGTAATTTCGCGCCTACGCCATGCAGGTAGTAGGGCGGTGGAGCTTATAAGCCGCATCCGCGACTTCCGCGCAGCTGCAGAGTCTCACGTAGATAGCGACTATGGCGATACCTATATGAGCATCATCAACCGCTCCTTTAGCATCGTAAACCACCGCCAAACCCAAGCCAAAATAGCCCAATATCCACCCGATCTCCTTGTCCGTATGTCCTTTGATGCCTATGGCGATATTGCCCACTACGCCAAGGTTACTGAGATTTCGGAGATTGGGCGTGAACTGATGGCAAAGGCATTAGACTCTTTGTCGTGAAAATGGCGTATTTACTTCCGCTAACGCCAAATGCCTGCTGGTCTGTACTACTGGGTACTATCCTGCGCAGGCATTTGTCGCCGAGCGTTGTAAATCCACCATTTTGACGACAAAATTGACCATTAGCTGTTAGCCATTAGCCATTAGCTTTTTAGCGGTGTCGGCTTTGACGACAAAAGTGGCGCTCTGATATAGTGGCGTGTGATAAATGACATTTAATAACAAGGGCTTTCAGCCCTCAATGACATAGAATAGCGCGCTCTGCGCGTATTAAGGGCGTTAGCCCGCTGTCATTCATTGTCATTTACTGTTATTGTAATTCGCTAACTTCCTTAACTTCATTAAATTCTCTGTTCTGCGTTAGCAAGCTAACGCCGCAACTGATATTGCCGAGGCGGAGCTGTGAAGGGTTGCCGAAGGCAAGCCAATAGCTAATGGCTAACAGCCAACAGCCAAAAAAATCTTGCACGCGCAAGATTTTTTTATTACCTTTGTACAAATGTTACCCAGACTATGAAATACGACCTCTTTATAAGCTACTCACGAGCAGATTATTGGGATAAGAAAAAGAACGTTATTCCTGGAAATATTGTGTCGCAGATAGTTGATACGTTAGAGGCTTATCAACGGCACTATAATTTTGAGTACTTCTTTGATCAGGAGGCAATAGAGTCCCGTGCTGCATATCTGAAACGTATAGCTTCAGCAATAGATGAAAGTAAAGTGATGCTCTTTGTCGCAAGTAAAAGTTCTTACTCTTCAGAGTTTTGTTCTAAAGAGTTGAACTTTGCAGATAAAAGAGGGATTCCGATCTTCCAGTATTGCATAGATGACGCAAAAACACCTCTGGATATTGAACTACTTTTGGGTACACATCAGTTCCGCAGTTCAAAGCACTACCCGGTAGAGAAAATTGTGCAAGATGCACTTAGCGAGGCGTTAGGACGTAAAATTAAACCTCTATCTGAGCTTTCGCGCATCTCATCGCACCCAACTACTACGCCAATATCTGTGCCTAAAACGCAACGCATACCGTCTTTGCCTACGTCAATTTTTAAGCGAATTGCTGGCTTTGTAAAGAATACATTTGTGACCATAGCAGTGGTGGCATTCTCGCTGTTTTTGTTCTTCTGGACTATCGGAACAATAGTAAGCGATGATAATGACAAAGCGACCGCAACACAGTCAGAGCAAACTTTCCCTCCACTGATAGACAAGAACATAACTCCAATAGAGATTGACAGCTCGCTGACAGCATCGCAGTTAAGGGCGAAAGGTTGGGAGTTTCAAAATAAAAAAGATTATAACTCCGCTGTGCAGTATTACCACAGGGCAGCTCTAATGGGGTATGATGTTGCGCAAACATATTTAGGTTGGTGCTATTATAATGGTCATGGTGTAACCCAAGATTATTATGAAGCTGTAAAGTGGTATCGCAAGGCAGCAGAGCAGGGAGATGCTGGTGCGCAATGTAATTTAGGATACTGCTACGAATCGGGTCATGGCGTAACAAAAGATTATGCAGAGGCTATAAAGTGGTATCGCAAAGCAGCGGAGCAGGGGCTTGCAGACGCTCAATATAATTTGGGAAACTGCTACATCAATGGTTATGGAGTATCTCAAGATTATATAGAGGCAGTCAAATGGTATCGCAAGGCAGCAGAGCAGGGAGATGCTGGTGCGCAATGTAATTTAGGATACAGCTACGAATCGGGTCAAGGCGTAACAAAAGATATTGCAGAGGCTGTAAAGTGGTATCGCAAGGCGGCTGAGCAGGGAAATGCTGATGCGCAATGTAATTTAGGATACTGCTACGAAAGCGGTCGTGGCGTGACAAAGAGTATAACAGAGGCTGTAAAGTGGTATCGCAAAGCTGCCGAGCAGGGGCATGCAAGAGCGCAAAATAATTTAGGATACTGCTACGAGAATGGAAGAGGCGTAACAAAGAGCATTCCCGAGGCGGTAATGTGGTATCGCAAGGCAGCTGAGCAGGGACATGAAAAAGCGAAAGAAAATCTTCGTAAACTTGGGTATTAACCGTTGGAAATTTGTGATTTAGTGGGGGCAATCATCAGAGTTATACGTCTTTAATATTATGTATAACTTAATTAACTTGAATATGAAAAGAGTATTTGCGTTTATCGTTGTTGCAGTTCTCGCTGTAGGTTCAGCCTCTGCGTGGGGCAGAATTGGGCATGCGACAGTGGCGAAGATTGCCGAGAACCATCTGACAAAAAGGGCAAAGAGGCAGATTACGGAGTATCTGCACGGTGAGTCGATTGTAAAGTGGTCTTGTTATGCCGACGACAGCAAGCCTGAACTGCTTGTAGATCTGGGTTTTGAGCCTTCAAATGCAAAGAGATATATTACCTATCCTCACACTTTTGTTACCAACGATGATGGCACGCCTTATCGTGATATTCGCAAGGGGAATGAGTATGTGAAAAATTGCATCTATTACGTTGAGAAGATAGCAGATGAACTTAAGAATAATGCGGACGAAATGTCTGACTCTGTGCGTGTTGCATCAATAGCTCTGTTAGTTCACTTTGTGGGCGATATGCACTGTCCGGGGCATATTCGCTGTCCAGAAGACCCTACAGCAGGAGATTTTTATATCTACTTAGACAAGGATAGAGTGCGTTATCACAGCCTGTGGGACTCAAGAATTATAGCTGCCCACAATCCGTGGGGATTTTCTGATACCGCTAAGTTGTATGATACATACACCAAAAAGCAGATTGCTCAGATTGTAGCTGGTACACCGTACGACTGGGGTTATGATGCTGTTGTCTCAACACGCAAGGTACATCAAGTCAAGGAGGGTGACAAGTTTAACAAGAGACTATACTTTAATGAGTATGCCCCTATAGCTCAGTCCCAGATTTGTAAGGCTGGCTATCGTCTTGCAGCATTGCTAAATGATATTTTTGATTAGTATATTACTATGAAGCGAATTTTAACACTTTTATGCGCAGCAGCGTTGGTTGTAGGTTCTGCCTCTGCGTGGGGTAGGCTTGGGCATGCGACAGTGGCAAAGATTGCCGAGAATCATCTGACAAAAAAGGCAAAGAGGCAGATTACGGAGTATCTGCACGGTGAGTCAATCGTCAAGTGGGCATCCTATGCAGACGATAGTAAGCCAGAGCTGCTTGTAGACCTCGGTTTTGAGCCGTCAAACGCAAAGAGATTTATCACTTATCCCCACACCTTTGAGGCTAATGCCGACTGCACTCCTTATCGCGACATTCGCAAGGGGGATAAGTATATCAAAAACTGCATCTACTACATCAACCAGATGGCAGACAACCTAAAGGCAAATGCTAAGGATATGCCTGACTCTGTGAGAGTTGCGCACATAGCCTTGATAGTACATTTTGTGGGCGATATGCACTGCCCAGAGCATATCCGCTACCCAGAGGACCAGACTATTGGATACTACAACGTCTACTTCGGCAAGGACAAAATCCGCTACCACAGCCTCTGGGATACCCCAATAATCGCAGCGCGCAACCCATGGGGATTTTCAGACACTGCCGCCCTGCTTGATACATATACCAAAGCTCAAATAGCAGAGGTGACCGCAGGCACACCTTACGACTGGGGATACGACTCAGCAAAGGCTTCACGCAAAGTGCACGAAGTAAAAGAGGGGGCAAAACTCGACAAACGCCTCTACCTGAATGAGTACGGCCCACTTGCAGAGTCACAAATCCGTAACGCCGGATACCGCCTCGCCACCCTGCTTAACGAGATTTTTAAGTAGGCTACGCAGTAGTATAGTTGTAGGGAGATTAGTGAGATTAGCGAGTTTAAGGAAAAATGTTTCCTAAATTCTCTAACCTCCTTAATCTCCTTAAATTCTCTGTTCTGCGTCAGCCAGCCAACGCTGCGATTAAGCCGAGTGCAACAGCAGTCTCACACCGAAGGTGAGCCAATAGCTAATGGCTAATAGCCAATAGCTAAAATATCCCCTTCACAGTCCGATTTTTGCCGTTCATGACTCAAATGTTGGCTGTGAAAAAACTAACAGCAAAAAAGTTAGGAACATACAAAAAGAGTTGTTATTTTTGCACCGCTGAAATGCGCGTCTTTTTATACTTAGGTATAAAGGGAATGTAGTTAGGTACAGAATTTGAGTAAATCAATAAACATAAAAGATAAATATTATGGCAGAAAAGAAGTTTATCACATGCGATGGTAACTACGCCGCAGCGCATATTGCGTATATGTTCTCGGAGGTGGCTGCTATCTATCCAATTACCCCTTCGTCTACTATGGCTGAGCTTGTGGACGAGTGGGCTGCGCAGGGTCGCAAAAATATCTTCGGTCAGACCGTAAAGGTTGTTGAGATGCAGTCTGAGGCTGGTGCAGCGGGTGCTGTACACGGCTCACTTCAGTCTGGCGCTCTGACATCAACTTTTACCGCTTCACAGGGTCTGTTGCTGATGATTCCTAATATGTACAAGATTGCTGGTGAGTTGCTCCCAGGTGTATTCCACGTATCAGCGCGTGCCCTTGCAGCACAGTCACTCTCTATTTTTGGTGACCATCAGGATGTTATGGCAGCTCGTCAGACAGGTTTCGCGATGCTTGCAACATCTTCTGTTCAGGAGGTTATGGACCTTGCAGGTGTGGCACATATCGTAGCTCTGAAGGCTCGCGTACCTTTTGTACACTTCTTTGACGGCTTCCGTACCTCACACGAGATTCAGAAGATTGAGCTTATGGATGCTGCTTCGCTGACAGCGATGTTTGACCGTGAGGCTCTTGCAGCATTCCGCAACCGCGCTCTGAATCCAGAGCATCCAGTATCTCGCGGTACTGCGCAGAATCCAGATATCTACTTCCAGACTCGTGAGGCTGCAAATAAGTTCTACGATGCAGTGCCAGAGATGGTTGCAGATGCTATGGCTCAGATTTCAGAGATTACTGGTCGCGAGTACAAGCCATTTGTATACTATGGAGCGCAGGATGCTGAGCGCGTAGTAATTGCTATGGGCTCAGTTACAGAGACTCTTAAGGAGACTGTAGATTATCTAATTGCTCGCGGCGAGAAGGTGGGTGTTGTAACTGTTCACCTCTACCGTCCATTCTCTGCAAAGTATCTGTTTGATGTGCTTCCAAAGTCTGCTAAGAAGATTTGCGTTCTTGACCGAACTAAGGAGCCAGGAGCAAATGGCGAGCCACTCTACCTTGACATCGTAGATGCATTCTACTCTGAGGGTGTTCAGGCAGAGATTATCGGTGGTCGTTATGGTCTTTCATCTAAGGATACAACCCCTGCACAGATGCTTGCTGTCTATGAGAATATGGCGTTGGCTACTCCGAAGAACCACTTTACTGTCGGTATTGTAGACGATGTTACAAACCTCTCACTGCCAGTTGGTGAGGAGATTTCAATGGCTAAGGAGGGTACTTTTGAGGCTCTATTCTTCGGTCTTGGTGCTGACGGTACTGTTGGTGCAAACAAGAACTCAATTAAGATTATCGGTGGCTCTACTGATAAGTACTGCCAGGCATATTTTAGCTACGACTCAAAGAAGTCAGGCGGTTATACATCTTCACACCTCCGCTTTGGCGATAAGCCAATCACTTCGCCATACCTTGTCACTACTCCAGACTTTATCGCTTGCCACGTTCCATCATATGTTGACAAGTACGATGTTCTGAAGGGTCTTAAGGTTGGTGGTTCATTCCTGCTTAACTCAGTAGGCGATGTAGAGACCACTTGCGCTACTCTGCCAGATCATATGAAGGTATATCTTGCTAAGAACAAGATTAACTTCTACATTATCAACGCTACAAAGATTGCTGCCGAGCTTGGTCTTGGTAGCCGCACAAATACCATTATGCAGTCTGCATTCTTCAAGATTGCAAATGTTATCCCATTTGAGCAGGCTGTAGAGGAGATGAAGAAGGCTATCTACAAGTCTTATGGCAAGAAGGGCGAGGATATCGTAAATATGAACTATGCCGCTGTAGATGCTGGTGCTACTGCCGTTGTTAAGGTTGAGGTTCCTGCTGAGTGGGCAGATATCGTTGTTGCCGAGGCTCACGAGACAGTAGATGAGTCTCGTCCAGAGTTTGTTCGCAATGTTGTCGATCCAATCAACGCTCTTAAGGGCGACCTGCTTCCAGTATCGGCATTTAATGGCCGTGAGGATGGTACTTGGGACAACGGCACTGCAGCGTGGGAGAAGCGCGGTATCGCTGTAAATGTTCCAAAGTGGGATGTTGACAAGTGTATCCAGTGTAACCAGTGTTCATATGTATGTCCTCACGCAGCTATCCGTCCATTCCTCGCAACTGAGGAGCAGGTAGCAGCCGCTCCAGAGGGAACAGCATTCAAGCAGGGTCTTGGAAATACAAAGGCTTACAAGTTCCGTATTCAGGTATCTCCACTTGACTGTACAGGTTGCGGTAACTGCGTGGATGTATGTCCTGCAAAGGAGAAGGCTCTTGTGTTGCAGCCACT
Source organism: Rikenellaceae bacterium (assembly GCA_015059805.1). Lineage (GTDB taxonomy): Bacteria > Bacteroidota > Bacteroidia > Bacteroidales > Rikenellaceae > Alistipes. The sequence continues at coordinate 57,006 of SUZO01000011.1, forward strand.
TGGTAGCCAGATGGGCGAGGTTGAGCGTTGGAACTATATGCACAATCAGGTTGGCTATAAGGACCTTGACCGCGCAAAGATGGTTAAGAATAGCCAGTTTGCACAGCCTCTGTTTGAGTTCTCTGGTGCTTGCGCAGGTTGCGGCGAGACTCCATATATCAAGACTATCACACAGCTGTTTGGTGAGCGTATGATGGTTGCAAATGCTACAGGTTGTACATCTATCTACTCAGCTTCTGCACCTTCAACACCTTACTGCACAAACGAGAAGGGTCATGGACCTGCTTGGGCAAACTCACTGTTTGAGGATAACGCCGAGTTCGGTCTTGGTATGCATATCGGTATTGAGAAGCTCCGCGATACTCTTGCAGATACTATGGCAACTGCTATTGCAGAGTGCAACTGCTGCTCTGATGAGCTTAAGGGCGTAATGCAGGAGTGGATTGACAATCGCCACCTTGCTGCTGCCTCTGCGGAGATCTCTGCACGCCTTATCCCTCTTTGCGAGGCTTGCGACTGCGACACTTGCCGCAAGATTCTTGAGAACAAGCAGTTCCTCGTTAAGAAGTCACAGTGGATTATCGGTGGCGACGGCTGGGGATATGATATCGGCTTCGGCGGTGTTGACCATGTGCTTGCATCTGGCGAGGATGTAAATATCCTTGTTGTAGATACAGAGGTTTACTCAAATACTGGTGGTCAGTCTTCAAAGTCTACCCCTATCGGCGCTGTTGCTAAGTTCGCTTCAAATGGTAAGCGTATCCGTAAGAAGGATTTGGGTGCGATTGCTATGACATACGGCTATGTATATGTTGCACAGGTATCTATCGGTGCTTCACAGACACAGCTCTTCAATGTTCTTAAGGAGGCAGAGGCATATCCAGGTCCATCACTCATTATCGCTTATGCACCTTGTATCAATCACGGTATTAAGGGCGGTATGACCCGCACACAGACCGTTGGTAAGCAGGCTGTAGAGTGCGGTTACTGGCACTTGTGGCACTATAACCCACTGCTTGAAGAGGAGGGCAAGAATCCATTTGTTCTCGACTCTAAGGAGCCAGACTGGAGCAAGTTCCGCGACTTCCTACTCAAGGAGGTGCGCTACACATCCCTCCAGAAGACCTTCCCTGCAGAGGCTGACGAGCTCTTCGCAGCAGCCGAAGAGAATGCTAAGTGGAGGTATAACTCTTACGTGCGTCGCGCGAAATTAGAATTTTAATTTTAAGCGGTGATTTCTTCCGCTAACAAAAAAATTAGGCTGTGGCTGTACGTTTTAGTACTATCCACAGCCAATTTTTTGCCGAGCGTGGAAATCCCTCGCTTAAAATTAAAATTCGGTGCATTATGGGTGGTTTGGTGCGCTCTGACAACAAAATGGCTTTTAGCTAATAGCCAACAGCTAAAAGCTAATGGTAAAAATCTTGCACCCGCAAGATTTTTTTATTACCTTTGTGCATTATGAAGAAAATCCTTGCAATACTGCTGACCATATTTCTCTGCGCGACGGCTTCAGCGCAGATGGAAAATTCTATCGTTATAGATACCAAATCTTTCCGCGCGGTACAGACTGATGCGCTTACTGGCGTAAATATAGACCCTATAGGGGTAGACCACTCCCGCCAGGCTTGTGCGCGCATAAAAATCAAGTTTGACCGAATGAATAAGGCACAGATAGACGCTCTTGAGGTTAAGATGCGCTCAAATACTGACCTTACAAAGCAAAAGGTGGCGGACTACTACGACAATGTGCTAATCCTTGAGATGACCGCCAAGCCGAACACCCGCTTTTACTTCTACAGTCCAGAGTTTGGCGAGAGTAATGAGGTGACACTCAACCTTGAGGGCAACCGCGAGTACGAAATGCTTGCCAGTCTAAATCAGACCTTTAGCATTATTGTGAATAGCAATGTAGCCAATGCCGATGTCTATATTGACGGGGTGTTTAAGGGCAAGACCGATAGCTCTAACAGTCTTACTATCAAGGAGGTGATGATTGGCGGGCATAAGTTGAAAGTTCAGTATGGCAAGGTAAGCAGTGAGCAGGATATAGAGGTCAATGACGGTAGTATATCTTTCCGTCAGAGTGTAAATACGGCGGCTAATGAGCCACAATTTGTGGTCTTTACCGTTGAGCCACAGAGCGCGGTTGTGACTATTGATGGCAAGCACTACACACTTACAGAGGGTGCTATGCGCGCAGTGCTTGATGGTGGAA
>SUZO01000002.1 GCA_015059805.1 Rikenellaceae bacterium
TTACACGACCGAAGTAAGAGATAAGAGCCTGCTGCTCATCCTCATTTGAAGCGGTGAAGTTTACACCAGAGCCGAGGATAGGCACCTTGTCAGATACTGAACCAGTAGCATTTGCAGTAAGGTACCAATAACGCTGGTGCATATAGTCGTAACCAGCAGTAGCGTTTACTGTGTGAACATCATTGAAGGTCTTGTTATAGTTCAAGAATGCCTGGAATGTGTTACGCAGGGTCTCGGTACGAGTCTCGGTAGTTGAGCGGTCAGAGTAAACGAAGTTCTTGTGACCCTCAAACTCACCACGGTTGTAGTAGCTACCACGATACTGGTTGTCAAAGATTGCATACTGTGCAGTTGCAGTAAGACCGTCGCAGATGTTCCACTTAAGGTTGAAGTTACCTGTCATACGGGTTGTTGCAGCCTCACGGTCAAAGAAGTTCTCATAGAACCAAGCTGTCTGCTGGAACTTGTTTGTACCACCAGTGATGTAGTTGCCATCAGTGTCAAAGTTACGTGTTGTAGGACCCATCATCAGACCACGACCGATAGATGTGAAGTAGTCGCTAAATGGTACCTGACGAACAGAGCGAGAGAGGTCAAATGTTGTAGATGCCTCAAGACGCTTAGAAATCTTGAAGGTAGTGTTACCGTGCATAGTAAATACATTGTAACCTGTACCAGCGATATAACCGTCATCCTCAAGGTAGCTTACAGAAGCTGCATAACGAATCTTCTCGTTACCACCATTAACACCAACATACTCCTTGTGCCAAAGTGCTGGAGAGTACCACTGGCTCTGGTAGTCTGTATCGCGATATGTAAGGTACTTTGTAGGGTCAAGTGGGTCAACCATCCACTTCCAACCAGCCTCTACCTCCTCACCAGGGTTGAGGTAGCGAGTTGTAAACATAGATGTGCCGAGGGTATTACCAGTACCTGCAGCATTTGCGCCTGCAAGCTGTGAAGCACCGTCACGAACCTCAGCAAGTGCTGGACGTACCCATGAGAGGAACTCCTCACCATTCATAAGGTCCCACTTGCGTGAAGCCTCTGCCCAACCTACCTGTGCGTCAAAGATAATCTGAGGACCCTGACCTACAGAACCCTTCTTAGTAGTGATGAGTACTACACCGTTAGATGCACGAGCACCATAGATACCTGCAGAAGCAGCATCCTTAAGTACCTCAATAGACTCAATATCGTTAGGGTTGATGTCATCCATAGTACGAAGCACACCATCAACAATCACGATTGGGTCGTTAGACATATTGATAGATGAACCACCACGGATAAGGAAACGAGGTGCAGAACCAGAAGCCACATCGGCAGTCTGAACTCTCAGACCAGCAACCTTACCCTTCAGAGCGTCACCGACATTTGATACAGGAGCATCAAAGAGCTCTGCACCGTCAATCTTTGACACAGCAGTAGTAAGGGTACGGCGTGACTGAGTACCGTAACCTACAACGACAACCTCATCCATAGAGGTTGCAGCCTCCTTAAGGACAACATCAATAGTTGAGCGGCGACCAATCTGCTCCATAACATCGGTATAACCGATATAAGAGAAGCCCAGAGTGTCTGTGCTCTTTGCAGTCAGGGAGTAGTTACCTGACATGTCGGTTGTAGTACCTGTTGTAGTACCCTCAACCCATACAGTAACGCCGATGAGCGGATTACCCGCAGCATCTCTTACTGTACCTGTAACATTTGCAGTGCGAGCAGGGGCAGCAGCCACAGCAGCACGCTTAGTTACAATAATGCTCTTGCCATCAACGGTAGTCTCAACATTCTGACCAGCAAAGATTTTGCCCAGAACTGCTGAAAGCTCTTCGTCTTTGGCATCAATAGTCACAGCGGCATCCATATTGACATCGCTGAGCTTAACAGAAATTGAGTAGCCCTGTTTCTGCAGTGACTGTATAGCCTGCTGAACAGTTGCATCCTTCAACTTCAAGTTGACCTTCTGCGCCTCTGCAGAGAGCGGAAGTGCCAACACACACATCGTAAGCAGAATGCTCCACAAACGACGATGAGAGGAAACGTTTGTTCTCATAGTGTTAAGTTTTGATTAGAAAATAGGTTAATTATAGTGTATTTGAAATACTCGGTAAGCTCGCTATTTTATATATAGGTGTATCTCTCCATTTTTCCAGTAGTAGCACATCTTGCCATTCTGCTCAAGAGTAGAGAGTATTCGGTCAAGGGACTCGTTGTTCACAAAGGCTGAGTAGTAGCGCTCCTCTGCAAGCGAGGCATGGTCAATGATAATCCTCACATCAAACATTCGCTCAAGTTGCGAAGCAATATCGCCAAGACGGGAGTTGATAAACGAGAGTGAACGGGAGCGCTGATCGCCATTGAACATATCCTTTGTAACACTCTCGCAAATTACCCTTCCAGAGCTCTTATCAAGCTTTACCAAATCACCTGGGTGCATGCGCACTGTGCGGTTTTGGCGCAGACTCTTAGTCTCCATATCCACCGAACCCTCAAGTAGCATAACCTCAACCTCACTATTTGAGTCGTATGAGCGGATATTAAATCGTGTACCATGCACAACAACATCGACCTGCTCAGCGGAGAGTACAAACTTGTGCATCTCGTCTTTAGCAATATCGGCATACGCCTCACCAGAGAGGTAGACACGGCGCACATCATCAGTAAACTTGCTTGGGTAGATAAGTCTTGAGCCTGGCGAGAGGTGAATCTTAGAGCCATCAGCAAGCTCAACAAGGCGACTCTCTCCGCGCTGTGTATAGACTTCACTCCACTCTACACGCTCTGAGCCAGCGACAAAAATCTTCACCATAGCTGTTATCGCCACCGCCACAACTATCACAGCCGCCGCACGCAAGGCGAGGCTGACAATAGCGGCACGACGAGCCTTAGATTCGCTACGATGAATTCTCGCCATAACCTGATCGTAACTACGACGCACGTGGAGTTTGCTCATTGAAGGCTCTAAAGCCTCCCACTCGCCTCGCAAAAGGGTATTCTTCTGCTCAAAATCCTGCTCTGCAGAGAACCAATCTGCAAACTCTCTGCTCACAGCATCTGGATACTGATGAAGCAGATAATAGTTTATAAGTTTCTTAATTTTTGACATACCAATCCTATTGTACCTATAAGACACAAAGGATAGGGTAAACACCTAATGAAAAAAAATTTTTGTCGTTTAGGAGTAAATCTTAAATAAATTGTCTATATTTGTAATGAAGTGTAAGTAATTATGGCTTTAGACATCAACACAACAATTATCAAACAGTTCTCTGAGGGTGACCAGAGAGCCTATCGTGTTGTGTTTGAACACTACTACCCTCGCGTGTGGGAGTTTGTCAGGCGAATTGTCAAGTCTGACACCGTTGCCGAGGATGTTACGCAGGATATCTTTGTAAAGATTTGGGAGCGTCGTGAGATGTTTGGCGTTGAGGTGCACTCCTTTAGTAATTATATATATGTAATGTCGCGCAATGCGGCAATCAACTCACTTCGTCGCATGGGTCGCATAACGCCGTTGGTTGAGCAGAGTGTTCACGCCCAATCTGACACATCGTTAGAGGAGGATTATTATGCACGCGAGAAGGAGCTGATTATCCGCCTTGCTGTGTGCCGTATGCCGGAGCAGCGCCGCCGAATCTTTGAGATGAGCAGATATATGGGTATGGATAACCAGACTATCGCCACAACGCTCAACCTCTCTAAGAAGACTGTGGAGAACCACCTTACCCTCGCCCTGAAAACCCTACGCTCGGTACTTACTGCATGGAGCGCTATATTTTTCGCGGGGGGGGGATTTTTGCCCTTCTAAAACGATACGAATCAACATCTTACAACGATTTAATAGAGAAGGCTGCCTAAGATTTAGGCAGCCTTGTAGTTGAATTACTGTGTTTATTTACGATGCAGCTCTCTTAGTTTTATTGGTGAAATATTGTAGTAATGGCGGAAGTGGACAATAAAGTGTGTAGGTTTGGGCAAATGGCAATAGGTACTGATTTGTTCTATAGACATATCAGTTGAGAGTAATAGTGCGCGAGCGATCTGTAGGCGGTGCTCCATAATCCACCGCTTTGTTGTGCCATGAAAACTTTTGTGAAGACTCTTCTTTAGATTGCAGATGTAGCCGTCTAACCCTTCAGGCAAACACTCTGCTCTTAATTGATTGAGAATTTTCTCGTGAAAACACCCACGTAGCTCCTGCTTCGGATAATCTTCACCTAACTCTGGACCCTCATTAGTGTCCCGACTCCAAATTACCATCATTTTTCCGCTTTTTTTTGAATCAGTAAATAAATAGATAAAAATACATTATACAAAACCTACAAAGGTATACTCTAAATCGATAAAAAACACAATATTTTGTACCAAAATATCATATCTTATTTCCCCTATTTTTGTCCTATTTAATGTAATATTTAGAGATATAATATCGTATTTTGCGCTTTAGAATATATTAAATTAAAATACAAAATCCATTTATAACTTTTTCTAACCATCAAAACGTGTACAAACATTGGTTGTTGGTAAGCTTACAAATATCTTTCAAGAAAAAAGCGTGCCAAAAAAAGCGCCCCAAAAGTTGAAATAAACTTTTGGGGCGCTAATTATATCAATAGTTCAATTACGAAACCTTTTTAGGGGTTGATGCCTCAAGGCGATCAAGTTTATCAAGCAGACGAGCGCAAAATTCATCGTTCATATCGTTTGCCACAGACTGTGCAGCTGCCTGCTCCGCCTCCTTCTTTGACTCTCCGACGCCATGACCCACCTCAAGGTTATCAATCATAACCACGCTACGGAATGAGTGCGCGCCAGCACTGCCACCCTTGCCGATACCCTTTGTTTTGAAGCTTATCAGATGGTGGTGTTTCTGTCCCCACTCAATAAGTCGGCTCTTAAAATCGGTCTCCTCCTCATCTACACGGTCAAGAGCCAGAGCTGTGGCGTAGATGTTGTTAATAAGCAGGCGGTTTACAAAATTATAGCCCTGGTCAAGGTATATTGCACCCATCATAGCCTCAAAAGCATCGCCGAAGATATGCTTCTGGGAGGTAGAGACTGAGCTATTGCAGATAATGCACTGGTCCAAGCCCAACTTCTTAGCAATACCATTGAGAGATTGACGTGAGACAATCTTTGAGCGCAGCTGAGTCAGGCGACCCTCATCATACTCAGGGTACTCAATAAATAGATAGTCAGAGGTTACACTCTCAATAACTGCATCGCCCAAAAACTCAAGGCGCTCGTTATTTATAGCCTGACCATCAATAATAATAGACGCTGATTTATGAATCAGCGCCAGCTTATAGAGTTCAATATTGTTTGGAATAAAACCGAAGATGTCGTCTATCATACGGTAGTACTCCTTATCTTGTCCGAAGTTACGCTTAATCGGACGGAGTATAAAATCAAGCACAGTATATATCCAATTTAAGCTGCTGAGCAGCATCTTGTAAAACAATAGCCTAAACGCCGACAAGTGGATGCCACCGTGCCGGAGTCTATAGCTTGCGGAACACTACGGTAGAGTTGTGACCACCGAAGCCAAAGGTGTTGCTCATAGCGACCTTAACGTCACGATGCTGAGCTGTTCCGAGAGTTAAGTTGAGCTTAGGGTCAATAGCGGGATCAACCTGCTCAACGTTGATTGTTGGAGGAACAATGCCCTTAGTTATAGCGAATACGCACGCCAGAGCCTCTACAGCGGCAGTAGCACCAAGTAGGTGACCAGTCATAGACTTTGTAGACGAGATATTCATCTTATAGGCATGCTCACCGAACAAGCCCTGCACAGCTGTTAGCTCGGCAATATCGCCAAGTGGTGTGCTTGTTCCGTGGGCGTTGAGATAATCAACATCAGCTGTTCCAATACCAGCATCCTCAAGCGCAAGGCGCATTGAGAGTATAGCGCCCCTACCCTCAGGATGGGGGGCGGTCATGTGATAGGCATCTGCAGACATTCCGCAGCCTGCCACCTCGCAGTAAATCTTTGCGCCACGAGCAACAGCATGCTCGTACTCCTCAAAGATTAGCGCTCCAGCTCCCTCAGCAATCACAAAACCATCACGGTCCTTATCAAATGGACGTGAGGCGTGCTTAGGGTCATCGTTGCGAGTAGAGAGTGCCCTCATTGACGAGAATCCGCCAACAGAAGGGATGATTACAGGAGCCTCAGAGCCACCAGTGACAATCATCTCTGCCTTACCCCAGCGAATAAGGTTAAAGGCGTCAATCATTGCGTGGTTAGACGATGCACAAGCCGACACAACGCTGTAGTTTGGACCCATAAAGCCATACTTTAGCGATATATGACCTGCAGCAAGGTCTGAAATCATCTTAGGTACAAAGAATGGGCTGAAGCGAGGGGTACCATTACCACCTGCCCAGCCCATAACTTCATCGTAGTAAGTCTGCATACCACCCACGCCAGAAGCCCACACAACACCTACTCGCTCAAGATTTATCCTCTCAAAATCTATAGCCGCATCCTCAACAGCCTCGGTTGCAGCAACCAAAGCGAATTGTGCATAACGGTCATATTTACGAAGTTCCTTGCGCTCAAAGATTGCTGTAGGGTCAAAATTCTTAACCTCGCAAGCGATACGCGATGAGAACTTAGTAGCATCAAAAGCTGTAATAGTATCAGCACCACTAACACCCAATTCCAGATTTCGGAAATACTCCTCAATATTGTTTCCTATAGGGTTTATAGTACCTATACCTGTAATTACAACTCTCCTCTGCTCCATACTCTCTCACCTAATTACCTTCTACTACTTAAAATTCAATGCAATTTCTAAGATCAATTACTTAATCTCGTCCTTGTGAGCCTCAAGATAGTTGATAACATCACCAACAGTCTGCATAGACTCTGCAACCTCCTGTGGAATCTCAACACCGAACTCAGACTCAAAGTCCATCATCAACTCTACGCTGTCGAGTGAATCTGCACCAAGGTGACCAGTGAATGTAGCCTCTGGTACTACCTCTGACTCCTTAACGCCGAGCTTGTTTACGATAGTCTTAACGACTCTCTCCTGAATGTTTGACATAATTTTCTCTTTTTAGTTAAACAATATATAGTCTTACTCAAATGTCGCCATTTCTACCACTTATCTACAACTGCGTGCGAATAAATCGTAGCAATGCGTTACAGTTTGTCAAGTAAAACGATGCAAAGATAACACTTTTTTATTATCTTTGGCATAAATTCAGAAAAAATTTAACATCCGAGGTGCGGGAAATGTCCCAAAACTCGCTAATACACAGTAATTTATATGGGAAATATGAAACTTTTGCTAATCTCTAACTCAACCAATGCTGGTGAAGAGTATCTAAAGTACCCTATCGCTAAGATTGCAGAGCATTTGAAGGGCATTACCGAGGTGCTTTTTGTCCCTTATGCCGCTGTAACATTTTCATACGATGAGTATGAGCGCAAGGTGCAGAGTCGCTTTGATGAGATAGGTATCAAGGTGCGCTCAGTACACCGCAAGAAGAATCCAGCTAAGGCAGTTCGTGAGGCTCAGGCTATCTGCGTAGGTGGTGGTAACACCTTCGCCCTGACTAAGAAGATGCAGCAGCAGGGTCTTATGACTGCTATCCTGCGCAAGGTTAAGCAGGGGGCCCCTTATGTTGGCTGGAGTGCTGGCAGTAATGTCTGCTGCCCTACAATCTGCACCACTAACGACATGCCGATTGTAGAGCCTGACTCTTTCAAGGCTATCGGTGCGGTTAAATTCCAGATAAACCCTCACTACCTTGATGCAAATCCTGAGGGTCATGCTGGTGAGACCCGTGAGCAGAGAATTGAGGAGTATATTGAGGCAAATCCTCGCCGATATGTTGTTGGTCTACGCGAGGGTTGTATGCTTCGCCTTATGGATGGCAAGCTTGAGCTTATAGGCTCACGCCCTATGCGTATATTTAAGAGAGGTAAGGCTGCCTACGAGGTTAATGCTGGCGACGACTTGAGCTTCTTGATGTAGGATGATAGATAAGCAGGAACGCGGTGCTGCTGGCGAGGCATTCACTGTAGATTGGCTTCGCAGCAACGGCTACTATATCGTTGAGCGAAATTGGCGATATGAACACTATGAGGTTGATATTATCGCCACTCGCCGCGGTGTGATGCACTTCGTGGAGGTCAAAACTCGCGCCTTAGGCTCTATAGAGAGCGCCTTTGAGGCGATAAATACCACCAAACGAACTGCCCTGCTACGCGCTATGCGTGCATATACTCGTCGCACCCGTTGGGCAAGCGATATACAGGTAGACCTTGCCGCCGTAGAGGCATGCCTTGATGGCTCATTTATCATGCACTACACCCCTGGCATTATGGGCGGTGGCGGTGCTGAGGATTGATTCGGCACAGCGACAACAAAAAAGTGGGTGACTAAAGAGTAAAATAGTCACCCACATTTGTTCAGAGGCTGAATACACTTTGACTACAAAGCATCAAAGGCGAAGATATGCGCCTTCTCAGCGCCCCAAGTCTCGGTAACTACAAGACGGAGCTGCTTCGTCTCCACTGGCTCAAAGCTAACCTTACGCAGACGCAGGTAGTTGTCGTCGTCAGAGTAGAGGGTCTTCCACTCTTTACCCACGAGAGCCTCAATCTTAAAGCCCTTAGCCATAACCTTTGGAATCTCTACGCGCTCTGTTGTAGCCTCAAGTTTACGCATACGCTTGCTGCGCACCTTAAGCTCAGAGTCGAAAATCATACGTGCTGCGCTTACAGTCACAGGCTTCTTCCAGGTGTAGGTAATAGTATTCTCATTTGGAGCTACCCATACACCATTGTCCTGACCCTGCCAGTTGCGGTCAATACCATTGCGGATAACCTCAATATCCTCGCTAACCTTTGCAGAAGATGTAAGCTCTGAAACGGTACGCCAGCGGTAAGGGAGCATAACATCGTCATCCTCAAGCATTGCCTGCACCTGAGCGATATGCTCCTTGTGTACCTGTGCTGGGTCAATACCCTTTTCAATAGCCACAGCAGCGCCAGTACCTGCTGCCTGACCGAGCAGTGCGCAAGTAGCCATTACGCGGGTAGCAGAGAGACCCATGTGAGTTGCAGAGATGTCACGACCTGCGAACATAAGGTTTGGTACATTGACAGAGTAGAGGCAACCAAATGGGATACCGAAGCCCTGTGGTACGGTATACTCAACAGAGATTGCGCCCTTCTTGTGGAATGCATCTGGGTGGTGGTCATCAAGTGTCCAACCGCCATAAGCGACAACGTCTGGGAAGTGTCCACCGCTCAAGATGTCGTTCTGAGTAAGGATATGAGGACCTACGAAGCGGGTACTCTCGCGCTTACCTGGCAGAGAGCCAATCCAGTCAAGTTCAAAGCCCTTAGCACGACCATCTGGGTGGTTCTTCATATACTCCCAAATACCATAGACAATCTTCTTAAGCTCAAACTGAATATCATTTGCATCAGCAATAGTATCAAAGTTGCCACCAAACTCACACCACCAGAAGTTGTTATCCTCAGCATAGTAGATACGCTTGTAGTTGAACTTCATGCCTGGGATAGTAGACTCTGGTACAGAGTAGTCAAAGTCTGCATCTGTAAAGTGGTACGCCCACTCTGGAGCCTTAAATGGGACCTCTTTGTCAGTTCTGCGCAGCTGAATAAGAAGTGAGTTACCCATTGTCTTTGCATCGTTACCCTCAGCCTGGCAGTTCTCGTTAAACTCGGCAGGATTCTCACGACCGTGGCGATACTTTGCACCAGAGAGGCGGAGAATACCGTCACCAGTACAGTCGGCAAAGATAGTACCGTTAATCTTGTACTCTGTATAAGCGTTTATGTTCCAAGCCTTTACAGCAGCAATGCGCTCGCCGTTCATAACAACATCGTTTACAGATGTGTTAAGCAGCAGGGTGATATTTGGCTCTGAAATAACGGTCGTATAGATAGCATCATCCCACATAGTATAACGCTGCAGAGGGTTATAGTAGAAGTTGCGAAGCTGCATCTCCTCAAGGATACCGGTCTCCTGAGTGTCGTCAATCTTTGTGCCGACGATACCCATACGCATCTCACTTGAAGCGTTACCACCAAGAACAGGGCGATCCTGAACAAGGATAACAGTTGCGCCGTGACGAGCTGCAGACACTGCTGCACAAACTCCAGCAAGACCACCACCACATACTACAACGTCGGCAGTAAGTTCAACCTGTCTCTTCACCTCTGGGGTGTTCACCTCAGTTCTCATCTGCGCTGAGGCTGTAAGCGGCATTATCACAACAAGCAGTGCCGCCAAAATTCGCATAATAACTTTCATATAAATTGGTTTTTAGGTACTTTTCTGGTGCAAAGATATGAAAAAATGTGTTAATTGCAAATAGTTTGAGCCATTAGCCGTTAGCCGTTAGCTATTAGCTTGCTAACGCAGAACAGAGAATTTAGAGAATTTAAGGAAGTTAGGGAATATAGCGAAAAAATCCCTAATCTCGTTAAACTCCTTAATCTCACTACTGTCGGCAAATTTGCCGACACCGCTAAAAAGCTAATAGCTAATGGCTAACGGCTAATAGCGCAGACTCTAAAGAGCCTGCTTCGCCACCCTATTAACCTCAGCATTAAGCCCGACAAGATACCCTGCCCAGCCATAAGTACTGTCGTTAATATTCTGCTCGCGTAGCTCACGCAACTGCGCCTCAACACCCTTCATAGCCTCTGCGCTATACTTTTTTCTCAGAATATGAATCTTCTCGTACAGCTCAATGCCATCAATAAGTCTCTCAAAACGCACTGACGAGCGAGCGCCTGGGTAGATAAGGAAAGTATCGCCCGAAGCCCAGTAGCGGAAGCGAGAATCATACTGTGGATTTGCAGGCCAAGAGTTATATGACCAGCGGAGCATGCCGTCGTAATCATAGGCAATGGCGTATGCACTAAGCAGCTCACTCTCAAAAGGTTGAGAGTTGGTAAAGGTATTAGGGAATAGCGTTGAACAACATACGTAGAATGTAGATACAAAGCCATTTGCTCTACGTGCGGCAATCTCCTCCAAACTCATAGCGGCATGCTTCTGACCCACACATACGTCGCGCATATTTGCGTAGCGCTTATAGGAGTTGTGGTTGTCGGCAATGGCAAAGCCAAGCTCTGGGGCATACTTCTCAATCAGCCTTGCAGCGGCATCCATATCCTCTGGAGCACGCTCGTCAATGGCTATGTTTGTAATGCCGAGCCACCCCTTTTCGCGCAGGTGAGCCGCAAAATCGGTAAGGAATGGACCCCACATAGCCTCAAAGTTCTCACTCTTAGGCGTTGCCGAGACGGTGCGGTTGCGGTGTACTTTGCCTGCACGCATGTCGTGGTAGTCAAGGATGCACTCACCCCATGGAAGCATTGAGTAGCAGTTTATCTGCTTATCTATACCAAGGCTCATCATATACTCCACCCACTTATCAAAGATGGTGTAGTCGTAGCTCCAGACATCGTTGTCGTTAAGAGTCCAGTATATCATCGGCTCGTAGTCGTCAAAGCACTGATAGCGCCATGGGTCGCGGTTGAGCGTTGCAGTGATAACCTTCTGACCCGCATCGGCAAGCATCTGCATAACTGGTCGCATAGCCTCAAAGTGTTCGTCACTCCACATCTCAACACCCTCTACACGTGCCACTGATGATGGATGTTGCCAAAGGTCAAGGTGGAAATCCCACTCACTCGGCTCACTTAGGCACTCGGCGATAACCTCAAGCTGCAGAGGCAACACCTCTGAGCCAAAACCGTTGTGCGAAATCTTAACCTCGGCGTTATATACCCCCGCCGTAGCGTCCTGAGGGATAGCAATAGTAATCCACACTGGGCGAACAGTGCGTGCAGAGATATCAAAACGCTCCAAATTATCAAGCATATCCGCCTGCAGCATCGCTGGATGACCATTTGCACGACCACATAGACAGCTCTTATCTGGCACATCCGCAAGTGTATAACGGACAAAATGAGGCTCTGCAATAGATGCAGGCAGGCTACTCTTATCAGACTTAAAATCTGAAATCTTACACTCCACACCACTCAGCGAGTCGCTACTCCAAATAAGCAGCTGTGCTGAGACCTTCTCTCCCTGCCAGCCAGCCACCGAGAGCGTTTGAGAGAGATTTTCAGGTACTACACTACGCGAATAGACATAATCAGCACTCGCCCACTGAGCATTTACGCCGCCCTCGACATTGTCCCACTGTTGCACCTGCTCCGCAGTTAAAGCTATCGGGTCGTCAGCCTCACAGAATGTCGCCACCTCAGCACTCTTACAGCCACTGAGTAAGAGCAGTGTAGCGATAAAAATGGTTATTCTTATCTTCATAATATTTAAGCTATATTTCTCAACAGACAAATGTAGTCAATTTTTTTTGAGTTTGCAAGAGTGAGCTCTTTTTACTACTTTTGCCTTCAAGTCTTTGTAAATTACTATTGAAAAAAGTGTCACAGCATGACCAGTTTGCAGAGTATGAGGCTCAGCGCCTTGAAGCCCAAAGTTTCAACCTTGAGCAGATAAAGTTGTTGTGCGCACTATATGAGCAGTCGCACCGCACACAAAATCCTACAAGCGAACACTTTAACGAAAAGGAGTACATTATATACTACCAACACAGTCGCGCCATTGAGACAATCACTCGCATAGAAAAGGGGTGTCGGATTGAACATATAAACTGGTACACAACACTCAGTCGCCCGCATATTGTGGAGGGCAAGGCGTACAATATTTACGATTTTAAGATTCTCTGCTTCATTGTAAATGCCACTGGTAAAACTGCCAACAAATTGGCAATAATCGACTCTGTACTATCACAACTACAATTAGAGGATTACGACCCCAACAATATAAACGCCGAGAGCTTTCTGAACTATCTACCGCACTATAAGAGCAATATCTCTTCTCAGCAACATGCGCTCAAAGTTCAGCCAAAATGTAACCACTACGCCATACCCACAAATTTCACTACTGCAAGGCTTCAAAATATCTTTCAAGAGCTTAGAAATGAGGGATTTATAGCGCCAGAGCAACAGCTGAGCGACTTTCTCAATGCCTTCAACTCTAACAGCACTACTCAGGGTAAGATTTTATGGATAAAGCGCAGCCATACGAGCCACACTGTCGCCCGTACAGCCATCTTAGACTTTGTAAATCAGGTTGGCGATTGCCTATACCACCCTGACCGCGAGGATATTATCCGCAACATCTTCGGTATCGCCATTAAGCCCTACGACATACCCCGCTTTTTCAATAACAGCACCCCCTGCCGCTCCGAATTTCACAACGCCCTGCAGCGCATAATCCAAAGCGACCTTTAATACTCGTACAACTTTGTTGTGGCGCGGCGGATATTAGCCCCCTCTTTGGCGGAGATTTTAATCTCTGGGGCAAGGTCAAAGAAGCGGTTGCCTATCATATCTCTGCCCATACTTTGGCGAGTGAGGGTGTAGTTGCGACCATTTATAGCAACCTCAATAGTGCCACTATAGATAATATCTACCACAACAGCGCCACACGCTATACTCTCTGCGCCACGGTAAGAGCCACACTTGACAAGTTTACGCCCATTACTCCTCCACTTAGCATCGGGTTTATGGCTGGGCATAATGCTAAAGTCGGTAAGCTGGAACGTTACGCCATTACGTTGTGCCACAACCTCACGTGGCGACCTAAAGACAGAAGCCTGCACAATGTAGCCAGCATCTGTGAGCGCCTTGCAATATTGAGGGGTGTAGAGTTTATGGTTCATCGTAGAGACTCCGCACACACCTCCAAGCTCCCTCAGCGCTGCAATATGCTCCTCAGCAGTACCACGACTGACAGCATAGAGGATTGTGCAAGCAGAGTACTCTCTGACCTGCTTGAGCAGTTCATATCGGTCTGTAAAGCATATCCAGTTGTCGCCAAACATACTCTGAGCAACCTTGTACGACTCTGGCACTGAGCTATGTAGCATAGGAGTAATTCCCTGCTTTTTGCACTCCACAAGTATCTGCTCAAGTGTCGGTATAGGGGTACGCAACTGAGGATTCTCACTCTCAAGGAGATAGTTGTTTCTCACCTGCTCAAAAGTAAGGTCTTTCAGGCGCACCTTACCCTCAACCTTTGAGTAGTCAGCCGCATTGCGCAGCGTGCGATTGATACTATTGTCGTGCAAGACTACCAACTTGCCATCTTTGGTCTTTTTAACATCGCACTCAATGCCAGCATAGCCCATACGTGCCGCCATAGTTACAGCCGCCACGCTATTCTCTGGGATAATAAACTCACCAGAGCTGCTCTTGCTCCAGCAACCACGGTGTGCAAAAACTGTCGGCACACCCTTAGCCGCTACTACCGAACCAACAAGTAGTAGTAGCGCCAATAGACTCAACTTTTTCATTTTACCACACATATTCACCAATCAATAGAGTGTTAAGAGATAGCTATCTTTGCTCTTAAAATAGGTCTTACAATTATACATACGCACAACTAAAGCGCTATAACCACCCTCTGTTTTATCCCTCTTAGTTCCAAACTCCTCAGAGGAGCAATAGGAGCGCTCCTCTCCCCTGCTGAAACACATCGCCTCATTTCCTGCAAAAAGTAACGCAATATTACGATACTCTTCTACAGCTAAAACTCCGCTACTGCGCGGACATAACACTTGCTCTGTTTATGCGCAAAATGGACCTTACAATCACCCATATAGATAGTCTGCGCATACTCCTTATCGCTCTTTGTACCGAACTCTACAGATGTCCAATATCGCACCTTCTCACCTCTATCGTAGAGTCTCTCTGCGCCACGACTCTGCAGAGTGCTATTCACAGCCTTACGCACAGTATCGTCCGCAAGCAGAATCTTTAACTGCTGCCAACTTGGTAAAAACCAATCTTCGCCCAGATTTATACACCACCTGAATGCCTCAAGATAGACTCTATCCTCAGGCTGAGACATTGCTATAAATGTATTGACAGCCCCCTTTTCGCTCTTGAGATTAAACCACCGCTTTTGTAGTTTGGCACTACTTGTCCACTGCAGAGGATATGGGCTCTGTGTCATGCTGACAATCAAGCCGTGCAGACCATTATCTGTCACCCAGAAGACAACACCCTCCTTGCTCCCATCGTTATAGTAGTCACCAACCTTATAGAGGTGAGCTTCCTGAATGTTAAACTCCTTGTTAAAGTACAGACTCTTCAGATGCACGGCAATAGCGCCACCTACACGATGCCCACTATACTCAAGCTCAAGGTAGTGATTTCCTGCCGTAACATCAGTAATGTACAACTGCTTGTTATCGGCTATCTGCCCCCTCTGCACCCCATCCAACACCACTACAGCACCTACAACATCCGACTCAACGACAATAGTATAACTCTGGTTTAACTCTGCTTTAAGAGTATACTCTCTATCTGATGCAAGGTTGATGCTTATCTCATTACTCTCTCCCAGCTCGGGATGCACCACATAGAATCTGGTATTAGCCTTGGCTGTCATTTCAAGAATAAGCGTGCTCTCAGCTCCATCCTCAACCACCTGCCTTATAAGAGCCGTATTAGAGCGGAACTTAATCTGCAGAGCCTCAACCTCAGCTTTGGTCATCCTCTGAAAGTGAATCTTTAGGCGAGCACAACGATTTCGTGACGGGTCGACGCCTATCTCACCGCTACACTCAACCTCGCCGAGCGACTGGCTATTAAGCACAATACTCCTCTCCTGCGCCGTGGAGAGCAGAGAGACAAGTGCGGCTAAAAGCATTACGACAAACCTCTTCATATCTTGCACCATTAAAATACCGCCACAGCACGCACGCACATCTGGTCGGACTTGTTAACATAATTATCAGCTCTAATATGCGTACTTACAGACCAAGCAGAGTACTGACCCACCATCTTCTGATAACACTCCGTAGAGCTCCAGTACCTCTCCTTGTCACCGCGCCCAAAGAGTGGCACACCACCCTTAGCTATAAGCGTACGATTGATACTCTCACGCGCCTTTTCATTCAGAATAAGGCTCTTTAGCTCATCTATTGCGGGCAGATACCACCCCTCGCCCTGTTCGGCGCACCACTTAAAGGCGGGATATTTGCTCTGCCAATCCTCTATGGCTGCAATAACGGCCATATTCTTAGCTCCATCTACAATATCTGTAGCCTCACGCTTGCGCCTCTGCTCCTTACTATCAACAGTCCAGCACAGAGGTTGCTCTGACTGATTCATACTGACAATCTTGCCGTGGCGACCATCCCTACTAACCTCAAAAACAACGCCCCGCCTACCATTAAAGTCGTAGTAATCGCCCACCTTGTACCTACGCGCTATATCCTGTCTAAAGGCGATACTACTGCTACTAACCGTAACCACCTGCTCGGTAACAATAGTACCAAACTGCAACCTAAGTCTGTGTTTTCCAGCCGCGACGGATGATATATATAGCTGGCTGTCAGCGTCCGTCTTTCCCTTAAAATTACCATCTACAAAGACCTCAGCATCAGGGGTATTGGACATCACTACAATATTGAAAATCTGATTTAGATTTGCAAGCATCTCATACTCACAATTTGGCTCAAGGTCAAGTGTCACCTCATTGCTCACTCCAAACTCTGGGCTACTGAAGTAGAATCGGCTCTTCGGCTGTGCGGTAAGCTCAAGAATAAGGACATTATCGTAGTACTGAGCAACCTTTTGCTTTATCAGCTCATTATTTGTGCGCAACACAACCTCTAAAGCATCCACCTGCTCTCGGCTCATACGGTCAAACTTAATCTTAACGCGAGCGCAAGGTTGGCGCTTTGAGTCTGTACCTATAGGGTCAATATTTACCCCCGTAAGTGCATCGGTCTGTACCGCACGCAGCGAGCCGACATCAACAACTATAGAGTTTTCTGTCTGCGCTGTAGCGGTAGCACAGAGTAAAAAAGTGAGTATCAGGGTGACAAAATATCTCATAGGGGCACTGTTTGTGTCACATTGTATTACAAAGTTAGTAAAATATTCAATATTTTCGTTATCTTTGTAACACTAAATCTAAAACAAATAAAATTATGTTTGACAAGTTTTCTGCAAGACATATCGGCACAACAGACGAGCAGCAGCTCGCAGATATGCTGAAAGTTATCGGTGTAAGTAGCGTGGAGGAGCTCATCGGCGAGGTTATTCCCGACAATATCCGCCTTGAGCAGCCATTAGAGCTAAGCGAGGGGATGAGCGAATATGAGTTCCGCGAGCATATCACTGAGCTTGCTGACCTAAACGAGCCTTACCGCTCATTTATCGGCATGGGATACTATCCAAATGCGGTCAGCGCAGCCATTATGCGCAATGTTTTTGAGAATCCTGCGTGGTATACATCCTACACCCCTTATCAGGCGGAGATTTCGCAGGGTCGCCTTGAGGCACTGCTCAACTTCCAGACCGCTATCTGCTCACTTACGGGTATGGAGATAGCCAACTGCTCACTGCTTGACCAAGGTACGGCTGTAGCCGAGGCAATGCTGATGATGTACTCCCTGCGTTCACGCGAGGCGGTCAAGGAGGGTAGAAATCAGATTTTTGTAGATGAAAATATCTTCCCACATACCCTTGATGTGCTTCTGACTCGCTCAGAGCCTTTCGGCATTGAGCTTATTGTAGACAACTTTGCTGAGTATACATTCACTGGCAAGGAGTTTGGAGCAATTCTTCAGTATCCAGCCGCTAATGGCGAGGTTCGTGACTACAGTGCCTTTACAGCTGCGGCACACGCTGCAGGTGCTCTTGTAGCTGTAGATGCCGACCTGCTCTCGCTTGCCCTGCTGACCCCTCCAGCTGAGTGGGGTGCTGATATTGCTGTGGGTACTACCCAGCGTCTGGGTTGTCCTATGGGCTTTGGTGGTCCATCGGCAGGCTATATGGCTACCCGCGAGGCGTACAAGCGTAACATGCCAGGCAGAATTATCGGCGTATCTGTAGACCGCCTGGGTAATAAGGCTCTGCGTATGTCACTCCAGATGCGTGAGCAACATATTAAGCGCGAGCGCGCAACATCAAACATCTGTACCGCCTCTGCCCTTATGGCATCTATCGTCGGCTTCCACTGCGTCTATAACGGTGCTGAGGGTCTTACCCGCGCCGCTATGACAGCTCATACTGCTGCAGTATCGGTTGCCAAAAACCTTGAGGATATGGGCTACGAGATTGTTTGTGGCGACTTCTTTGACACCATTGAGGTTGTTGCCGATGCAGCTGTTGTGGAGTCTATAGCTCTTGAGAATGGAATAAACTTCTACTACCCTACTGAGGACCGCGTGCGCATTGCCTTTGACGAGGTGACAACTATTGAGGAGATTGTCACAGTAATCGGCATCTTCGCTACGGCTGCAGGTGTAGAGATGGGTGAGCTGATGATTGCATCGGCACAGACAATCCCTTCAGCACTCCGCCGAACAACCCCACTGCTTGCTGAGCCAGTATTTAACCGCTACCGCTGTGAGAGCGACCTTATGCGCTATATCAAGCGTCTTGAGCTGCGCGACATCTCACTTGCCAACTCAATGATTTCATTAGGTAGCTGTACAATGAAGCTCAACGCGGCAGCCATTATGCAGCCACTCTCACTGCCTGGGTTCCAGAATGTACACCCATTTGCCCCTGCAGATCAGGCGGAGGGCTACCTGCAGCTTATTGAGGAGCTACAGCGTGACCTTGCCACAATCACAGGCTTTGAGGCTTGCTCTCTGCAACCAAATTCTGGTGCTGCGGGCGAGTATGCAGGTCTTATGGTTATCCGCGCATACCACCAGAGTCGCGGTCAGGGATACCGTAATGTGGTGCTTATCCCAGCCTCTGCACACGGCACAAATCCAGCCTCAGCAGCTATGGCGGGCATGAAGATAGTTACTGTGGCTTGCGATGCCAATGGAAATATTGACGTGGAGGATTTGAAGGCAAAGGCAGCTCAGCACTCTGCCGAGCTGTGCGCCCTGATGGTTACCTACCCATCTACTCACGGTGTCTTTGAGAGTCGCATCCGCGAGATTGTAGATGCTGTTCACGATGCAGGTGGCGAGGTATATATGGATGGTGCAAATATGAACGCACAGGTGGGTCTAACAAACCCAGGCTTTATCGGTGCTGACGTCTGCCATCTTAACCTGCACAAGACCTTCGCAATGCCTCACGGCGGTGGTGGTCCAGGCGTAGGTCCTATCTGCTGTGCTAAGCACCTTGCTCCATTCTTACCGTCACACTCTGTCGTGGCTACCGGTGGCGAGCAGGGCATTACAGCAGTATCTTCAGCACCTTGGGGCTCGGCTATGCTGCTGCCAATAACATACGGATACATCAAGATGCTTGGCGAGGAGGGTCTGCGTAACGCTACCGAGATGGCTATTGTCAATGCCAACTATATGGCGTCAGCTATCAAAAACGAGTTCCGCACATACTACTCAGGCGAGACTGGCCGTGTGGCACACGAGATGATTCTTGACCTTACACACTTCAAGCGCGAGTATGGCGTAGATTGTGGCGATATTGCCCACCGCCTTATGGACTACGGCTTCCACGCACCAACCCTCTCGTTCCCAGTGCATGAGACCCTGATGGTTGAGCCTACCGAGAGCGAGCCTAAAGAGGAGATGGATCGCTTTATTGAGGCACTTATCGCCATTAAGCGCGAGTGCGAGGCTATTGACGGTCAGGCGGATAATGTCGTTGTCAATGCCCCTCATACCGCTGCTGAGATTGCGGGCGAGTGGAACCACCCATACTCCCGTCAGCATGCCGTGCTGCCACTTGAGTGGGTCGGACAGTCCAAATTCTTCCCATACGTCTCAAAGATTGATAACGGCTACGGCGATAGAAACCTCGTGGCAGTAAATAAGGATTAACTATGCGTACAATACTTACCGTACTGCTAACCTCGCTTGTCTGGGCATTTGTTATCCTCGCCTTCTTTGAGCCACGTGCCAAGAGCGAGGAGACAACACCGCCAGCGACCACGACAGTCGAGCCCACAGTAGCACCAACACCTTCTCGTGCTGAGAAAAAGGCTGAAAAGCGCTCTGAAAAGAGGGCTCAAACTGCCGCACCCGTTACCGAGAATATTGACTATACTCGTGAGATTGACGGAAAGTGGACTCCAGTTGAGGGGGCAAAGTACGACTTAGAGTTTACAAAGTATGGCACTGTGATTCAATATCATGGCTCACTACAGATGCGCCACGACTACTCCCTCTCTGGAAAGAAGATGAACATTGGCTATGACAAGGCACGCATAGAGATTGTCAAGCAGGGCAACGATTGCTACCTTGAGATTTACAACTCACAGGAGTACTCTGGCAAGTATCGCCGCACCTCGCAGCCTCGCAAGATAGCTATGCGACAGTTAGACGAGTCACTCTACGCCGAGGCTATTGTAGGTAAGTGGAGCGTTATCAATGGTCAGGAGCATCCGCTTGAGTTCACAAAGTACGGCACAGCTATTCAGCACCATGGCTCGCTGGAGCTTCGCCACGACTACTCTCTGAGCGGGGAGAAGCTGAAGATTCAGTACGACAACGCCCGCGTAGTGATTAGCGAGGATGCATCCTACTACTACCTTGAGATTTACAATTCGCAAGAATTTTCGGGCCGCTATCGTAAATCAAAATAAAAGCACTATATTTGCACACCAAAATTAAAAAATAACGACAATGAAAGTAGAAAACAGCAAAATGGTTGCGGTAAACTATACCCTTACCGTAGACGGACAGATCGCAGATAGAAATCCAGAGGGTAAGCCACTGGAGTTTGTATGTGGCGCAGGTATGCTCCTTCCAAAGTTCGAGGGCGCGCTTATGGGCAAAGAGCCAGGCGATAAGGTTTCATTCACCCTTGAGCCAGCAGATGGCTACGGCGAGGTTATCGCTGACGCTATCGTAGAGCTTCCAAAGAATATCTTTATGATTGACGGCAAGATTGCTGAGGATATCCTCTTTGAGGGCAATATCGTACCAATGTCAGACGCTGAGGGTCACCGTATGAACGGCATTATCCGCGCCGTTAAGGAGGAGAGTGTAACTATGGACTTCAACCACCCTATGGCTGGTAAGACCCTTAACTTTGACGTTGAGGTTGTCTCTGTTCGCGACGTTACACCTGAGGACCTTCAGGGTAGCTGTGGTTGCGGCTGCGGCGACGGTTGCGACTGTGGTGACCACGAGTGCGGTGATGGTTGCGACTGCGGTGGCTGCCACTAAAAACAGCAACCCACAAACAAAATCGGCAAGAGACACCCTCTTGCCGATTTTTTTTTATAACCATCTAACTACATACAATGCTATCGTTTGAGCAAGAGATATTTGTAAAATAAAGAATTTTGGCAGAAAATTTGTTTTGTTACCAAATATTGGTAACTTTGTAGAAAATTATAGCGATATGAAAACGACATCTGTAGCATTGGGAACTTATTTCGAGAATTTTATACGAATGAAAGTTGAGCAGGGGCGTTACAATAATGCCAGCGAGGTTATTCGTGCCGGCTTGCGCCTTTTAGAGGAGAACGAGAGTCATCTGCAAGAACTGAAGATGGCAATTGCAGAAGGTATTGAGAGTGGTATTGCCTCTGGATTTAACGCCGAAGAGCATCTTAAAACACTAAAAGCAAAACGAGCAAATGGCTAAATACCACCTAACCAACAAGGCGGTTGAGGACTTATCCAACATATGGGAATACACGGTAGACACTTGGTCGGAGCGACAAGCAGACGACTATTACAATATGCTAATCGCATCTTTTCAGAAAATCACCGAGAATCCTCAACTATTCGGCTTAAAGTATGAAGAAATCGCAGAGGGACTGCACGGATATAGAGCCAATAAACATATCATCTTTTACCGCATACTTGCAGACGAAGATATCCTTATAATAAGAATCCTACATCAGCGAATGGATCTTAAACACCGCGTATTGGAAGATTAGTAGAATACACATCCCCTATAAATAACTTGCTATTGAATGCCATTAAGTAAGCGAGAGTCTTCTGACTGTCGCCTATTTCGGGAATTGCTGAATAAACAACAACTGCGACAGCAAATAACTACCGAGTGTAGACAACTCTGCCACACCGCCACCGACTGAACGACCTCGGCTTCGGGGACAAAAAAAGAGAAGTCCTAAGAACTTCTCTTTTGCGTACCCGGAGCCGGGGTCGAACCGGCACAGGGGTGAACCTACTGGTGTTTGAGACCAGCGCGTCTACCGATTCCGCCATCCGGGCTGATGCTTTTTGCAGGGGCAAAGGTAGATATTTTTTTTTGATTTACAAGGCTTTGTCAAAAAAAATAACTACCTTCGTAATATATTTTGACTAAACCTTAAAAACTTCAACACTACAATTATGGGAAATTTAACTTTTACAATGATTAAGCCTGATGCAGTGAGGGCGAACAACCATGCTAAGATTCTTCAGCACCTTGTAGATGCTGGCTTTAGAATCGTGGCACTGAGGATGTGGTGCATGTCGCGCAACGATGCAAAGCGCTTCTATGCTGTTCACACTGGCAAGCCATTTTTTGATGGTCTTATCGACTTTATGACCTCAGGACCGATTGTTGCAGCGGTGCTTGAAAAGGAGAATGCTGTTGCCGAGCTTCGCAAGACTGTGGGCGCAACAAACCCAGAGGCAGCAGATGAAGGTACTGTTCGCAAGCTCTATGGCAGCAGCGTTCAGCAGAATGCCATCCACGCATCTGACAGTGACGAGAATGCCAAAATTGAGTGGCAGCTCCACTTTAAGGATAGCGATATTATGTTGTAGCAGGCAACAAATGCTCAAAATGGTAACAAAAATGTTCACTTTGGGTATATCGCACAATTTTAACCCAGGCTCTTCGTTATTGGTATGAAGATTGCACTTCAAAACAACAGCTGCGGTGGAAACTGCAAGCCGCAGTGAGGTTTCTTCATTTATTTAAGTTTGGGTTAGTAGTTTAGGGGAGCAATCCCCGAGATAGGCGACAGTCGTGAGACTCTCGCCTATTCTTTTTGCTCCCCTAAACTACTTTCAGCTTGTTGCGCCTCGGCTGACTTGTCTTTGTTCGGCTGTGATTTGCTCTGCAAATATTTGTTTTATCTGATGTTCTGCTTTGAAAATAAATTTTCAGCAAACATCTGATAAAACAAACAATCTCCGATTGTCCCACCCTCACTTCGGTCTGCTCTCGGCTTCTGCCGCCGTTAGTAGTTTTATAGGTGCTTCGCAGTTGTTGTTTATTGGGCAACCCTATAAAACAGCAACCAAGCCTACAAGTCCGCAAGTAGGTGTGCGGGATTGTAGGCTTTGATATTGTGTTAATAATAGATGTTTAGAAAGGAAGATCGTCTACATCCTGAGCGGCGGAGCTGCGTGCATATGCGGGCTCCTCGGTTGGCATTGGGGCGTTATATGCTGGAGGGTTTACGCCGCCAGCGGGGGTTGGTGGGGTCTGCTCCTTAGCAACTATGCGCCATGCGCGAACATCGGTGTACCACTTTCCATTATACTCACGTGACTCAACGTCTATTGAGACGGTGTACTCTGCGCCGACAGTGAGGCGAGCAACCTCCTCAGCCTTATTGAAGAATGTTACACATATCTTACGAGGGTATTGCGACTGGCTCTTCATATCAAAGATAACCTCCTGGCGCTGCCATGGTCCACGTGCTGACTGTCCGCTGGTGGCTGGCATAATTCTAAATACTGTACCTTCAAATTCCATATTGATAATCTCTATTTATTGTTTCAACTCTACAAATATACGACATTTTTTTGAAAAAAGAGAGAGGCTGCCGAAATTCGGCAACCTCTACATTGCTTAACACTGAAGGATTAAGCCTCAGTCTTAACCATACGACGCTCCTTGATACGAGCCTTCTTACCGGTAAGCTCACGGAAGTAGTAGATACGTGCGCGACGAACTACACCACGCTTGTTCACCTCAATCTTGTCAAGGTGTGGAGAGTAGAGAGGGAAGATACGCTCAACGCCTACGCCGTTAGAGATCTTACGGATGGTAAACATCTTGGTCTTGCCAGTACCCTTAATCTGGATAACAACACCACGGAAGCTCTGAAGACGCTCCTTGCTACCCTCTACGATGCGGTAAGTTACGGTGATAGTATCACCTGCATTAAACTGTGGGATGTCTGCATCGCTCTTAGCCCACATCTGCTCGTTCACGAGCTTAATCAACGAATCCTTGTTCATTGTTGCAACAAAATTTAATAGTTTCCGCTCAACATTATCGCTGTGTTTGGCATACCATAGTGAGTCATTGCTCCCTAATCCCGAACAGCAACTGCCACCCGCCATTGTGCATAAAAGGGCATTACCCCCAACGCAAACAACGCCTAATAACACTCTGCAGCCCCACTTGCCGCCCACCCTTTATAAGAGGTTGATACGCGGGGCAAAGATAGTGCAAAAAAAATTAACGTGCAAATTATTTTATTTCAATGCTTTGCTTTGAAGTCTTCGTTCTATAGCGTAGCAATTACTTATCACTATTTTTCTTAAGCCACTCTACGCGACGGGCATCGGGCAGATGCTTAATCTGGAAGTTCTCAAACTTCACCTTAAAGCCGTTGCCATCAGGACAGGCTGCCATCATTCCGACCATCACTGGACTATTATCCTGGAGATAGCAGTTGCGCATCATGGTATATTTCTGGTCATCAAAGGAGTAAAATATCTCCACTGCATCGAGTCTACGCACCGCCTTTATCCAGATAAAATCCACAGGCTTATCAAGCTCAATAACGCTCCAGTCACTTGTCTTATGGGTGACAACTGCACTGATATTATATTTGCCATCTACAAACTCAATACCCGTTTTGATGTAGTTCTCTTTGTCTACGCGCAGCATAAGACCTGCCTGGTCAAAGCGCACCTTATAGTCACCTGAAATTTTGACCTTCACCTCAAACTCGCCACCGCGCACGGTGTATAGAAATGGTGCATCATCAACAGTAAATCCGTAGTGAGAGATTCTCCAGTAGTCACTCTGAGGGGTCACCTCCATAGTCAGCACCCCCTTGTTAATCTCCCAGCTCTCAGGCTCATTGAACCACTGCATTCGCTCAAGTGTCTGCGCTGTAGATAGCAGTGCTGAGCAGAGTAGTAGAAGTGTAAATAGTGTTCGTTTCATCGTTATAAGTTGTACAAAGGTTAATAAAATCTCTATCTGTAAAGTACTACTGGCGAGTGTGCCAGATAATTGAGGCGCTATCGTCGTGCTCTGGCAGTGGCTTTGGCTGGTAGTCAGAATATCCGAGGGCAATAGCGCACTCAACTGCCCAATCCTGAGGAATATCAATAAATGTTCGGATATAGTCTATCGCTTGCTCACCCTCTGGATTAGCCTTAAGGCGAGGTCTGCCCTCTACATGCACCCAGCAAGAGGCAAGTCCTGCATCAACGGCTGCAAGCTGAAGGAATGTTGCGCTGATGGCGCAGTTTTCACGCCACAGGTCGGTCTTAGTGGTATCGGCAGCCACAAGGATTGCCGCAGGGGCATCCTTCATAAACTCTGAGCCATAGTCGCGCATTGCTGCAAGGCGCTCAAGGGTCGGCTTATCGTCTACAATAATAAAGCGTGTAGTACGCATATTTCTTGACGAAGGGGCTGTAAGCGCTCTGTTTACAATCTCAAGAAGCACCTCTCGTGATACCTGAGTAGGTGAAAATCGGCGCACCGAGCGACGGGTCTCTATTACTCTCTTAAACTCCATAATTATAACTATTTTATTTACAATGATTTACTCCTTTTAATCTCTCACTGTTCCGAAATAACTTGAGCGGACAATCAACTCCTCCAAGTCATATATCTCCTTTAGGCTATCGTTTGTTGCTGCATAATCACAACGCTCAAAATCAAACTCAACAGTCGCCTCAATATCTGTCATTGGCGGAAATAGACCAACATACTCCTCTGAAATCAACCCCATAAGTTGCAGCACTGTCGGATAGAGCTGACTATGGCAAAAGATCACATCTTTATTACGCTCATTTTGCTCCACACAATCCATACCAGCGTTGATAAATATTGCGGGGATATAATCCGACAGAGCCAGCTGCATAGCATCGTTATCCATCGGCACATGGTGGTCAGAGACTACAACAATAAGTGTATCATCATACTTTCCACACCCCTTCAGACGGTTGATGAACATTGCAATTTGCTCGTCAAGGTGCTTCGCGCGACGCAGGTACTCGTGCAAACTCTTGTCAGCAACACCCTCAAAGGTCGCACTGCAATCTATCGTGCTATCATAGGTATAGGGCGAGTGCATATTACTCGGGACAATCAGAGAGCAGAATGGACTATCTAAGCTCTCAATTTTTTTAGCCGAAAAGTCAAAAAGAGTAGCGTCGTCAATCCACTTATGCTTGTTGTAGCGAACATTTTGACCGCTCTGCTCTATCTCTTTAAGCCCATATAGCTCCTCAACACCCAGCTGACTGTTTACAACATCCTGCTGCCAGAAGTTGCTATCGGTGCTTACCACCGATAGTGTGCTGCAATCGCTACTGCTACCCTTAAGCGCTGTGGCAATAGATGGGTAGCGATTATTAGGGAAGTCGGTTACAAATGTGGAGTTGCGTAAGCCATGCAAACCTGTCATAACGACAAGCTGTCCACCAATAGACTTTCCCCCTTGTGTAAGTTGCTTAACCTTCGGGCAGTAGAGTGTTGTCTTTTGGTTACACAACTCATATAGGGTCGGCATATACTCCCTCTGGATAGCCTGAGAGCTAAATGACTCTAAGAGCATTATAACACAATTAGTTTTTGGCGACACTTTGACAGAGGAGCTCTTCAAAGTGTTTCGCTGAGCCATAATAGCGCTCTCTATCATATCTCGCTCCCTATCTGTCAGCCTCTGCGCCTTGTTTGCATTCCAAATCTGATATGACAACGACGGCAGAAGTCCAAAGCCTCTATAGGTCCTTTTTGGCGCCATTGCATAGTTTTGATGTATCTCCTTATGCAACTGGGTGATTTTGAAATCCCTATAGTTTATAACATATAGAACGGGGCAGAGTGTAATTCCTATAGCAATAGCCAATGTGCCAAAATGGAGTTTATAGTAAAAGTTTGTAAGTCTGCCTTTAAGTTTATAGTAGGCTAAATATGCAACTATCGGCACTATCAGAAAGAGGATGTCGTACCCGTGCATCAACTCTACAATACTCTGGCTCAGACCCTTTAGTTGCTGAAACTGCAACATCATATTGAACGGAAAGCAGATGCCAAAAGACCTGAAATAGAGCAAATTAGCGTATGCCAACGGTATGTAAAGGGTTGTAAGAGCCATCTGAATGGCTATAGAGCGCTTACCAAATATAGAGCAGATAGCCAAAATCAGCGTTGCATGAAATAGAGCATGACCAGCCACACGAATAACATCAAGCAACAAAAAGGAGTGCTCAAAGATATATAATATAGGACCGAGAGCCTCTATTGCTGCAAAAAAGGCAATGGCGACAAATATAAGTGCAAGATGTACCAACTCTTCTCTTCTCATAGCGACTCAAATGTAACGGTCAATAGTCTCTGTATAATAAGTAGCACAAAGATAGTCAATTTTTCCTATTAGAGAGCTGAAAAGTTCCGCTTAATTAGTAGTACAGATAGGTAACATCGGTAAAAATACTGATATTGAGTTTTAATAATGTGAATAAATTTGTAGTATGGATAACTTTAGTTTGTAGAGTTTGTGTTTGCACTACGCATAGGTGGGGTAAGTTATCCAATGTACCAATAGATTATAGTTTTGAGTAAAATTACAAATCTAACAATAGTAATCAACCGTAAAACATTACAATTATGAAACAGATTATCATTACCGTAATTCTCTGTGCCACAGCACTTATCGGCTTACGCCTCGCAGTGCCGCAGCCAGAGCAGAAGCTCTCAGTGATTGAGGCTATTCACTCTCGCCGAAGCATCCGCGAGTACAAGACCACTCCAGTAGAGCGTGAGAAGCTGCTCACTGTAGCAAAGGCTGGCATTGCCGCTCCAAATGCCATGAACCGTCAAGCGTGGGCTGTCCGCATAGTAGATAATAAGGAGTGGATAGACTCCTGCACCGCAGCCTTTGTTAATAGTGTCAAGGGAACTCCTCTGGGCGATAATCTCCTTACCGATAGCTTCAGAAATATGTTCCGCAACGCCCCTGCAGTAATCTTTGTGGCTGCTGAGCCAAGTGCTTATGCGGGTGTAGATTGTGGAATTTTGGCTCAGAATGTTATGCTTGCAGCATACGAGTTGGGTCTTGGCACATGCTGCTTAGGTAGCCCTGTAGGCTTTATGAACTCTGCTGAGGGTGCAAAATTCCTCAGCGACCTGAATCTTCCTCAGGGTTATGCTCTGCAGTTCGCTATCGCTATAGGCTACCCAGACGAATCTCCAGAGGCTAAGCCAAGAGACGAGAGCAAGATTGAGATACTATAGAGTATGAGACCATACACAATATGCCACATGATTGCCTCGGTAGATGGGCGCATTGATTGCCAGATGACCGAGCAGATTGAGGGTGGGAATGAGTATTATGAGGCTCTTGACGCCCTCGCCTGCCCATCAATGTTGATGGGTCGCGTGACTATGCAGATGCACTATGCCCTACCAGAGCCATTTACCACCACCGACACAACACCTATAGGGTGCGAGGCGTACCATGTAGCCACAAAAAGCGCTGCATACTGCGTTGGCATTGATACCCATGGCTCGCTAAAGTGGGGTGAAAATGAGTTTGACAATCAAGCGCTGCTTATCATCACAGACCAGAATTGCCCACGCAGCTACCATGACCGCCTAACTGAGCAGGGCATCTCGTGGATTGCAACGGGAGAGAGTGGTATAGACCTTCATCGTGCAATGGAGTGCCTGCGCACCATCTTTGGTGTTGAGCGCTTAGCTGTCACTGGCGGAGGACATATCAACGGAGCCTTTTTAGAGGCGGGGCTGCTTGACGAGGTGAGCTTTATGGTCGCCCCAGGCATTGACGGCAGAGCCAATATGGCTGCAGCCTTTGATGGCATTGCAGACAAACATCGCCCCGCAACAAAATTACACCTCTATAGCGTAAAACAGCTCGGCGAGACGGTCTGGATGCGGTATAAGTTGTAATTTGCCGCTATTCCAACGAAAAGGGAGTGTCTAACAAGTTTTTTAGACACTCCCTTTTCGTTAGAAGTTGTATAACAAGAGGGATTTTGAGGGCAAGCATAACGCAGAAAGCGCCTTGTTAGACAGCTTCTTTATCTCTCTACATCGCGCACACAACGCGACATTGTCGAGCGTTGACCCGACTCGCGGAGACTATTCTCCATATAGATATTTCGTGAGTCGCGCGACCAGCCGGTCTTCTGCTGGTTACTCACACTTGGATCCACCTCTGTAGGCTTTGGATTGCTACCATTCATACCGTAGGAGTAGTAGGTGCGGGTATAAGCCTGATAGCAGTTTGTCCAGAATGAAGAGGCGCAGTAGAAGTGCATCAGGGTCATCTCGCGCTGATTTGGCAGTCGGTAGCCATCTGGACAGTATGGATTATCGCCCAACGAGCGGTCGATATTTGCCTGCATATCTCGGAATGTTATCGCACTATAGCTTGGACAGTTGAGCGATGTTGCCTCAAACTGCCAATAGAGTCGGTTTTGAGCCGATAGCTCGTCTGAATATACAAGGTCTACGCCCTCTTGACCTAAGTAACGGATAGACTTCTCATTCAGATAGTTAAGGTCAAATAGTGGCACGGCATCTGTACCCTTAACCTGCACGTAGTCGGTAGCCGTATCGGTCAAAACGGCATCATCAGTATCATCCATACCGAGATTTCGCACACAACGCACCTCCCAACGAGTCATACGACCCCAATCTGTTGAACCCTTAAGGTCACCAATTGAGGAGCCCTCCTCCGCCCAGACAATATATGGGGTATTACTATTGCCAGCATAGCCAGTGCTGGAGACGATATGCTGACGCCATACTGTCTCGTCATTACTATCCTTCTCGCTTGCCGTACGCTTATAAAGACGCGCGGTGTTATCAATACCATCAGCACCCATCCACACACCAATAAGCTGCTTAATAGATGCCATATACCAACGCACCTCTCCTGGGTCAATTACTCCGTTACCATTATTGTCGCGGTTGCGGGTCATACAAGAGTAGCGGAGATATTTATAGTTAGCATCGTTCTGAGTGCCATCACGAAGTAGCGACTCTTCGTTTGTAGCGTTGAGATTTAGGTACTTATCCCAGCGCACGCCCGTTGTGAAGTTGGTGTTATTAGCACCCACAAGACCCCACTCACGCAGTGTGTTAAGGCGACCATTATAGTCGTCACCATTTCCGCGGTCCTCACTTGTGCCAGTGCCAGCAGGGTCATAAGTGAGCTTTTCATACTCGTCAAAGTGCTCTGTACCCCACGCGGTCTGAAGGTCGGCGTGATTTTGGTTGTAGACGGTCTGAATTGAGCGCTGCTGGATGGTGTATGATGAGCCGACGACTGTACTCTCCTTATCAAGGCTCTCCTTTGTATCAGAGAGGATGTGCATCAGACGCATATTATCCTGATTGACAACACGTTTCCAGAGCAGCGGTCCTGCATTTGAGGTAAATGGATGCTCGTCATAGTAAAACTCGTTTACAAAGGCTGTAACCACTAAATGCCCATTGCGGTCAAACTCGTTTGGCAGCCCTGCATCGTAAGCTGTCTTCTGCTCGCGCAAGAACTTTACAAGCTCGTCTACATACATCGTCTTTCCGTCAGATGTAGGGTATGGGTTGCCATTATCGTCTACCTTCGTAGAGTGCGGGATGTAGAGCATTCGCTCTGTAGAGTATGTGTTGCTCCACTTCTCATTAAGCCTAAACTCCACCCACTTAAAGTCGAGACCCGTTGTCACATCTGTGCCGTTAATAACTGTCGGCTTGCCCTCGCTAAATGGGGTGCGGACATACCAAGTGACATCATCCGCCTTGATATACTTCTGGTCAAAGCTCATAACGTGGGTCTCATAGT
Organism: Rikenellaceae bacterium; assembly: GCA_015059805.1. Taxonomy (GTDB): domain Bacteria; phylum Bacteroidota; class Bacteroidia; order Bacteroidales; family Rikenellaceae; genus Alistipes. The sequence continues at coordinate 31,020 of SUZO01000002.1, forward strand.
GAGCATCGCAGTCAAAAATCTCCTGCAGTGCGATTGTTACCTCTCCTGTAGCTCCTGGGGCATTCTCAGTAACGCCCTCTGTATCATCATTTGAGCTATCTACCTCAACACGGATGTCGTTTACACCATTTATGGTGATGGTATATGTGTAGGCAGTATTGCGCTCAGTGCTAAAGTCGGCAGGTCCTGTGTGCGAGAAGTCGCCCAAGTGGACCACATAACGCACCTCAGCGCTAAGTGTACAGCCATTCTTAACCTCCGAGTCGGAGATAGCATAGTCAGTATTCATCGTCAGACGACCCGTAAGAACAACATAGGTAGAGTTGTTATTGGCATACTCCCACTCGCCATTCATACCCTCGCTATCCTTTATCTGTCGCTCGCGGTCACTATACTGCGTTGGTGTTTTTTTAGGCTTGAGGGCATTCTCAAGCAGGTAGAAGGAGAATCCGTAGCGGATTTTGTCGTCATCCATCGTGGTCGTTGAGCCAACCTCGTAGACATCCTCATCCTCAACATTCTTTGTCGGAGTGTCAAAATATCCCTGTGCAGAGTCTGCTGTCGGAAGACCATACTTACCCCTTACACCCCTATCCATAAGGTATGTATCACTTGAGACGTTGAATATCTGCCACTTCTTAAGCTCAAAAGAGTCTATATCATCATTGCCCACCTTAACCCAGAAGCGCACCTTGGCATCAATACGGCAGAGCTGGAGCGTTCCTGAGAGGGCGGCAGTATTTACAGGCGATAGTTCGCCAGTCATCGGAAAGTATCCACTTCTCTCAACAAACTCCTGATTGAGCGATACGACCATATTGAGCAGCTCGTCTTGATGTTGCACCTGATTAAGCAGCTCTGGCGAGATGCTCACCATCTTGGAGTCAATATTTGAAATACCGAAGATTTTACAACCTGTGCGGGCAATAGTATGGATTTTTATTGTTCCAGAACAATCCTGGCTATCCCCCTCAGGGACAGTCACATACCACGCATCTTCTGCAGATGCAGCTACGTCAGCTGTAGAGTCAAGCACATCGGCAACATCAAAGTAGCGACCATAAATCTTGTTACCCTCACTGTCAAAGATATATATGTAGAGGTTATAAATCTTCGCCTCGTCAGAGATCTCTGGCATAGTCTGACGGGTGACAATATTGTTGTCAATATCATGCGCTCCAAAGTTGAGAATCATCTCCACAGGCTCCCCATCTGCAACCACAGCGCTATCAATATCGTTGTTTGTGCAGCTGCTCAAGCAGAGTAGCGTGAGTAGTATGTATAGCAGTAGTCTGTTCATCTCACAATCTGTCTGTTAATTAAACTCTGTCTCCTCGTTCTTCTCTACCCACGGCACTACGGTAAAGTTAAACTGACCATCTGTCTGATTAAAGTAGGCATTTACAACTATCTTAATATGCTGATTTCTAAGCTGCTCTGTCATTGGTACTACAGCTGCAGTCTGTTTATCAACAATATTTATCTGGCTGTTGCTTATTGTCGCAGTTTTGCCAGCGCTCTTCTGTACAATCCAGTCGCGAGTTTGGGCATTACCTATTGAGAAGGTGGCACTGCCGCTATTGTCGCGCAGGTAGTATGTACTTCTGCTGTAGTAGGATATGCGCAGATAACCACTATTGATTGCAAAGGTAAGGTTGCTACCAGAGTTTGCCGCTGCAATGCCACGGTAGTAGCGGTTGCCCGTTGCCACATTGGTCATATAACCACTATTTGTGCTACTAAAACGCCATAGTGCGTGGTCTGCGCTTAGGGCGTTATCTACAGACGAGACTACAGCCATAGAACCCGATCCGTTATCTACAAGGTAGCGACCGGTATTGCGGTTTTTGAGCATAAAGCTATCCGAAGTGTTTATAGAGGTCACCGTCTCAGTGCCACCGCTACCCACCTTAGCCGTAAGGCTCATGGTGTATGATGAGGCGCGATTCTCAAAGAGTGGTGTTTGGTATATACACTGCTCGGTAGCTGCTGGAACGACTATATCTGTGCCGCCAGTGTATGTATCATAGAGTGGTAGGCTGCGGTAAGTGACCGATGTCGGAATAACCCCATCCTTTGGCAGTATATAACTTGTAGATGGGTTGAAGTTGCTGAACGACACATCATCAATCTGCATCGGATAGTCAGAGTGGTTGTAGAGCCTTACCTCAAACAGCACCACTGGGCGCAACATCTCAATGGTAGTTGAAGAGTTCTCCACGCCAACACTCACAGCCTTTGCAGCAGTGAGAAGGAGCGGGTGGCTGTCGTCTATCACAGGCGTTGTGCGAGAGGTTAGGGTTGTAAAGAGGGTGTTGCTATCGAAAGTCCCCCCAACAGAGAGCTGGTCAAGCATCGTTTTGCCCTCCGCAAGCAATGCTCGCTCAGTATTTGCGTATGCATAGAGCATATAGTTGCCCACATCAAGATTGACAAAGGTCACGCTCTTTATCTTCTGCTCCTCACCCGTTAGGGCTGCTATGCGCTGAATTTCAGAGATGCGTCCCATAGAGTTTACAAGCACAAGGGTAAGGTCCTCCATACCGCCTCCTGTATATATGTCACCATCACCAGGCGTTACAGCACGAGTAGGCACTGCAGTAGTAAGCTCTACAGTCAAAGAGCCACCCCCCGACAGCTCTCTGTCAAGGTCGTGCTGACTACAACCCGCAAAGGTTGTCAGCAGCGCAAGCACCAATATGTAGACCAATCTTTTCATCCGTTAAAATACTAAATCTCCAACTGAGGCATCAACCTCATCCCACTCTGTTGTACGCACCTGAACATCAAACTTATCAGGCTGCACGGTTATCACGTATATATACTTTCTACCTGCACGCCAAACCATATCCTCGCCAGCACTGTTCTTTGTAGGCAGGGCAACGGTCATAGTTATTGTATCTGTTGTCGCCCACTTAACATCAAGGGTAAAGGTTATGCTTGGCGCTGCAACATCCTGACCGACAACAAGCGACTGCGGCAAAAAGAGGTCAAACTCCTCTGGATAGTCATCTGCCGACTCTGGAATTACACGACCCTCGCTACTGCTCCACTCTCGTAGACGCTCCGAAGCCATAATATCATCTGGATTTACATAGCTACGAGCACCATAGACCCACTTATCAGTCACGTCGGGCTTTGTGTCGGTCATATCATACGGCAGCGCTCCGATGTAGTTAAGGCTGGTGAAGAATAGATGCTTAAGTCTATACTCACACTCCGCATCTGGAGCTTGGAACTTAACCGTAACGGCTGAGAGTGTATGGTGGAAGTTTAGCTCTACAGGATTGCCGTTATTCTTTGTCGGACAACCCACATAGGCAACCATCATGTCGTCATTGCGCTGTAGCATATTGTACTCAAGGGCGAGTGTTCGCGCCGTTGCAGTACCTAAGACCACTGACGAGGCTGGCCAGTAGGCTCTAAACTCATAGCTGCCATCCATCTGCCAGTGCTGAATTGGGTCATAAATCCACCCCGTAGGGGCATTATCGTCTGTTGTATAGCTCACTTTGACATCATGGAACACCTCCTTGCGGTCACCATTGGCACGAATCCAATCTCCATAGACAGAGAATGGCTCTGCACGGAACGCCTCCTCATCAGAGCTGCCGATAAGTGTCGCCGCACGAGTACCACCACCCTTTTGTGTACCAAAGGCGATAGTGTTGTCAGAGCCATTCTCTGAGCTATCTACCTTGATGCACGAAACGAGCGATAACGCAATGCAAAGTATGTATACAAATCTCGTCATTCGGTCTCTTCCTCTCTTTTATTTGGGGTTTGTCAGTACTATCCTCTTCTCTCCACTCCTCTCCACGCCTCTCCTCTCCTGCCCATCTTACTCGCCCCCTTGGTGAGTATTGAGGGTTATCAGCCCTCAATACCCTAAATGGTTGTTTAGAATGAAATTGCACCTTCAATATTCTCCCAATCAACAACTGCTGGAGCGAAGTGAATCTCGTCACCAACTGGGTCAATGTCGATAGTATAGGTGATATTCTTACCCTGCTCCCAAGCTGGAACTGCTGGGAACTCGCTGAAGTTCTTTGTTGTGCTGTAGTCTACAGTAGCTGTCTGACCACCAGGAGCAGTTGTTGCGATTGAGTAATCAACAGTAATCTGCTGAATACCAGTTGCAAGAGCCTGTGGCAGGATGAAGTAGTTCTGTGCAGGGTCTGCTGTACCCGCACCGTAAGTACGAGCTACAGTAGTAAGAACCTGCTCGCAATTCCACTCCTTAGTTGTCTGTGAGCTGGTGTTAGACCATACATCATAAGGAACAGCAGTGATAGTGTTAGCCCACTGAACGGTTGTTGCGCCAGCGTCGTGTACATTTGTAGTCTTCATAGTAAGGTTACCCTCGTCGTAGATACCAGAAAGGGTAATCTTCTTGATAGTTACAGTCCAGCTTGTTACAGCATCTGGAGAGTCGTTTCTATTATCCAAACGGAATGCCTTAACAAGGAAGTTAAGCTTTGCAAGGGCGTGGTGGAACAGTGTAGGAACACCAGTAAAGCCATAGTGTGCAGTGTTTGCAGTCTGCTGCATAGCCTTGTCAGAGTAGAGAAGGTCTACTGGATTAGCTGCATCAACCTTGAAGCCCTCATACTTAAGGGTCTGCTGAACGTCTGTATCGCTAATCTTTGGCACTGCAGGGCTTGTAGCGTCTGCATTGTAAGGAGAGTAGCTTACAAAGTCAAGGTGACCCTGTGTAGGCCAGAAGTAGATCTCATCCTTAGCTGCCCAGTAGCCATTGCCATCAGCAACCTTGTAGACAATCTCAGCATTGTCAATGTACAAAGAGTGTGTACCTGGGGTAAGAGTGTTCTCATAATAAGCATAGGCACCAAAAGACTGATCGGTAGGATAAGCTACCTCAGCACGAGATGAAGCCTTGTACTTAGCCACCTCAAAGGTAATCTGGTTCTGGTCTGCAGTTACTGCAACACCCTCATTTTTCACGCAGCTTGTAAATGCTACACCTACAAGAGCTGCTAACAAGAAAAACTTTTTCATAGTTAAAAAAAATTGGTTAATAAAATTTGTTAATTGTGTTGTGTATTGTTTGTTAAACATGTGTTTGTCTATCTTGGTCGTGGTCCAATAGGGATTGTCTCCTCAATATCCTCCCAATCCTCTACATCTGGCGTAAATCCTCCGCCGCCATCCGAGACAATAGGCTCTGGGATATCCCACACCTGGTCAATAAGTAGCCAATGGCGTTCACGGGCATCATCAGTAGCAAATATAGGCTCCATATCTACAACCTTCTGATGCGTCTTGCCGTCGCGTGTAAGCACGCTCAGCGTTATATGTAGGTCACTCTGCGCATCAGCCACCTTGCCAAAGGTGTTAAACACCGCACAGAGAACATCCTCATTCTCACCCTCTGGCGTATTTGGGTCTACATTGCGTTTCATCTCAAAGTAGAGCGCTGCTGGGGTATCTTGATTTCGCAGATTAGGACCAATGCAGTTTGAGGCAGAGACTCCTGTCAGCATAGCCTGACAGCTGGCATTCTTCGCCATATTTTTTGCACCTGTAATCCTTATCTGGATGTAGTATGTATCAACCACCGTATGTGCATCTAACTCAATACTCTTTACACCCTGGTGTTCCTTCATCTCAAGCTCTGGCTCACGAGCCACCATAAGGTGCTCTGGCGAGTAGTATATTGTTCCAATACCCTCGGCACGAGAGCCAAAGCGGCTGTAGTAGTACTGCGGAACAACCTGCGTTGTAGCCTCAATAGTATTGTAGTGGCTCTCGTTATAAACCTTTGTATAGTCAAGGTCAAAGTTATAACTGAGCAGTTTGTAGTCACCAGCAGAGAGGGCTAAAGGACCACTGAACACCTCATATCCGTTGCTATCAATGCTCTTTGACGAGATAAATCCCTGCGAGAGAATCTGCATTCCACTCTGGTCATAGATAAGCACGCGCAGCATCTCCGACGTTATCGGTGCAACCTCTATATTGGGGTTATATATGTCACAGGTGACATTGTGAATACCCTCAGTGACAAGCCTCACCTTGAGCAGTGCCGAATCCTCAGGGTCAAAGAGTGGACGGCGGTGGCACGAGAGCGTAAGAGCTACACAGAGCAGCACAAGCATCTTCACTAAGCCCCTCATAGCGCACCTCCCTTCTTCTTGTACGGTATGCGAATAGGCAGCACGAGCGACACCTTGAGCTTTGTCGGTCCAAAGTAGCTTATACGACCCACCTTACTCTTATCACGCCACAGCAGACTGTAGTCATCAGCAGGATAGTAGTGACGGTATGAAGAGGAGAGGTAGCCTAAAGAGAGCGAAAACTCCATATTGAGGTGGCGGCACAGCTTTATAGCATATCCATAGGTAAGACCTGCAGACCAATACTCACCCTGATAGCAGATGTCGTAGTCATTCTGGAAGTCAAACTTTGAGCTCATGCCATATAGACCCAAGAAGTGCCCGTGCAACTTATGGGCATAGTAGTTGTTATTGCGGAACCAATAGCGAGCCTCGGCACCCATCTCCCACATCTGCAGACAGTACTTATTACCCTTCTCCCACCACGGAAAGACATCCTCAACGGTTACAGACCAGTGATTACCAATAGGCAGCTCCATCTCAAAGTTAAGAGCTGTTATTGCATCATAGAGTAGATTGGTCTTGCAAGCTAAGACAAGGGTATCGGCACTAAATAGCTGCTTGGCAACAAGTTTCAGAGGGTCAATCTTCGGCAGTGGCGACTGCTGATGGAGTGTTGTCAGAGGCATATCCATCGGCTCAGACCGCTCAAAGTTGAGCTTCTGATAGACAACCTGAATGCGGGAGTTACGGATTACGGGATAGTACTTCTTGTAGAGATAGCGATATGCCACATCCTGCGAAAGGCGACGCTTCTTGACCTCAATAGGCACTGTGTTGTCATTCAGGATGTTGTATAGTCGCTTTTTAGTACCTGGGCTGAGCTTTTTATCGAGTGCAATGTAGTGGCGCAACTGCTCCCACGACTCGCCATCTGGCACAACAGAGAGCCGAGGTTTAAGCTCCGAGTGGCGGCGCTCCATATATCCGCGCATCGTTGCTGCACGGCGACGCGAAAGGTTCTGGTTGTAGTAATATGGACCCTCAGGTGAAGATTGTGAGACGATAAGCACAGAATCAACCTTTTTCACTCCGATTGAGTCCAACTGATACGCCATTTTGCTAAAGGTGCGGTTATTGCCTAAGTAGAGAGTGTCGAGCTTGGACTTATCCCACCTAAAGTGCACCTCATAGCTGAGCGTGTCCATCTTAGTCACATATTGTTGAGCTAATGATGGAACGGCTAACAGTGAGAAACACACCAACAACAAATATGTTGCAATCCGTCTCGGCATATACCTATCTATCACAAAATTTTTATGAAAAAATAACCGCTAACTGTTTGGTTGCACCTATATCGCTATAAAGATATAACAAATAAACCATAAAAAGAAACATTTAGGCATATTTTTTACCCACCCCCGAATAAACAACTGATTTTCAACAACTTATAAAATAGACATTTTTACTCATATCAGCGGATAGTAAGGTTAAGCATATTGCATATTTTTTGCATTTTATTTCAACTCACATTCATTCAAAAATTGGTAAAAAAAAGAGAAAATCGCCCCAAACAAGTTTGAAGCGACCCACTCTTTACCAAATTTAATAGCGACTATCGTGCAAGTTTGAGGACAAAGTATGGGGTAATCTCACGATATTTTGCATTTTGGAATGTTCGTTTACCCTGCTTTGTGATTTCACCCTTGACAGTACCTACTATATTCATCTGCCAAGAAGGTGGGTTCTTTCTACCTCTGAATCGCTCAAGAGCGGTATGGTTGAGCTTGAGGTAGATAATCTTCTCCGTCTCTTCTGGGAGTATAGTTACTGGTTCAAGGCTAAAGATTCTATGCTTAACGCCCATAACTATCTCTATAGGCTCGTTAAAGCCTGGCTCTTTATCAACGATAATCTTGATAGGGATATGTTCATTGGCGTATGCGAATGGAAGCTCATTTGCCACATCAAAGTCCACCGACATGCGGTATGGCGATGGTTGCACCACATCTAAAGCCAGCTCAGATGCCTGAATATGGTGGGTATAGTAGAACGCCTGCATCATATTATCTACCGGCACAACATTCGCCTGCTCGCGCCCATCTGGTGTCGGATATTCAAGTTTCACCTCTATCGGGAAGCGCTCCACCTCAGCATCTTTAGGGGCGGTAATAGAGACGTTCCACCTTTTAGAGCCACGGATATTGAGCGAGCTTGTAGTAAATCCCGCCGGCAACCCCTCAACAATAAGATTTGCAGGGCGCTTGACCTTGCCCGTTATATCGACACGGAACGTCGCCGTTCCACCAGCGGGCACAGTGATATTTGCAGGAGCTACAAAGGCGTTGAATGTCGGCATCTGACGATGTCGCCAGAGCAGGTAGTGATAATCTGCGCCATAACCTTGATAGAGGTCCTCAACCTCAAGAATCAACACCTCACTACGCTTAGGGGTATATTTCAGCACTGGGTCGGCATGGAAGGTCATCATACCCTGCAGTGGGTCTTCAGTATCATCTTTTTTTGCCACAACCTTACCATAGCAATCCTTAAATCGCATAACCGCATCTATTCTTGAGCCATTTCTTCTGCCTATAAGCTCAACGATTATCGGCTCGCGCATCTGAGCGTTGATAATGTATCGTTTAACCTTTGCTGTTGATGTCAGCGAGTCCGAAATCGCACTCTCAACATTAAGCACAGCCCCCTCTTTAGGCGTTTGGATATGCTTCACACCCTTTGGCAGAGCATAGAATGATACCGCATCAGATGTTCCGATGTCGTTTGTAAATGTTAGTGAGTTATAGCCCGCTTTTTTCACCTTAATCTTTGCCGTTGTAGCGCCGAGATTGACACCCTCAAGCTGCTGCTTGACACTCTTGCCCACCGTTCCATAAGCGGGATAACGACCTGTAACAAAAGGTATTACGCCAAGATGAATGCGGTAGTTAAAGTCCTCACGACCGCGGTAGATAGCGTCGTGGATAATAACTGTATAGTTATCATTTTTAGGCAGCGTAGTGATAATCACAGGGTCTACATTGTGGTGGTAGTCATCCGAATAGGCGACCTCTCGCCCCTCGGAGTCCACAATTTTGAGCACCGGCTGGAACCATCCAGGCACTGCATCGGCGATATATGGCACCATCTGGCGTGCCTTGACAGTGGCAACGATAGTTTGCCCCTTCTCCCCCTCAAAGTTAAAGTAGTCCACTCCGCCAGGGGTGACATATCCACACAGCACAGCTGGCAGAGCGGTTACCCTATTGGGATTTCGCTGCGAAGCCCTATTATTCTCAACAAAGTTGGGGTACGACGCCACCTCAAATGGCAACATATTTGACACACCACTAACGCCCTGCAATCTCAAGTCGTACATCCCACATGGCACATCGGCAGCGATAGTAATGCGCAGCTTAACCCTATCGGCAAGCTGGGGGCTACTCTGGTCGTTAAGCCTACGGCGCTTACGTTTTTTCGCGGCGCTCTCCTTAACCGGCTCAATTTCAGCGCTTATACCCTCATGGCTAAAGAGCACCTTTGTCGCCTTGTTTATATTGAGTCCTCCCGCCTCTATCTCAACAGTAGTGCCCACCTGCCCACCAGATGGATAGAGGTAACCAAGGGATAGCTTCTGCGCATAGAGGGTTGTTGAAATAATGGCGCAGAGTATTGTCAGTATGATTCTTCTACTTTTCATGGTCAGGCTTTTTTACATCAATAATTTCATAAAGTAACCCATGGCTCTTCTTGCTATCAAGCAGCGACGGCAATATCGGAAGCTCCCCCTCGGATACGTGCGGAAGTGTTCCATAAGGGTCAATACCCATAAGCAGATATACAGTACCTATCAAGTCACAAGGGCTGACTGGTCGCTGAGCAACCTTCTCACCCGTCTTATCTGTGGCTCCAAGCACCTTACCGCCCTGAAAGCCACCACCAGCAACAAGATAGCTAAAGGCTGCACCAAAGTGTGCGCGACCACCATTCCAAGGAGCCTCCCACAACACCTTTGGCGAGCGACCAAACTCTCCACCACAGAGAATAATGGTACTGTCAAGCAATCCTCGGCTGTCAAGGTCGGCAATAAGTGCCGAGAGTGCTCTATCAAGGTCAGGAAGCATGGTGTTCATCTTTGAGAAGTGCTTCTTGTGGGTATCCCAGCCCGTTGTGCGGACATTTACAAATGGCACACCCGCCTCAACAAGCCTCCTCGCAACAAGACACGACTGTCCAAGCCTTGACTTGCCATATCTCTGCCTTACTGAATCTGGCTCGTTTTTGAGGTTGAACACCTCGCGGCTATCGCCCCAGATAAACTCCATATTGACCTTTCGCAATGAGTCTATACTCTTATCACCCTGCTCTTTACCCTCAAAATCGTCAAGCAGAGCCATACGGCTATCCATTCTCTGGCGATCAATGTGCTTGTTTACAATGCCCTCTACCTCGTACTCTGAAGACTCAGGCTTTCCACCCGTATCAAAAGATTTGTACTGGTTGCCCAAAAATCCACCCTCGTTAAAGCGGCTATTTGCGCTTGTAACAGAGATATAGCATGGCAAAATGCCCTTATACGTATCCCTCTTCATATAGGATATCACCGCACCAAAAGATGGGTAGACAACCGCTCCACCCGATGTATCACCCGTAATCATGGCGTAGTGTCCCGTTTCGTGGGCGTTACTGCCATGGGTAAGAGAGCGAATAAGCGAGTATTTATCCGCCATACCCGCCAGCAGTGGCAGCTTCTCGCCAATCTCAATACCCTCAACATTGGTCTTGCACACGCCCTTGAAGTTGCCGTGGTAATTCCTGCCCATCTCAGGCTTAGGGTCAAAGGTATCCGTCTGCGCAGGTCCACCATCTAAATAGACAAGTATCACCGACTTAGCCCTCTGAGCATAGCCACTAAAGCAGATGGTCGCCAATGCTATTATTGTAAGAAAAACTCTTCTCATATTGCCCAAAATTAGTGGTTATAAAGAAATTCGTTACTATTTATCTGCATCCACATAATGTCAATCGCCACCTCGATAAGTGGAAGGTTGTTTTTAGCCATGTAATCGCTATACATCGCAACCTCCTGTTTAGTCGCTCGGCGTGACAGCACAAGCAGTGTTATTGAAGATGCAAGTTGCTCAATATTAGCACTATTGACATATATTCTCTGCAATATTGGGCTCTTACGGATACGACTCTCAAGCACCGAAGAGTTCATCAAATAGAGCAACTGTCGTGAGGTGATGCTGTTGTTACGCTGGCTCTCAAGTGACACATCGCGCGATACCTTACCAAAGAGCTCCAGTTCGGATGATGATACTGTAGCATCGCCTAAATGTGTAGACCTTGTTCTTGGAGGATAGACGGTAAACGGCTCAGGCACGCGGCTGGTGTATGTACTCCAAATACCTGTTACCGAGGCTATTGCATCAACGATAACCTCTGCAGGTAGACGCTGAGGGGTAAAACCATCGGCTGAGTTAAACTGCTCCGACATAAGAATCCTCTTAAGTAGCGCCCGCATATCAAACTTGCTTGCAATGAAGTAGTCTGTCAGCTCATTAAGTAGCTCTGGATTGGAGGGTTTATTGTCATATCGCCAATCGTCTGGCTCATGGACTATTCCCCTGCCGAACACCCAAAACCACATACGATTTGCCATAACCTCAGCAAAGCGTCTGTTATCACTTGATGTTAGCCAATTTACATAGGTCTCGCGCCAATCACTATCTGCACGCAGTTTGAGGATAGTTGTATCGTCAAGCTCAACCTCCAACTGTGGCACTCTTTTATGAATGTCAAGGTAGACAATCTCCTCCTTCCACTCCTTTGTAGACTTAAATTTTATCTGCGAGAAGCAGATGTGACCATTATCTGTACACTCACGGTTGCCCAAAAAGAGTAGGTTGATGTTGTCATAGAAATTTTTGGCGCTTCTCTTCTGAAAGCCACGATAGAAGTTTGCTGCAGGGGCGCGGAAGTTACTGCCAGCGCTGAGCAGAAGTCCCCGAACCATCTTGTCGTATGGAACATTATTCATCAGCTGCTCATATATCCAGCGGTTGTATGCCTGCACACCGTTAGGCCAGAGGTTACTCGGAAACTCCGACTTTATACGCAGAATATCTCCCCAGCGCATCTGCATATACTTAAGTCCAAGCTCGCTTGTTATCAAGTGGTCAATAAGCTGCTCGCGCTTGTTCGGGTTGTTGTCATCAAGAAACTCAACACACTGCGGTGGCGTCGGCAATGCGCCCGTAACGGTAAGGTATGCCCTACGGAGAAAGACCTCGTCGGGGCATTTTACCGAACTGTCTGCCTTAACCTTTGAAAATATCAGACAGACAAAAACCAACAGAAAAGCTCTTTTCATATTATTGCGATATTAAAATTCCCTCTATCTCAACAAGTAGTTCACTACGACAAACATCAGCAACGGTATATAGAACTCTCAACTTCGGAAAAGTATGCTCAACCACCGTTTTAACCTGCTCATAATCCTCTGCACGCTTTATAAACACCTGAAGCTGAGCATACTCCAGCTCGTAAGGGGCGCAACCATATCGTGCCAAATTCTCTGGCGAGACAAGGTGTGCAATGTTCTCAATAGTCCTTATAGTCTGCATCGTTACCGACTCTGCATCAACACTCTGCTCGCCCCTAATAGCCGCCGTACCCGAAACAAAACAGCAAGCACCGCGGTTGGTCACAATAACCTTCGCACGCTCAAATTTCGGGGTGCTCTTCATCGCATCTACAGCATTGTCAATAAGCACCTTGTCAGAGTATATATGCGCCGCCACCTGCAGTGGGTTATCAATCGGGTAGATACTGTTTTTTGACGACTTGAAGGCTACACACCCAACAATAATACCCCTGCCCGAAGCACCTATGCCCGTCGCCGCTGGGTAGCCACTCTGCCACGCCCCACCTCGGTAGTATATCGTGCGAGCATCATTAAACTCCTGATAGTTCTGCTTACCCTCTCGCTGCCCGACAATATCTCCGATATAGTTCCACTGGCGCACAATATCATCTACCGCAAATCCATGCGCCGACAATATGCTATCCAACTTACTAAAGACCTCCCAACTCTGCCACCTCACACTCCTTGCAAAGTCAGAGGCTGGAATACCCTCAATAAAGAGTAGCGCCTCTTCGTCATCACAGACAGAACCATAACAGATGCCACGACTTTTACTAATAGATACTCCACTACAACCCTCAAGGGTATAAATATCAATAGATACCCCACCTTGAGGTAGTAGATATTGAGGGATAAGAGTCACAGGCACTTGCCGACCCAATAGTTCATAAATTGTTGATTTTAAGAGAGTAAGATGCTCATGATACTCCAGTTGTGCATCTACTCCACTGCAGACTACTCCACAGACACACTGAGGCGAGATACCATCCAGTAACTTTTTAATGTCAAAGTATGATGTCCCACCACTTGCGATAGTTGCAGAGTAAACTTTCAGTCCCATAATTTATACAGTCTCTCTTTTATAGATAAAAGTACAACCAAAAAGTTAAATCTCAAAACGTTTTTTTGCAGCGTTTGCATAAAAATCACTATCTTTACAAAAAAAACTAAAGAGACAATGAAAGTGATTCTTACAGGAGCAACAGGATATGTCGGCGAGGGTGTGCTACTTGTCTGCCTCAAAAGAGCGGATATTGAGAAGGTGCTTAGCGTAAGCCGCCGCCCTTGTGGCATCTTACATCCAAAACTTGAGGAGTATATCGTAGCGGACTTTATGAGCTTGCCAACAGACGACCCGAAACTGCAGGGCTATGATGCCTGTTTCTTCTGCGCGGGCAAGAGCAATATCGGTATGTCGCGTGAAGATTTCTACCACCTCTCATACCAGATTACAATGCACTTCGCCAAGGCTATAGGTCCAAAGCCCAACATCACCTTTATCTATGTCAGTGGTGCTGGCACAAGCGAACACTCCCGCCAATTCTGGTCACAAACAAAGGCAAAGACAGAGCGCGAGCTGAACCAACTACCCTTCAAAGCCGCCTTCGGCTTCCGCCCCGCAGGTATCAAGCCCGCCAAAGGTCAAAAACGACTGCAGGGCTGGGGCAAATACCACTGGCTCTTCACCTGGATACCTGGCTTCTCAAACAGCGTTGAGCAGATTACCATTGCGATGATAAACTGCACAAAACATGGCTATAACAACCGCATTATCAACGTCAAAGATATTGACATGCTGTCAAAATTGTGCAAATAATACCTACCACCGACCTTTGCACTACCGAAACACAAGTTCCCCTCACAGGAGGGGGGGGGAGGAGATTGAAGTAGGTAACATAGGCTACCAGGATTGACGGCGCGAGCGCCGCCATCCTGGGGCGCCGCTGACATTTGCAGGCTAAGTTTAGCGACCACAGTGCTACGCACCTATTTTTTTGTGCTTCACCGCCCTTAAGAACAAGTTCTACGGGGGTAAGCACAAAAAAACCTCTGCCTTTCAGCAGAGGTCGCTAAACTTAGTCTGAGTTGGGCTACCAGGATTCGAACCTAGAATGACAGGACCAGAATCTGTAGTGTTACCATTACACCATAGCCCAATTGCGAGGGCAAAAGTACAACATTTTTTTTCTTTTACAAAGTTTTTTCAAAAAAAAGTGCTATTTTTGTTAAACTTTTTTTTGGAAATAACTATTTAACACTCTTTTATTATGAATATCAAACTTCGTTTGACGGTTATGAACTTCCTACAGTTCGCCGTGTGGGGCTCATATCTAACATCTATGGGTACATACCTTTATGGTATTGGTCTATCTGAGAACATCGGTATATTCTACGCTATGCAGGGTATTGTGTCGCTCTTTATGCCGGCACTGATAGGCATTGTCGCTGACCGATGGATTCAGGCACAGAAGTTACTTGGTATATGTCATCTGATAGCTGCATCTTTTATGGTGGCAACTGGCTACTACGCGCTTTCAACTCCGCAGGTTGAGTTTGCGCCGCTATTTACACTCTACTCTCTCAGCGTGGCGTTCTACATGCCAACTTTGGGATTGAGCAACTCGGTTGCCTACTCTGGTCTTAGTGGTGCGGGGCTTGATACGGTAAAGCACTTCCCACCAATTCGTGTATGGGGAACTATCGGTTTTATCTGTGCAATGTGGTGCTGCGACCTATCAGGTTTCCAGGCAACAGCTTGGCAGTTTATTCAGAGTGCAATTATCGGCGTTGTGTTAGGACTCTACGCCTTTACAATGCCTCAGTGCCCTACTAACAAGGGTGGCAATAAGAAGTCGCTTGTAGAGGCGTTAGGTCTCAATGCCTTTGCCCTCTTTAAGCAGAAGAAGATGGCGCTATTTTTCATCTTCTCAATTCTGCTGGGTGTATCGCTTCAGATTACTAACGGTTTTGCCAATCCATTTATCTCTGACTTTGGTCAGGTGGCAGAGTACGCCAACACCTTTGGCGTTAAGCATGCCAATATTCTTATCTCACTCTCGCAGGTATCTGAGACCCTCTGCATCCTGCTTATTCCATTCTGCCTCAAGCGTTTTGGTATTAAGAAGGTGATGCTGATGGCTATGTTTGCGTGGGTGCTTCGCTTTGGATTGTTCGGTCTTGGTAACCCAGGTGCAGGGGTGTGGATGTTCCTGCTCTCAATGATTGTCTACGGTGTGGCATTTGACTTCTTTAATGTCTCTGGTTCACTGTTCGTTGATAAGGAGACCGACGAGAGCCTCCGCTCATCAGCGCAGGGTCTGTTTATCATGATGACAAACGGTATCGGTGCTACTATCGGAACACTTGGCGCTCAGCAGGTTATCAACCACTTTGTGGGTGAGAATATGGGCGTAGCTCGCATGGAGGGCTGGTCGCACTCATGGCTTATATTTGCGGCATACGCGCTTGTTGTGGCGCTACTCTTTGCCGTAGTATTCAAATATAAGCACCAGCCAGAGAAGGAGTAGCATTTAGGAGAGAGGTAGCTATGAGAGTTGCAATTTACGGAGCAGGCTCACTGGGGACAATCTTAGGAGCCTACATTAGCAAGGGTGGCGTAGATATTGAGTTAATAAACCGCAACAAGGCTCACATTGAGGCGCTCAAAAACAACGGAGCGCACGTTGTGGGTACTGTAGAGTTCACCCAGAGGGTTAATGCCTACACGCCCGACAAGATGAGCGGGGTCTACGACATAATCTTTCTGATGACTAAGCAGCAGCATAATGCCGAGGTGGTCAATATGCTCAAAGATTATCTTGCTGCGGATGGTGCTATCGTAACCTTCCAGAATGGACTGCCAGAGGTGCAGATTGCCCAGATTGTGGGTGCAGAGCGTGTTTTGGGCTGCGCTGTAGCGTGGGGAGCAACCCTCAGAGAGCCTGGAGTGTGTGAGCTTACAAGTAGCCCCGATGCACTATCATTCTCACTGGGCGCACTCTCAGAGCAGGGGAGCAGACACATCGCTAAGGTAAAGCAGCTACTTGAGCTGATGGGCAAGGTAGAGGTTGAGCAGAACTTTATCGGCACACGCTGGAGCAAGCTGCTCATAAACGCCTCCTTCTCAGGTATGAGCGCAGTACTTGGAACGACATTTGGTGGTGCAGCGTCGGACAAAAAGTCTCGCTGTATTGTGCAAGCGATTATCAAAGAGTGCATTGATGTCTGCAAGGCTGGCGGCATCCGTATAGAGCCGGTGCAGGGCAAGGATATTGTCAAACTGTTAGACTACAATAACGCTCTGAAGCGCGCCTTCTCACTCTTTATCATCCCGATAGCTATCCGCAAGCACGCCAAGCTTAAGGCGAGCATGCTGCAAGATATTGAGAAGGGAAAACTCACAGAGGTAGATGCTATCAATGGCGCTGTGTCGGCATTTGGTCGCACCGTAGGCTGCCCAACACCGATGAATGACCGTGTGGTGGAGATTATTCACCGCATTGAGCAGGGGGAGCTAAGACCAAGTTTTGATAATTTACGCCTATTTGAGTAGTTACAGACCAACAAAAGAGAGCAAAGCCTGAGCGCACTGTTGTGGCTGCTCAATAAAACTCATGTGACCTGAGTTATCCATCCACACCACTTTGGCTTGTGGGTGAGCCTCGGCTATGGACTGAGCTACAGCTTCGGGGATATACTCATCCTTGCGACCAAAGATAAAGAGCTGCGGCACAGAGAGTTGTCGGAGCATATCATTCTGATCCTTACGACTCATCATACCGCCAAGCAGTGCCACAATGCCATCATCCTCAGTCATGTGCACAATCTCCTCAAGGTCCTCAATAACATCTTTGCATCTCGCGCGATTATCTGCAGCAAATCCCGCCCCTGGGGCTGTATGTGCTAATAGCTCCTTTTTGCCAGACTTTACAAGAGCTATTTCGCGCTCGCGGTTCTTGCGTTTCTCCTCGCTATCTGGATTAGGCGTTGAGTGGAGTAGTACCACACCCTCCACCTGCTCAGGATGCCTTTCACAGAGGGCAAGAGCGACATATCCACCCATAGAGTGACCGACAATATAGGCACTTTCAATACCCAATGCCTTAAGCGCAGCTGATACGACGTCTGCAAGATAGTCCATCGTGTGAACGCTACCCTTGACTTCAGAGATTCCATGCCCTGGAAGGTCGAGCGTTATAACTCGCACACTCTTGTATATCAGCGGGATAAACTCCTCCCAGACCAACATACTCTCTAAATATCCGTGCAGTAAAACTACACACTTCTCACCCTTCTCAGAGTCACATAAGTGTAGGGCTGTGTCGCCCGCCATTATAAATTTTTCAACCATAATTCTCTAAAATCGTAAACAACGACTCAAAATTACAAAAAAAATCGTAACTTTGAACGATTTATATAGACTTTGCAAGCACAATGAAGATTAACTACATAAAGTGTCACGGCTCAGGCAACGAGTTTGTAATGATAGACTCTACTGTGCAGGTGGTAGATGATACTCTGCTACCGATACTCTCTAAGGCTGTATGCGACAGAGAGTTAGGTATTGGTGCTGACGGCATTCTGCTACTGGTGCAGAATGCTGAGGGTCTATATGGCATGCGAATGTTCAACCCCGATGGCTCGGAGGCTGAGATGTGTGGCAATGGCATCCGTTGCATCGCCCGCCTTGCGGAGCAGTATGTCGGTTGTAGCCACTTTGACCTCACCTCTGGTGGGAAAGTCTACCCTACGGCTCGCTATGCTCCAATTTATGGAGATATTCCAACATACGGCGTTGAGATTGGGGCCAATCTACTGAGCAAAGACTTTGCCTTTATCCCTGCCGAGCAGAGTGGCTTTATTAACGGCATTATTGAGCCGCTACATCCGACACTGCACTGGACAGCTATATCAGTAGGCAATCCACATATTATCGCTGTGGTTAATACTATAGACATCACCCTGCTTGAGCAGCTTGGTGAGCGAGTAAAGACTCTCCACAACACATTCCCTAACGGTGTGAATATCAGTATGGTAGAGCTTCGTGATAAGAATAGGATTTTTGTTACGACCTTTGAGCGCGGTGCGGGCATAACCCCATCATGTGGAACGGCAATGACCAGCTCGGCAACGGCTATGGCTCTGCAGGGACTCTGTGACTATGGTGTAGAGATTGTTGTTGAGAATCGCGGAGGTATGGTGCGCTGCCTTTGCTCAAACGAGCATGGGCCGAAAACGACCCTTATTGGAAATGCGAGCTATACAGAGCGTGGCGAGATTGACTTTGACGGCAAAACTTTTGCATTCCGTTGTTGTGGTGTTATGGGTGACGAGATAGAGGCGTGGAACTCATTTTTACAGAGTAGAGAGTAGTAATGAAGCGAATGGTTGCATATCTTTTGACATTTTTGGCGGCGATAGCTCTATCGTCGTGCAATGTTACGCGCAACCTTCCTGAGGATAGCTACCTACTGCAACGAGTGTTGGTGCAGACCGACAGCGAGGCTGAGCGCGAGCAGCGCATAACCTCAGAGGATGTCTACAAATATATCCGCCAAACTCCAAACAAGCACTTCCTGGGCACAAACTTCTACGTCGAGGTCTACAACCTTGCCAACCCCGAGAAGGATAACTGGTGGAACAACCTCAAGCGCCGCATCGGCGAGGAGCCGGTACTGTTTGATATGAATCAGACCGAGAAGTCGGCTGAGAACCTGAAGATATACCTTGACTCGCGTGGTTACTTCTCCTCAAATGTCGCCTATAGCATTGATACGACCTACCGTCGCAAGAGGGCGAAGGTTATCTACTCCCTAAAGCAGGGCAAACCATACATTATTGACAACATAAAGTATGAATTTAGGGATCGCTTCCTTGAGCCTATCCTACTACCAGATAGCGTTAATCGCCTGATACATAGTGGCGACATCTTCAACATTGCCACCCTGGATGCCGAGCGCGAGCGTATAGCAGCACTGCTTAAAAACCGAGGTTACTACGACTTCTCGGTAAACAATATCTCATATATTGCCGACACGCTTAATGAGCCATATCGCGTAGCGCTGACGATGATTGTAAAGCAGAAGTTGGCTGGCTACACCCCTCGTGGTGAGGCTATTTATGACAATAATGCCGTCTATCGTCTGCGAAATATAGAGGTCGTTCCAGGTTATAACGCTGTGAAGGATAAGGGCGAGGAGAATTATATGTTTAGCTTTGACACAACGACCTATAATGGTCTAACTATCCTCTTTGACGGCAAACGTCCATATATCCGCCCTAAGGTACTGCGCCCAGCGCTGCCACTATACTCTGGTGCGATATACAACCACTCCCATGTGCAACGAACATACAACAACCTGTTGCAGATGGGATTTAAGAGTGCGCGAGTCTCTTTTAGCGAGCTATCTGACTCACTGTATAAACATAAGAACTACCTGACCTATGTCGGAGGCTCAGATTCGGTACTACTGAACTACACCCGTGAGAGATATTTGGATTGCAAGATTCTCTGCACTCCATCACTCAAGCAGAGCCTTAAGGCAGAGCTTGAAGGCTCTACCACCTCAAGCTTTTATGGCGTAAAGGCTACGTTAGGATACCAAAATAGAAATATCTTCCGCGGTGCTGAGATGCTTGAGCTTACAGGTACTGTGGGTTATGAGTATATGAAGGCTCCCGATGCCCTACGCCGTAGCGCTATAGAGTTTGGACTCTCGGCAGGACTCTCCTTCCCACGCTTTCTATTCTTCCGCACCTCAGGTTTAAGCCCTCTCACCGCTCCAAAGACGCGCTTTGAGGTCTCTTATAACCATCAGAATAGACCATACTACCGCCGCGACTTGTCAAGTATTATCTGGTCCTACTCTTGGCGCAATATGCAGAACTCATCGTTTGTTGTGCGCCCGATAAGTATCAACTGGGTTAATGTGGGCTATATCAACCAAGATTACTTCAACTCGTTGCAGAATGAGTACCTAAAGCGAAGCTACGAGTCACAACTTATCGTTGGACTCTCAGGCTCGTATACATACAACAACCCTCGCGCAGAGAGTTCACTCAACCAGACCCTTGTGCGCGTGAATGGAGAGGTGGCAGGAAATACTGTAGATGGGTTGATGCACCTCTTCTCAAAGCCAGTAGCGGGACAGGACTACTACAACTTCCTCGGCATCCGCTACTCACAGTACTTCCGCGTAGATATTAACGCCTCGCAGCGCGTAATGTTAGGCGAGAAGAGCGCCTTTGCAGCACGCCTATATGCAGGTTTTGGTGTGGCGTATGGAAACTCTCAGGCTATACCATTTGACCGTATGTTCTACTCTGGCGGTAGCAACAGCATGCGAGGTTGGGCGCCACGTACTTTGGGTCCAGGCTCAAGTCCACTGCCTGAGAATGTGGTCTATCCAACCCAGCTGGGAGATATGAAACTTGAGGCAAATATTGAGTTCCGATTCCCGATATGGGGTATGTTCCATGGCGCGACATTCTTTGATGTTGGAAATATTTGGTATATGGGGCGTGATGGTGTAGAGTACCCCGACAGTTCAGTGTTCCACTTTAAGGATTTCTATAAACAGTTAGGCTTCAATACTGGTATCGGTATTCGCCTTGATATTAAATTTGCCATACTCCGTCTGGATTGGGGTATACAGCTACACAACCCTAACAAGCCAGCTGGAGAGCGGTGGATTCACAACTTCAAGTGGAAAAATACCTCGCTCAACTTCGGCGTAGGTTACCCATTCTAACAATAAATAGATGCTATGACTCATATTGAATATAAGTACCTCAACAGAGTAGAGACCCCAGCTGACTTGCGACAGCTCACTATAGACGAACTTCCGCGCTATTGTGAGGAGCTACGCCAGTATATTATAGAGCAGTGCGCCGTAAACCCTGGTCACCTCGCCTCATCACTTGGCGCTGTAGAGATTGCTGTGGCTGTTCACTATGTCTACGATACCCCTACCGATAAACTTATCTGGGACGTGGGACATCAGGCATACGCCCATAAGATTATCACCTCTCGCCGCGATGCCTTCACCACTAACCGCAAACTCAACGGCATTAGTGGCTTCCCTCGCATGGCAGAGAGTGAGTATGACGCCTTTGGTGCTGGTCACGCATCTGTATCTATATCGGCAGCATTGGGTATGGTTAAGGCTGCACAACTGCGCGGTGAGCAGTTTAAGACTATCGCTGTTATCGGCGATGGCTCAATGACTGGCGGTCTTGCCTTTGAGGGTCTGAATAACGCTGGAGCTGATAAGAATAACGACCTGCTTGTTATCCTTAACGACAACAATATGGCTATTGACCACGCTACAGGCGCTCTGAATGACTACCTGCTGCGCATGTCTACATCTAAGAGCTATAACCGCTTTAAGCAGGGGCTCTGGTCGCTCTTTTCGCACATTCCACCACTGCTACGTCTCTGTCAAAAGGCGGGCAATGCCATTAAGCACGGACTGCTGCAAAATAGCAACCTCTTTGAGAGCTTCGGCTTCAGATATTTCGGTCGCATAGATGGGCACGACGTAAAACAACTTGTTCGCACCCTTACCGCCCTGAAGGATATACACTCACCAAAGCTGCTGCACGTAATGACAACCAAGGGACATGGTTACCAACCTGCCGAGCAAGATCTTACTGTTTGGCACGCCCCTGGTCGCTTTAACCCCGACACTGGCGAGCGCATTAAGAGCGCAAGTGACAAGGCTCGCTATCAAGATGTCTTTGGACATACACTGCTTCAACTTGCGGAGCAGGATAGCCGTATCGTGGGCGTTACGCCAGCAATGCCAACGGGCTGCTCACTCAATATTATGATGGAGAAGATGCCTGAGCGATGCTTTGACGTTGGTATTGCTGAGGCTCATGCCGTAACCTTCTCCGCAGGTCTTGCTGCAGCGGGTCAAGTACCTTTCTGTAATATCTACTCAACCTTTATGCAGCGTGCCTACGACAGTATTATCCACGATGTGGCACTGCAACGCCTGCCTGTCGTCCTCTGCCTTGACCGCGGAGGTATCGTGGGCGAGGATGGTGCCACACACCACGGAGTATTTGACCTCGCATACCTTAGCTGTATCCCAAATATGATTGTTGCCGCACCGAGTGACGAGCTGGAGCTGAGAAACTTGATGTACACCGCCCTCAAGAGCGGCTCACCATTCGCTATCCGTTATCCTCGTGGCGAGGGTCGCGGCGTGGAGTGGATGAACGCACCATTTGAAGAGCTACCTATCGGCAAGGGTAGACAACTACGCGAGGGAGAGGATGTCGCTGTGCTCGCTATTGGTAAAACATGCAACTTCGCCCTTGAGGCTGCTCAGGCAGCACAGACTGAGGGACACTCTGTTGCTGTCTACGACTTGCGCTACGCTAAACCGCTTGATTGTGAGATGATTAAGAGTGTCGGCAGCCGCTTTAGCAGAATTATCACCGTAGAGGATGGCGTACTGCGCGGTGGCGTTGGCGAGGCTATTACAAAGGTGCTTACAGATGCAGGTAGTCGTGCAAAGATTACAACTCTGGGCATTGACGACACCTTTATTGAGCAAGGCACCCCTGCCCAGCTCTACAATCTCTGCGGATACGACGCTCAAGGCATACTCAAAGTGATAAAATCGTAAAAAATCAAAAAAAACCTCCAAAATATTTGGATGATAAAAAAATTTGCCCTACCTTTGCACCGCTATTGAGAAAGATAGCGACTTGTAGGCCCAGGTGGTGGAATTGGTAGACACGCTACTTTGAGGGGGTAGTGGGCATTAGCCCGTGTGAGTTCGAGTCTCGTCCTGGGCACCAAAGGCAAAAAGAGTTGGAAATCCAACTCTTTTTTTGTTTTGGTATCTATGCTGGTGGGCGGCTCTAAAACAAAAGAAGGGCTCAGTCTGAAATTCCGGTGGGGCGAAAAAAAATCATGCAAAAATAGTAGCTAAACGAAATATGAAGAAAGGGATGTCACTGACGCCGCGGAATTGATTTCTGAATGCTTTGACTTTTGCATTGAAACTCTCCGCTGAGGCGTTTGTTGAGCGGTTTTCAAAGTAGTTTGCTATTGTGCCGTAGTTATTCTGCATTGTTTGTATCACCGAATTAAAGAACTTTGAGTTTAGCTTCTCTACCTCCTCATACCATCGAGCGAGTTTTGTCAGTGCTACACCCTTATTGCATCGCATATTAAATATATCAGTGAGTTTCATTGATACATCATATGCTTGCTCAATAGCAGGGTATTCTCTGAATAGTATTTCTGCTCTACGCCTTTGCGATTCAGTCCATTTAGAGCGGTGTTTCATCACTATATGTCGGCTACGGGCGAGGAGCTGACGACGAGTATCGCCATTTTCAAAGGTGTGAGGTATAAATCTTCGACCTAACTCCTTTGCTAAAGCAATCTCTTGATTCTCTTGGTCTATAGCTTGCCAGCGATAATCTACTCTTAAATCAGATATTGCCTCGTTCATAAGCTTCTGTACATGGAAACGGTCAGATACGATTGTTGCATTTGGAAAAGCGCGCTTGGCTATTAAGCGCATTGAAGGGCTTAAATCAATAGTTATCTCCTTTACTTTGAGTCGTTTAGTGCGTGGTAGTTTTGATAGGTAGTGTATTACATCGTCGCTCTTTGTGCCTTGGATCATCGCTACGAGTGAGCCTCTACCTCCGTGTGCAGATTTGTTTGTGAGGATAGTGTATAGTTCTCCTTGTGATAAACAGGTTTCATCCATCGAGAGCCGCTCGCCGATGTTCTCTTTGAAGAGTACATATTCCGAAGCGTGATAACGCTGCTCCCACACTTCGTAACTACTAAGAAAGAACTTATACCAGAATGATAACTTCTTGCCGTCTACACCATACATACGACCTATGGTGCGGATGCTTACGCTATTACTCTCTATAGACTCCTTTTAAAAAAGCTGCGAACTCCGCAGTAATCTGAGTGCCTAAATGAGTCAGGTCATAACTATTTGTAAAGACTTTGCCCGTACTCTTTTCAAGCCACTTACGACGACGAATATGCAGAAAAACAGGCTTGCCTCTAAGCGGAAAATCTTGTATAATACTCTGTTCGGTAAAACCCTTACTCTCATAACCGACACTCTTTGGAGGTATGCGCTGCTCATCCAAAAACAGATGTACATCTACATCTGACACCTCGGTATGCACCAACTCAAAATAGTCGTATATCGCCCCTGGCAACAACAACTTCAACGGATCTTCTATTATATCTTTTCGCTTTCCCATACCGCAAAGATACAACTTTTTTCCACTTCGCCCCACCGGAATTTCAGACTGAGCCCTTCCTTTGTTTAGAGCATCTATTGCTGCAAATGAACTTGCACATAGATGCTCTAAAACAAAAAAAAAGGTGTCGTTTGACACCTTCTTGCTCGCTTTTTGTAGTGGATAGGGGATTCGAACCCCTATGTCGTGCGTGAGAGGCACGTATCCTAGCCCTTAGATGAATCCACCATTGGTCTTATTGCGAGTGCAAAGATAAGGCAAATATTTTTCTCGTCCAAACTTTTTGAGAACTTTTTTCAGTTTTTTTTTGAAAATTCCCTGCTAAACCCTCTCACACCATCATTTTTGGCAGAAAATTGTCAACATATTCCCTTTTTCGGAATTTTATTTATATATTTGTTATCACAACCTAAACTTGAAATAAGATGAGCGCTATAATATCACAGCTACTATTTCGCATAAAAGAACCTCTGCTTATATCAGTATTGTCTCTTCTACTTGCCTATGCTATTTTCCGCTTCCGCAAGAGCATTTGGTCATTTATCAAGTATGCGGTAGGTCCTCTTTATAACTTTATAAACAAAAATATTGAGCGCAACCTATTTGTATTTGCCGCCTCGATATGTCTTATAAGTTCTACAATAATCTATTTTGGTTACGATTCTGACACAAATGTCCACCTGGCATACCGAATCTTTGAGTCTCTAAAAACAGCTTTGAGTATGTTCTTTGCCAAGCTGGAATTCCCAGAGGGTGTTGATGATATAAAGAGCAACGGATGGTATGTGAGTCTTGTTATTGTGACATATATCTGCACAATGGTTATCACAATCAAGCTGTTGCTTAAATTTGTCTTCTTCAGGTTTACATCTTGGGTTTCGCTCAAGTGGAACAAGCGTCATCTATCATCAAAGACAATAAATATCTTCTGGGGTGTTAACGAGGCGTCATATATGCTCGCTTCAAATATTAAAGAAATCAACTCTCAAGAGTCAAATAAGCAGCAGACTGAGCAGATTATCTTTGTCCACACCAACGACATACGCGACAACGACAACCAGGAGACAATCGGCGCGGGTCGCATCTTTGACCTTATGTCTCTGCGTCGCAAGGATATAGAGCGATTAGAGAATCTTGGTGCATTAGTGGCAAATTGCCACGTAGATTTGGCACATATAGATGTTAAAAAGCCTTGTAAGGAGAGCATCTTTACACTGTTGGAGCTTGAGGATATTAAACAGATTATCTCGCGGGGCAACAAAATAAGGATATTCTTCCTCTCTGAAAGTGAGGAGAAGAACATTCTGCAGGCGATAAATATTATGAAGGACAGCTTCATCTGCTCTCTAAAGGATAAACTTCACATCTACATTCACGCCCGCAGACAGTCCAAGAACGACATCTACAACCACCACTCGCTATACTCCGCTTCACAAATCAAGGTGTCGGTTGTAGACTCCTCATTCCTCTCTGTTGCGCATCTAAAGCAGGAGGTCAAGTATCACCCAGTAAGCGTTGTAGATATTGACACTGACACTGCTACTGTTAACCGTCCATTTAACTCAATGGTCATCGGCTTTGGTGAGACGGGCATAGAGGCGTTTAAATTTATGTATGAGTTTGGCAGTTTCGTAACCAAAACTGGTACAAAGACACCATTCTCTTGCATAGCTATAGACACAAAGATGGAGCAGATTAAGGGTGCTGTGCGCACACAAATGCCAGCCATAGGTAGTGACGAGCTTCAGCTTTGCAACCTTGATATCCACTCAAAGGAGTTCTGGGATAAGTTAACGGAGACAATCAAGAGTCTCAACTACATATTTATCACTATCAACGACGATGCGCAGGCTCTCTCATTAGCTATAAATATATATAAGTATGCTTTGAAGCTGCGCGAGGGTAAATTAAAGAACTTCAAGATTTTTGTCCGCGCCCATACCTCTGACAGCGCCCTCCATATGAAAGATGTGGAACAGAAGGTAAATAACGCCGCAATGACAGACAGCAAAGTGGAACAGGATGAACAGTGCATTGTCGTCTTCGGCACGCCAGAGGATATATACACCTACGACCTTATTATCAACGAGACTATTCTGCTCGATGCAAAGCTCTACCACTACAACTACGCAATAGCTGCTACAGAGGCCGCAATAGCTGCTGCAGAGAAGGCAAAGGCAGAGGTTGCTGAGGCTACTGAAGAGGCAAAGGCGCGTGCCGAAGCAGTGGCTACTGCAGCGCAAGCCGAGGCGGAGCAAATGCAAGCCGAGTTGGAGGCTGCTATTAATGCCAATGGTGGTGATACAGAAAAGACGAAAGATATATACTGGAACCAATGTTTTGGTCCTAAAGAGGGAGTGCAACTTTGTACAGCCAAAATCAACGAAATTAGCTTTAAGGTTGAGCAGAATATTTCAAACGATCTACATATAGGCACCAAGATGGCTCTGTTAGGCATTGTAAATGCAGATGGTATTGGTCAGTATTCCGATATTATTGCTTCTCGCGAGGCGAAAACGGTATACAAAACCGATACACTTGCCTCTACGCGCCTGCTCAATGTATCAAAGTGCGAACACGAGAGGTGGAACTCCGCAACAAGGCTAATGGGTTTTGTAAGGGAAAATGAGAAAAATTTCATAACATACACTCACAAGAGCCTATGTTCGTGGTCACAGATTGCTGATGAAGCTACCCAAGCATACGACTGCATAGTTGTTGAGGTTAGCATAGACCTATTTAAGAAGAAATTACAAACTACAAAAAAGTAAAATATGAGTACCTACACACCAAAACCAGCAGATTTATCGGATGTTAATCTGCCCGCAGAGTTAGAGCCGCTGATTGAACAGATGGCAAAGAATGTTCACGATGTATGGGCCCAGAGCCGCATAAATGATGGTTGGACATACGGCCCAGAGCGCAACGACGAGAAGAAGCACCACCCTTGCCTTGTTGAGTACGAGGAGCTACCAGATAGCGAGCGCGCCTACGACCGCGACACGGCAATAGGCACGCTGAAGCTGATTCTAAAGTTAGGATTCAAGATTGAGAAGTAGCAACAAAGGCAGACAAAATATCAAACAAAAATAAGCACCTCATTGGTGCTTATTTTGCTACATATGCTCTGCGACCCAGTTTGTCAGCTCCACAAACTGCGCTACTGATAGTTGTTCTGCGCGAGTGGTAAAGAGAGGATGCTCTGCCCCACCGAAATTTCCAAAGACCGCCTTAAGAGAGTTTCTAAGCATCTTGCGGCGTTGTCCGAAGGATGCTTTAACGACCTTTACAAACAGAGTCTCGTCACAATCCAACTTGGTGGTGTTATTACGGCGAAGGCGTATAACGGCACTCTTGACCTTTGGCGGTGGGTTAAAGACCTTCTCCGAGACTGTAAAGAGGTATTCAATATCGTACCACGCCTGCAGCAGAACGCTCAATATTCCATACTCGCGTGAACCTGGAGGCTCGGCAATGCGCACAGCTACCTCCTTCTGAATCATTCCCACGCACTGGGGAACAAGGTCGCGGTTCTCTATAATCTTAAAGAATATCTGCGAAGAGATATTATACGGGAAGTTTCCAATCACGCGCACACCCTGAGGGAACATCTCCCTTAGATTCATCTTCAGAAAGTCGCCCTCAATAAGGCGAGGGGCAAAATCTGGATAGTGGGCATTGAGATACTCAACGCTCTCGGAGTCGATTTCGGCGCCGAAAGTTATAATATCTGCACGTTGCAAAAGGTACTGGGTCAGCACGCCCATCCCGCAACCCACCTCAAGGGTTGCCTGAGGCTCTGCATCGGTGCGCTCGGTGAGCGAGTTGCAGATCTTCTGGGCAATATTGAGGTCGGTCAGAAAGTGCTGACCTAAAGCCTTCTTTGCGCGTACTTCTGATGCCATAATGGGCTACAAGAAGCGATGAGAGTTATCCTCAACAGCGGCACTACGGGTAGCAGATGCCTTAACATCCGCAGGGATTGTCTTCTTCTCGTACACCGAGATGTCGTCTGTAAGGTCTACATTGGTAAGGGTCAGCTGACCTGCCATATTGATTGAGGCGTTATAGCCATTAACTGCGCCCCAGCTCTTACCGTCTGAATACTTGCCAGTGATAACGCTATCGGAGATAAGGTAAGTTCCGCTATAGTGCTTATAATAGAGTGGAGAGGTCAAATCCTTCTGGTAGAGGTCAAAAGTACTGTCGCTCTTAAACTCTATATATACGTCAATTATCTCAGCAGTATCATCTGTAAGCAGTGGGCTCTTTGTAAGGTGCCACTCGCCGATAACGCCATTGATAAGTGGATTCTCTTTACTTTTGCCAAAGCAGCCTACCATTGTAACAACGCTCAACAGTAGTGCGGCTGCCATTAAAATCTTCTTCATATCTAAATCTAAAATCTATTCAACACCTATTTGATACTACAACCAACCGCCATTAGTTGCAAATGAGCGAGAGAGGATAGCCACCTTACAAGATACAAGCATACCTCCAGTAGCCTCGTTACTTCCCACAGCATTGCCACCAGCGATAAATGTAATGGTAGCGATTGCAGAGCCAGGCTTTGTACACTTAAGCTGCAACTTACCAGTCTTTGAGATAACAATATCACCCTCAACGCCGAGCTTTGACCTATCAGCCTGTGACATAGCAACAGAGATTGTTGAATAACCATCCTTGTCGGTCATACTTGTAGGGTTACCTCCAATAACATCGCTCAGATCTATAGTAACTCTATTGCCAGTGCGAACAGTAACGCAAGGGATACCCTCAACATTCATCAGAGTCTTAAAGGCGTCGATATATCCAACACCCATCTTACCCTTGAAGGTAGAGAGCTGGGCAGTGACGACACTACTGCCATTAGCAGAGTGCTTAGTGCCAGTACAGTACTGGTCAATGCTGTGTGTTGAGCGGGCCAAGATGTCGCGCAGCTCAAGAGAGGTGAGCTTCTTGCCTAACTGCAATGAGTGAGAGATTGCCAAAGCGGCGATACCAGATACATGAGGACACGCCATAGATGTACCCTGCATATATCCGTAGTTTGCACCGTCAGTATATCGTGTAGAGTACACGCTTGAGTTATTCTCACCAGTATAGTCGGTATAATACTTCTGCAGATAGTCACCACCTGGTGCAGCAAGAGTAGAGCCAGGACCGTAGTTGGTGTAGTAAGCAGGAGTGTAGTCGCAACTCATAGCTGTTACACAGATGTAGTCACGATATGCACCTGGATAGCTTGGATAGTCAAACTTATCATTACCAGCCGCAAAGATTGGAAGACCACCATCAAGGACTTCGCCACCGCCATACTTAACAAAGTAATCCAGACCCTTTCTTACAAGGTTATTCTGTGGGGTGAAGTAGCTATCGGCAGTATATCTTCCAGGATAGCCCCAGCTACAGTTTGCAATAGCAGCGCCATTGTCAGCAGCATACTGGAATGCACGCGCAGCACCAGTATCTGTTCCTGTTGGCCATGTATTGAATAGTGGATCGGTCTTTGGAATCTCATGGAAGGTCTGGCAAGACATCAGACGCACACCGTCACCCTTACCAGTACCACCAGCAACACCACAACCGCCAATGCCGTTGTTGTTCACCGCAGCGATAGTGCCACCTACGTGGGTACCGTGGTCAGACTCATTCTCAGTAAGGGTTGTTGAGCCATCATACTGGAACTTTACAAAGTTTACACCATGAATATCATCAACATATCCATTGCCGTCATCATCCTTACCTGCAACACCATTCTTCTCAGCCTCGTTTACCCACATATTGGCAGCAAGGTCTGGGTGTGTAGGCTTAACCACATTATCCACAACAGCTACAATAATGCGCTTGTCGCCCGCAGTAATATCCCACGCCTCACCAACGTTGATATCTGCACCCTTCTTAACACCAGAAAAGACATTTGTATCACCTATATTTATATAGTGCCACTGCTTGTCAAGGTCAGGGTCATTAAATGCAGGATAAAGTTTACTTGCTCGTGTTGCAGAGCCAGAAGATGGTTGAGCTGCTACACTTGGCACCTCTGCACCACCAATACTCTCAATCTGAGAGTTGAGCTGAACAACAGAGACCTCATCTACAGAGGCAAACATCGCTGCTGCATTGTCAAGGTTCACCTTGCTGTCAAAGTAGACAACATACCAGCAGTGCATGCCCTCACTGCGCAGACGCTCCTCGTAGCGGTTAGAGATAAATACACGCTCCATGCGGCTACCACCCACCTTGTCTAAGATAGCATCAAAAGATGCAATGCCAGAACGGGTAGACTCTGAGCGCGAAACACCCGCCTCTACACGAGTTACAGCCTCATCATCAAAACAAATAATCAGGCTTCCCACAGCATTATTATCCGACATGCGAATAATCTTTGCAGCATGCTGTTGCTCCACCGAAACACTCTCAACATAGTCCTTTGTACAACTCAGCGTGAGAGCAAGTGTGAGCATTAAAAACAATTTTTTCATAAGTATCTATTTTTAGTCAATATTCCGCCGTAAAGTTAATAAAGATTTTACAAACCGCAAAATTTGGCACTCTCAACATTTATCACTATCTTTGCAGCGCAAATGTGGAGAGATTTGGACTGCTTGCAACCACAATAAAAAATCGCTAAACCAGCAATTCTTTATTTTACAGCCAGCTCCCCATGTTTTTTGTGTTGAATTAACAGAGAAAAGTATAAAAACTATGGGATTTTTGTTTACATCCGAGTCTGTGTCCGAGGGACATCCGGATAAAGTTTCAGATCAGATTTCAGACGCCATTCTTGACGAGTTTCTTCGTCGTGACCCAGAGTCTAAGGTCGCTTGTGAGACCCTCTGCACTACAGGTCTTGTTGTGGTGGCTGGCGAGGTGCGTTCAGAGGCTTATGTAGATATTCAGCAGACCGCTCGCCGCGTTATTGACCGCATAGGTTACAACCGCAGCGAGTATCAGTTTGATGCCGCTTCGTGCGGTATTCTGTCAGCTATCCACGAGCAGAGTTCAGATATTAACCAGGGTGTTGTTCGCTCAACAGAGGAGGAGCAAGGTGCTGGTGACCAGGGCATTATGTTCGGCTACGCAACACGCGAGAGCCGCGAGCTTATGCCTGCAACGCTTATTCTGTCGCATGTAATCCTTAAGGAGCTTGCCGATATTCGCCGCGAGGGCAAGGTGATGACCTACCTACGCCCAGATGCAAAGAGCCAGGTTACTATTGAGTACGATGATAACCGCCACCCACAGCGTGTGCACACTATCGTTGTCTCTACACAGCACGACGAGGATGTAGACGCTCCGCAGATTAAGGAGGATGTTCGCACAATCCTTATCCCACGCGTGAAGGCTCGCCTTGAGAGGGCAAATGATGAGCTTGCAACACTTATTGGTGACGACTATATCCTGCACGTAAACCCAACAGGTAAGTTCGTTATCGGCGGTCCTCACGGAGATACAGGTCTTACCGGTCGCAAGATTATCGTAGATACCTACGGAGGTCGTGGCGCACACGGTGGTGGCGCATTCTCAGGCAAGGACTCCTCTAAGGTAGACCGCAGTGCTGCATACGCCGCTCGCCATATCGCAAAGAATATGGTCGCTGCAGGTGTTGCTGACGAGGTACTTGTACAGCTGAGCTACGCTATCGGTATTGCCGAGCCCCTCTCAGTATATGTAGACACCTACGGCACTAACCACCTGTCAATCAGCGAGGGAGAGATTGCCCTCCGCATCGCAAAACTCTTTGACCTGCGCCCAGCAAGCATCGTGCGCCGCTATGGACTTAAGAATCCGATTTTTGAGGCTACAGCATCATACGGACACTTCGGCAACCGCCCTTACACTAAGGAGGTTACAGTATTTGAGAATGGTGTAGAGGTTACCCGCGAGGTTGAGTTCTTCGGCTGGGAGAAACTCGATGCTGTTGATACTATCAAAGCTGAGTTTGGACTTTAATTCACACTCACCTACAACATTAGTAGCGGTCACTTCAGTTTTTGTGGCCGCTACTAATATTTTAACCAGTAGACCCACAACAGATAAACCCCTGCTAAAGGTGAGTAATGCGCAAAGAGTTTTTCTGCGCTGGAGCATTGCTCCATTGCCGCAACAAAAAAAGCACCTCTTTTCAGAGATGCTTTTGAGTTCTGAAGCGGATTCGAATATCAAGCCACAAGGCTTGTTATCACCGAGGGAGTGCCGCTGTCGCCGTCAGGCGGTGCGGAGATACACGACCGAGGTAACCGCTGCTAAAGGTGAGCAATGCGCAAAGACCACTGCAGAGCAATAGTCGTAGGCTATGTTTGTTTTGGGGTGATGCGGGAGCTTGCTCACTGCAATCACCTCAAAACAAAAACAGACGACCTAAAGTCGTCTGCTCTGCAATTCTGGAGGTCTGAAGCGGATTCGAATATCAAGCCGCAAGGCTTGTTATCACCGAGGGAGTGCCGCTGTCGCATTTATGCGGTGCGGAGATACACGACCGAGGTAACCGCTGCTAAAGGTGAGCAATGCACAAAGACCACTGCAGAGCATTAGCCGCAGGCTATGTTTGTTTTGGGGAGATGCGGGAGCTTGCTCACAGCAATCACCACAAAACAAAAACAGACGACCTAAAGTCGTCTGCTCTGCAATTTTTGAGGTCTGAAGCGGATTCGAATATCAAGCCGCAAGGCTTGTTATCACCGAGGGAGTGCCGCTGTCGCCGTCAGGCGGTGCGGAGATACACGACCGAGGTAACCGCTCCAAAAGGTGAGTAATGCGCAAAGACCACTGCAGAGCATTAGCCGCAGGCTATGTTTGTTTTGGGGAGATGCGGGAGCTTGCTCACAGCAATCACCCCAAAACAAAAACAGACGACCTAAAGTCGTCTGCTCTGCAATTCTGGAGGTCTGAAGCGGATTCGAACCGCTGTACGAGGTTTTGCAGACCTCTGCCTAGCCACTCGGCCATCAGACCATTTTTGAACGGTTTTATCCGTTTGGGTGTGCAAATATAGTGCGTTTTTATTTCAAATCCAAAAAAAATCGTATCTTTACGCTGAAAATTTTAATTTTTTTATATTTCGCCCTGAAAAATTATGAAATTAGAGGATTTAGCCCTTACTTTTGTACCAAATTTAACGCATCAGGCTATAGGGCATCTTTTAGAGGTTTTCGGCAGTGCTGAGGCGATATACTCCTCTTCGGAGGCGGAGCTAACGACAAGGGGTGCCTTGAGGGGAGATATTGCGCGGATGATTGCTGCTGGGGCGGGATTAGAGAGTGCGCGCAAGGAGGTTGAGCTATGCGAGAGGGCTGGTATAGATGTTATTTCTTCATCTGAGAGCCGTTATCCAAACAGGATGCGTTACACAGCCGACTATCCCCATATTATATATATGGTAGGGGACGATGCGCTACCAAACAGCTCTTTGCTTGTTGCTATCACGGGCGAGAGGGGTCAAATTAGCGCATACGGCAACAAGATGGTAATAAAGCTCATTGAGCAGCTTGCCGACATAATGCCTGAGGTGGTTATGGTCGGGATGTTAGATAGTTGTGTGGATAGTTTAGCCATGCGTTATGCCCTAAATTGCGGGCTCAGGGTGGTTGCAGTGGCAAGTGCGCCGCTGTCGCAGCTATCTGCTCAGGCGGGGCGACACCTTGCCGATGAGATTTTAGAGGCTGGAGGTACACTACTGAGCGAGGTCGGCGTTATGTCGGCAGTAAAGGATGATATATACAGTGCTAACGAGCGCCTTGTTGCCGCACTATGCGACGGGGTTGTGATAGTTGAGAGTGGCGAGATTTCAAATATTGCGCGATGCACAGAGAGCTACTCTCGCACGCTGATGGCGCTGCCAGGCAGGGCGACAGATGCCATGTCATGGGGTACAAATCGGATGATTGCAACCTCAATGGCTCAGATGGTCTGCTCAGGAAGGGATATTTTCAAGATTTTAGAGGAGGAGTAGAGATGTTGATAGATACACATTCACACATATATGAGCCAGAGTTTGACGCTGACCGCGAGCAGGCTTTAGAGCGCTGCCATGAGGCAGAGGTGGAGCTAATAATGCTCCCAGCGATAGACTCGGAGAGCTATGAACGGATGTTTGCCCTTGCTCGCCAATATCCTACCTTTGCACTGCCTATGATGGGTCTACACCCCACTTCGGTCAATGAGAATCCACATTGGCAGCGCGACTTAGAGGTGGTAGAGCAGTACCTACAGCAGCCACCAGAGGGTATTTTGCGCTTCTGGGGTGTCGGAGAGATAGGGCTTGACCTCTATTGGAGTAGCGACTACCGCGAACAGCAGATTGAGGCATTTAAGGCACAGGTGGAGATGTCGCTCAAGTACAACCTTCCGATAGTTGTCCACACACGCAACGCCTGGGCGGAGATGGTGGAGACGATGGAGAGCTTCGCTGGCAGAGGTGTCAGAGGTATATTCCACGCCTTCTCAGATAACTTCGAGAGCTATGAAAGGCTCAAAAAGTGCGGAGATTTCCTCTTTGGTATCGGTGGCGTGGTGACATTTAAGAAAAATAAACTTGCACCCGTTGTTGAGCAGATGGCTCTGACAGATATAGTTCTTGAGACCGACTGCCCATACCTCACCCCAGCACCACACCGCGGCGAGCGCAACGAGTCAAGCTACGTGAAGTATATATGCGCAAAGATTGCTGAGATTAAAAACACTGATTATCAGATTGTTGCGGAGCAGACAACAATAAACGCAAAAAGGATATTTAATTTGTAACGCTATGAATACAAAGCCTTCAATTTTAATCATCTACACTGGTGGAACAATCGGCATGCAGCGTGACGAGAGCGGAACACTTATCCCCTTTGATTTCAACTCTATAGAGAAGGAGTTTCCCGCTGTGCGCCACCTCAATGTACACATAGATGTCCACAAAATGCCACCTATTGACTCCTCTAACGTCACCCCAGAGCTGTGGAGAGAGCTTGCTCATACAGTGCGTGACAACTACGACAAATATAACGGTTTTGTAATCCTACACGGCACAGATACAATGTCCTATACCGCCTCTGCGCTCAGTTTTATGTTTGAAAATCTGCAGAAGCCCGTTGTCTTTACTGGCAGCCAGATACCTATGGGTATCATGCGCACCGATGGTCGTGAAAACCTTATTACAGCCATAGAGATTGCTGCAGCAAGCAAAAATGGCTACCCTATGGTGCCAGAGGTGTGCCTCTACTTCCAGAATAAACTCTTCCGCGCAAATCGCACCTCTAAGCTCTCTGCCGAGGCACTCAATGCCTTTGACTCCAGAAATTATCCCCCACTTGCAGAGGTTGGCGTGAATATCAACTACAACACAGCATATATCCACTACGAAGAGGGTTGGTTTGAGGGTCAGTTTAGCCCAGAGCCGCTACAGATTACCGAGGGCTTTGATACAAATGTGGTTATCCTCAAAATCTTCCCAGGCATCTCTGAGACCACCCTCAAGGCGGTTCTGTCGGTAGAGGGACTGCGCGGCGTGGTGCTTGAGACCTTCGGCACTGGCAATGCCCCTACGGCAGACTGGTTTATAAATCTGCTTGGTCAGACAATCGCACGCGGAGTGACCATAATAAATGTCACCCAGTGCGTAGGTGGCGGCGTGGCAATGGAGCTATACGAAACAGGTAAGCGCCTACAACAGGTTGGAGTCATTAGCGGACACGACATGACTACCGAGGCTGCTGTAACAAAACTTATGCTCCAATTGGGTAATTGCCCACAAAAAGATTGCGTTAGCCAGAGCATGTTGCAATCAAAAAGTGGAGAATTTGATACTTAGACTTTGCACAAACAAAAAATTTTTTGTATATTTCGGACTGATAAGAGTTGTGAAATGGCGAAAAAACACCCTTTTCACGGCTTTAACGTACTGATACACAATGTTTTATAGGGGAAAATTTGTGTAATTTTGACACTATGCCAAATTTCCGTTTTAGACTAAAAAACAACTAAAAATACTAATAGAGAGAAATTTTTACAAAAAAACTATTCAAATTTTTTAACTTATTAAAAACACTATGAAAAAATTATTTTTGGTTTTGGCAGTTGCTGCTCTGTCGTTCAGCACTGCAATCGCACAGGACGCTGCTGCTGCAGCACCTGCTGAAGAGGCAACCGTAGAGAACGCTGAGGCTGCTCCAGTAGCAGAGGAGGCTGTTGTTGAGGAGGCTATTGACCCTGAGGTTGAGATCGCTGGTGAGTCACTCCACCGCGTTCTTATGCAGAAGTTCCTCGAGGGAGGTTGGGGATGGATGCTCCCAATCCTTATCGTGCTTGTTCTCGGTCTTGCTATTGCAATCGAGCGTATCCTTTTCCTCGGTCTTTCTACTATCAACACTAAGAAGTTCATTGCTCAGGTAGAGAAGGCTCTTAACGAGGGTGGTATCGAGGCTGCAAAGGCTGTTTGCCGTG
This sequence comes from Rikenellaceae bacterium, assembly GCA_015059805.1. Classification (GTDB taxonomy): domain Bacteria; phylum Bacteroidota; class Bacteroidia; order Bacteroidales; family Rikenellaceae; genus Alistipes. Next base: position 68,211 of record SUZO01000002.1, read on the forward strand.
ACACTAAGGGTCCAATCGCATCTATCTACTGGCAGGGTCTTGACCGCTATGAGCAGGGTCTTGATGCAGTTGAGAAGGCAGTTGTATCTTACGGTTCAGTTCAGACAGGTCAGCTTGAGAGCGGTCTTGGTTGGTTGTCACTCTTTATTGCACTTTCTCCATCACTCGGATTTATGGGTACCGTAGTAGGTCTTGTACAGTCATTCGACTCTATCCAGGCTGCAGGTGACATCTCTCCAGCACTCGTTGCAGGTGGTATGAAGGTGGCGCTGCTTACTACATTGTTGGGTCTGATTGCTGCAATGGTTCTTCAGGTGTTCTACAACTACGTAATCGTAAAGATTGACGGTATTGTAAATGAGATGGAGGATGCTTCTATCACCCTGATGGATATCCTTACAGTTTACAAGAAATAATTAGACCAAAACAATAATCGTACACAGAAAATTATGAAAAAGATGTTAAATATACTGTTGGGACTTCTGTTCGCTATTACTGCCGCTATGGTAGGCTGGGCAGTAGTATCTGGCGGATCTGAGGTTGCCATCAGCTGGAACCTGGTTTGGGGCTATGCCCTGCTCGTAGGTGCAGTGCTGAGCGTCTTGCTCTCTGCTATCAAGGGTACGATTACTAATCCTGCAGGTTTGAAGAAGACAATGTTTGCTATTGTGCTTGTAGTAGTTGTAGTAGGTGCTGCACTATTCATTGCACTTGGTCACGATGGTCTTACAATTCCTAACTCTGCTGGTGGTGTATTCGATGATCCATTCGAGTTGGTTATCTCAGAGGTTGGTATCCTTGTTACATACGTTGTTGCTGCCGCTTCTATCGTTGTAACACTTTATACCGAGGTTCGTAACCTGTTCAAATAGTAAGGTAATTTATGGCAAAAAGTAAGAAAATACCTGAAATCAACGCTTCGTCACAAGCGGATATCGCCTTTACTGTGCTTATCTTCTTCCTTGTGGTTTCTACAATGGATGTTGATACCGGTATCGTGCGCGTACTCCCACCAATGCCAGATCCAAATGTAAAGCAGGAGGATATCAAGGTTAAAGAGCGTAACCTCTTCCTTGTATTCGTATCTGGTAGCGGTCAGCTTATGGCGGGTGGTCAGGTCATGGATCTTCATTATCTGAAGGACAAGGCTAAGGAGTTTATCCTTAACCCTTACGATGATGAGAACCTCCCTGAGAAGAAGGAGCAGACCTTTGATATGCCAGATGGCTCAAAGTGGACCTTCCCAGTCAGCGAGGGTGTAATCTCACTTCAGAATACCCGTGACACTGATTATCAGGTTTATATCCGCGTACAGAACGAGCTTACTCGCGCATTTAACGAGGTGCGTGATGATGTCTCAATGACCAAGTTCGGCAAGAAGTTCGCAGACCTTGCCGAGGAGGAGAGAAAAGTAATAACCAAGGCTGTACCTTTGAAGATTTCAGAGGCTGAGCCGCGTAAAATGGGTAAGTAATATGGCAGTAATGAAGAAAAAGGGCGAGCGCGAGGTTCCTGCAATGTCAACAACCTCACTGCCCGATGTAGTGTATATCATCCTGTTCTTCTTTATGCTCTCTACCTCAATGCGCGACCAGGAGCTGATGGTTAAATACCGTCTCCCAGAGGCTACTGAGGTTCAGAAGCTCGAGAAGAAGAATCTTGTGAGCTACATTCACATTGGTGTACCTGTTCTGCACATGCAGGCAAAGTATGGTACTGCACCACTGATTCAGCTCAACGATTCGTATAAGACAACTAAGGATATCCTTGACTTTGCAGCTGCAGAGCGCGATAAGCTTTCAGAGGCTGACCGTGCTTCAATGACAATCTGTCTTAAGGCAGACGGCGGCACAAAGATGGGTATCATCGCAGACGTAAAGCAGGAGCTTCGTCGTGCAAATGCACTCAAGATCTCCTACGCATCGTCTAAGGTGCTGAGTTATTAGTAATTAACTAATAGACAAAAGGCGTGTTCCAGTTTGGGGCACGCTTTTTTGTTGTTACTATCTACCACTATAGCATTAAGAGCAGCATTGGACAGAAGTGATTATCCTTCAGGCTATAGACAAAATAATGGGCGCGTCAAACATATTGATTGACGCGCCTATTTAAGATGTTGCCTAATTAGAGTTTGTTTTAGCCTTGTTAGAGAGCTTCACAAGGCTAAGCCCGTATAGAGTTAGAAACTAACTCTATATGGGCAATATGTCTGTACTCCAGAGCGGAGAATATCGTTCTTAAGTGTCTGATAGTCTGCGCAAACATCATTAAGTTCGTCGCTAAGCACAAGTGAACGCGCCTGCACGCCAAGGCTCTGGATGAATTGTGTCATAGGGTCCATCTCTGGCATAACCTCCTCGATTCTGAAGTTTTCAGTTATACCCGCCTTATCTGCAGCGATAGCGATAGCAGCCTTAATACCGCCATTAGCATCTGCAAGACCAATCTTCACAGCGTCAGTACCGCTCCACACGCGACCCTCAGCAATATCAAGCACCTTCTGCAGCTCAAGATTTCTTCCAGCAGCCACCTTGCCAGTAAACGCCTCGTAAACCTTATCCACAGACTTAATAAGCATTGCACGCTCAGCAGCTGTAGGCTTACGGAGGCTCATACCCAGCACATTTGCACCGAAATCGGCAGAAGGGTTGGTCTTCACTGCGTCGTATGTAATGCCGAGTTTGTTACGGAGCATATCGCCACCCTCAAGCATCATACCAAACACACCAATAGAGCCGGTGATAGTCAGCTTGTTAGCCACGATAACATCTGCAGGAGCAGAGATATAGTATCCACCACTTGCAGCGTATGCACCCATAGATACAATTACAGGTTTAACTGCCTTAAGCAGCTCCATCTCACGCCAGATAACATCACTGGCAAGTGCGCTACCACCTGGAGAGTTCACACGCAGCACGACAGCCTTAATGCTCTCATCCTTGCGAGCCTTAGCAATGGTATTTGCCAAGGTTGTGCCGTAGATATTGCCATCAATAGCGGTGCTCTGACCATCAACAATGCCACCCTCAGCATAAACAATACCGATTTTAGGGGCAGAGAGTGTCTCAGTCGCAGCGCTAACAGTTGAGCAGTAGTCACCTAAAGTAATAAACTCAAACTCATTCATAAAGTTACGCTGAACGCCATACTCCTCAAAAATGCCCTCCATCTGGTCACGATAGATAACTCCGTCAATAAGATTATGCTCAAGAGCCTGCTCTGGGAAGAGTGTAGGGGTTGTATCGGCAATCTTATTGAGCGCAGCCACTGTTGTACCACGTGCATCGGCTACTGTTGAGCAGATAGTGTTCCACATACCATCGCCAAGCTCCTGCATCTGGCGGCGATTTGCATCAGACATCTTAGTGAGCAGATATGGCTCAACGGCACTTTTATACTTGCACACTGTAGGACGGAATGCCTCTGCATGTATGCCGAGCTTATCAAGAGCGCCCTTATAGAAGAGCAACACCGAGGTCATACCGTGCCAGTCAAAGCTACCCTCTGGCTGGAGATATACCTTGTCTGCAACAGAGGCGAGGTAATATGCTGTCTGAGAATATACATCGTTAAATGCGACGATAAACTTACCAGAGCTCTTAAACTGCTCTAATGCAGCACGAAGCTCCTCAAGCGCTGCCGAAGAGATTGTACCCACTGCCGAGTAGTCGATATTGATATAGATACCCTTAATGCGGTCATCTGTCGCTGCAGTCTCAATAGCACGTAACACCTTAAGCAGTGGCAGAGTGCGATTTGTAGACATAGTTGCAAAGTTCATGCTCGCAAAGGGGTTTATCGCTGGCGAGTCTACAATATTATCCGCCAGGTCAATCTTCAGTATAGAGTTTGGCATCACAGTAACTGCACTACTGCTACCCATGCTTCCAGCTATACCGATAAAAGTAAAGAGCCAAAAAAGCCCTGTCACTACACTACCTACGACCACTGCGAGGAGTGCTGCCCAAAAAACCTTCATGAATTTCATACCTTTATATATTAAATTGTTAGAACAAAGATATAAAAAATATGTAATATTGCATATTATTTCGTAAATTTTCTTTGTGTAAAAAATTGTAAGCTAAAGTGCGAAAAAATATTAGTTTATTGAAAAAAACAGCGTAAAAATGTTATCTTTGCGTAGGGGAAAGTTAGAATTTGTAATCTACAGCCCTCAAATATGTGTATAACAGTGTGAAAATCAGTGTAATATAACGATAAAAAGCTAAAATTATGTACGGAAATTTCAAGGAGTTTCTGGAGCAAGAACTTCAGAGTATTAAGGATGCCGGTCTATATAAGACCGAGCGCGTTATTTGCTCTCCACAGAGCGCCGAGATAGAGGTTGCAGGTAAACCTTGCCTTAACTTCTGCGCTAACAATTATTTAGGACTGTCGGACAATCCACGCCTTATAGAGGCTGCAAAGCGTGCCATGGATAGCCGTGGCTATGGAATGTCATCAGTGCGTTTTATCTGTGGTTGTCAGGATATTCACAAGCAGCTTGAGAAGGCTATTGCTGACTACTTCGGCACCGAGGATACAATTCTCTATGCTGCGTGCTTTGATGCCAATGGCGGTGTGTTTGAGCCTCTATTTACCGAGCAGGATGCAATTATCTCAGATGCGCTGAACCACGCATCAATTATTGATGGTGTGCGCCTTTGCAAGGCTGTAAGATACCGCTATGCAAATGCAGATATGGACTCTTTAGAGGATTGTCTGAAGCGTGCGCAGGCTCAGCGATTCAGAATTATCTGCACCGATGGAGTCTTCTCTATGGACGGCAATGCCGCTCCGCTTGACCGTATTTGCGAGCTTGCAAAGCAGTATAACGCCCTTGTTATGGTAGACGAGTGCCACTCTGCAGGTGTTTTAGGCGCTACAGGTCGCGGTATTACAGAGCTATATAACCTTCGCGGTGAGGTTGATATTATCACCGGTACTCTGGGCAAGGCATTTGGAGGCGCTGTGGGTGGCTTTACAACTGGTCGCAAGGAGATTATCGACATGCTCCGCCAGCGTTCTCGCCCTTACCTATTCTCAAACTCTCTGCCACCAGCAGTAGTAGGCGCAGGTATTGAGCTGTTCAAGATGCTGGAGGAGAGTAACGAGCACCACGACCGCCTTGTTGCCAATGTTGAGTACTTCCGCACAAAGATGATTGACGCTGGCTTTGACATCAAACCGACCGACTCGGCTATCTGCGCCGTTATGCTCTATGATGCAAAGCTGTCACAGGAGTTTGCTGCCGCACTTCAGCAGCGCGGTGTCTTTGTAACAGGTTTCTACTATCCAGTGGTGCCAAAGGGGCTGGCACGAATTCGCGTACAAGTATCGGCAGGTCATACCGTAGAGCAACTTCAACGTTGCGTAGATGCATTTGTTGAGGTGGGTAAAGAGTTAGGAGTTTTGAAATAACGATTAGGACAATGAGTAACCAGAAAGTAACATTAGATGCAACAGACCGCAAGATACTTAAGTTCCTTGTAAAAAATGCTCGTATGCCGTACCTTGAGATTGCCCGCGAATGTGGCATCTCTGGTGCGGCAATACACCAGCGCATAAAGAAACTTGAGGAGTGTGGCGTAATTATGGGCAGCCGCATGATGGTCAATCCGAAGATGCTCGGCTTTGATGTCTGCGCATTTATCAGTATCCGCATTCAGGACCCAATTATGAGTACCGCGGTAGCTGAGAAGATTAAAAATATCCCAGAGGTTGTTGAGTGCCACTTTATTACAGGCACTTACAATGCAATGCTTAAGCTCTATTGCGTTGATAACGACCACCTTATGCGCACAATCTTTGACGGCATTCTTCGCGTGCCAGGCATTAGCAACACCCAGACATATATCTCGCTCAGTGAGGCATTCCAGCGCGAGCCACATATTGATTACCTTGATAAATTACCACACAGATGATTCGTCTAACCAAGGAGTTTACTTTTGAGTCGGCTCATGCATTGTGGGGCTATGACGGCAAGTGCCGTGAGATTCACGGTCACTCTTACCGCCTCTTTGTCACCGTTAAGGGCGAGCCAGTTACTGACCCTACAAGCCCAAAGTTGGGTATGGTTATGGACTTTGGTGAACTGAAGGCTATTGTAGCTCAGCAGATTACCGACCACCTTGACCACTCCTTTGTTATGCGCCGCACAGCAGAGGCTGAAAAGCTGGTTGAGAGCATGCAGAGTCAATTTGCAAATGTAATACTTGTGGACTATCAACCTACCTGCGAGAATATGCTACAGGACTTTGCCGCTCGCTTGCAAAAGGCTCTGCCTGCTGGCGTTACACTGCATAGCCTACGCCTACACGAGACTGCCACCTCGTATGCTGAGTGGTATGCTGAGGAGAATTAGTCTTCGGAGTATGCAAGTCGCTAATAGTCAAGTAGTATGAGACGCCTGATTGCAATATTGATTTGCGCTATTGCCTTTACTATGTGCGAAACAACGAATGGCGATAAAGTATACCCCACGGGTAAAACGGTTATATATTACGCAACAATAACCGATTATTGTCATCCAACGGAGATAAACTACATTGATAGCAAGGTGGAGGATGGTAAATTACTCTGTCAGTTATATGTTGGAATGGACTATATTGCATCTATTTTGGATGTGATAGAGCAGAATGACAACGCTGATAGATATATTGAAATGCAGGCGGTGTATAAAGATTACCCTAAGCATCCAATAATAGCAGAACACTGGACTGTTATGGGCTGGAAATTTAATCACCACTGTTGTGTGATTATTGATAATCTGGTCGGCATTGAGATTACAGCCTTAGAGGATTGGAGTGAAAACTATCCCAAGGGTAGCGATTTGAGTGGTATTTTTACATTTAGCTATCAATCGCCTAAGGCATATATTGAGAGTGGGTTTACGACAGATATGGATGAGACGTTTACTTGCAAAGTGGATGAAATTTCCACCTCTCCAATAGAACTTTTGAGATGTGGGATGACATATCTTACCACAACAGAGTTGCCGACTGCCGAGCGCCCGAATGTGAATATAAAATACTACTTTAGTAACGGAGATATATTAGAGTGCCAAACTTTGTCTAACTTTGTACTACTATAGGCTGTGTAACTTGCGACAATAGATAAAAATAAGTATTTATAGTGTAAATCTAAACAAGTTCTGCGTATGAAAAAGTTGTTTTTTGCAATAACAATGTTATTTGCAGGTTGTGTACAAAATTTTAGTGATGTGTCCGTAAATGTTATTTCAGACACCAATAACGACATGACACATGTGGAAAGAGCGAAGAGAGTGGTTCTCAAGATGTTAAATCAAATAGATTCGCAAACGAGAGGATCTGTGCGAGAAATAGCAAGCGTGGAGGTTATAACTTTTGATCAAATTTTCAAAAATAGCACACGCTCGGATTCAAGCGCTACAAATCCAACGTTGGACTCTCTTATAGTAACACAACACCCAGCTCTGTATATTGTCAATCTTGAAGACAATGAAGGTACAGCTGTTGTAGAGGCTCCTGTTTTTATCGGCGGGGAGCAAGCAGTTGTTGATACGACATCTACGAATGATGGAAAATTGTTATTTATCACTGATACTACACTTGGTAATACAGATAAAATAATATCAGATGGGACTAACACTGACACTGACGATACATCTGGTTCTACAACTTTGGGTCCTGATATTAGTGAACAAGAGCAATTTTTGTCCTCTTTAGTAGTGGATTATTTGGAGAAAAAGTACACTAATGATGGAGGATATACTGAAGATACATCTTCAAACTCTTTAGACGAATTATGTTCTGGCAGCGTCGGTCCATTAGTAGCTACCCAATGGCATCAACGGATGCCGTTTAATTGGTATATGCCAGTGAAATTTGATGATGAAGAGAAACAGTATAAGCATTGCCTAGCTGGGTGTCCGACTATTGCGACAGCTCAATTCTTGGTTTATATGAAGGATGTGTCATTATCAGATGTTTTTGGCATTGAGAGTATAACTTGGGAGGATATTGAAACTGCAAAAAGAGAATACTATAAGCCTGAAATAGAGAGCGGAAGTGTTGAAGAGGCAGCAGCTAACATTATTAGGCAGATTGGTGATGGGATAGGTGTATCTTATGGAATTGATTCATCTAGTGCAAGTTTAGGAGAAGTCGCGAGATATTTAAAAGATCTTGGTTATAACGCTGTTCAATATTTCTACAACGACCAAAATAAACTCAAGATTATAACCTGCTTATTGCATAAGAAATGCCCTGTTATCATAAGGGGTAGAAATAGTGGTGAAGGGCATCAGTGGCTGATAGATGGATATTATTTGCAGGAGACCTGTTCTTATGATTATTATTTGCATTGTAATTATGGTTGGCGTGAGACAAGTGCTAATGGCTGGTATCATATAGATATGTTTGAGAGTGAAGACGATGGAGATATTTACTATAATAAACGAATGAAATTTATTGTATTGGAGTAATGAGGAACAACAATCTAATTCGGATATGTGTATTGTTGCTGTTTGCCGTTGTGTTTAATGCTTGCGAGGATGGTAAGGGGGTTTATAAAACGGGCAAGACGGTTATATATTATGCGACAATAACAGACTATCACCGTGCCGAGTCAATAAAGCACATTCGTAGCAAGGTGGAGGATGGTAGATTTCTATGTAAAGTGTATGTTATAATGGGCGATGATGTTACATCTATTTTGGATGTGATAAGTCAGAATGATAATGCGGATAGGTATCTTGAAATGCAGGCGAAGTATAAAGATTATCCAAAGCAGCCAATAATAGCAGAGGAGTGGTTTCCTGAAGGGTGGAGGTTAGACCACCACTGTAGTGTTATTATTGATAATCTGGTTGATGTTGAGATTACAGCCTTAGAGAATTGGAATGAAAACTATCCCAAGGGTAGCGATTTGAGTGGTATTTTTACATTTAGCTATCAGTCGCCTAAGGCATATATTGAGAGTGGGTTTACGACAGATATGGATGAGACGTTTACTTGCAAAGTGGATGAAATTTCCACCTCGCCAATAGAACTTTTGAGGTATGGGATGACATATCTTACCACAACAGAGTTGCCGACTGCCGAGCGCCCGAATGTGAATATAAAGTACTACTTTAGTAACGGAGATATATTAGAGTGCCAAACCATCAGGTAAAGCAGATAAAAAAAATAACAGCCAATAGCAAAAAGCTAACAGCCAGAAGATGAAAAAACTATTCCTCATAGACGCATACGCGTTGATATTTAGGTACTACTACGCCTTTTTAGGTCGTCCGATGCGTAATCGTGACGGTATGAATACCTCTATAGTCTTTGGTTTTACGAAGTTTTTAAGGGATATTCAGAAGCGCGAGAAGCCAGACCTGCTTGGCGTAGCTTTTGACCCTGCAGGTGGTTCATTCCGCCGTGAGATATTCCCTGAGTACAAGGCAAATAGACCTGACACTCCAGAGGATATAATAAAGTCTGTACCCTATGTCAAGCGTATTGTGGAGGCTATGTGTATTCCAATTCTTGAGGTTGAGGGCTTTGAGGCTGACGATGTTATCGGAACACTCGCCTTTAAGGGTGCTGAGGCTGGCTATGAGGTCTATATGGTTACGCCAGACAAGGACTATGGTCAGCTTGTGGGCACAAATCGTAAGATTTACAAGCAGAAGGGCGACAGCATTGAAATTATTGACACTCAAGCAATTAAAGAGAAGTATGGCATTGACGACCCGATGCTTGTGAGCGACATCCTTGCTCTATGGGGCGATGCGTCGGACAATATTCCTGGCGTGGCGGGCATAGGCGAGAAGGGTGCGAGTAAGTTGGTGCAAAAGTGGGGAGATGTAGAGTCTATAATTGCCAATGTAGAGAAAATTGGCGGCAAGGCTGGTGCAAATATCGCCGCTGCCGTTGAGCAGCTTCGCCTATCAAAGAGGCTGACAAAAATCTCTCTTGACGTGCCTATCGCCTTTAATGAGGCGGCGCTGACTGTATGCTGTCCTAAGATAGATATGCTCAAGTCGCTCTTTACCGAGTTGGACTTTAAGGCATTTTTGAACGATGTGCAGAATATGGCACCTGTGGAGGATACCACTATCCCTCGTCAGGCAGAGCAGACACAGCTTGCCAATATGGCACGCATGAAGGCGGGGGCTGCGCGACGAAAGTCTATGGAGGGTCAGGGTACGCTGTTTGATATGTTTGACAATCCGAATGTGCCGACCGACGAGCCTACTGTAGAGGCTGCAGAGCCTACTGCAACCGCCACTGAGAACGGCTTTGCTACGGCGGCAACTGTAGCGCATAGTTACACCATTGTGCGCAATGCTACTGAACTCAAGCAGGTGGTAGATAGTTGCATGGGATACAAGACTCTCTGCTTTGATCTTGAGACTTCGGGCTTGGATATATTTACCAACCGCATAGTTGGTCTATCGCTCTCTGTAGAGCCGCACAAGGCGTGGTATATCCCATTTACCCTCTCAGATGATAGAAACACCACCGAGAGCAGCTACGCGGCTATCCTAAAACCCCTCTTTGAGAATAGGCAGAGCGTAAAGGTGGGGCAGAATATGAAGTTTGACATCCTCTTCCTACGCACAATAGGCATTGAGGTGTGCGGAGAGAAGTGCGACACCATGCTTCTCCACTATCTTCTTGACCCAGAGGCACGCCACAACATGGATGCACTGGCGGAGAGGTATCTGAACTACTCTCCAATTCCTATTGAGAGCCTTATTGGCAAGGGGCGCGAGCAGAAGAGTATGGATATGATCGGGTTGGAGCCTATTGCCGAATATGCCTCTGAGGATGCCGACATAACCCTGCAACTATATAACGTTCTGCGCCCATTGGTTGAGCAGAATGCCCTCTGGCAGCTATACCACACCATTGAGGAGCCGATGATTGACGTACTTGCCGATATGGAGTGGAATGGTGTGAGGATTGACAGCAGTCTACTACGTAACTACTCGGCAACGCTGAGCCGCGAGTTGGTCGCTTTGGAGGATAAGATTCGCACAATGGCAGACTCACCAACGCTCAATGTAAACTCTGGGCGACAGATTGGCGAGGTGCTATTTACACAGATGCGAATTGCTGACAAGCCTAAGATGACAAAGACTAAGCAGTTCTGCACCGATGAGGAGTATCTCAAGGGCTTTGCTGCTGAGCATGAGATTGTGCGCACAATTCTTGAGTATCGTGGCGTAAAGAAGCTACTTTCAACATATATTGATGCCCTGCCAGAGCTTGTAAATCCTGTCACTGGACACATTCACACCTCTTATAATCAGGCAGTTACAGCTACAGGGCGACTCTCGTCGTCAAATCCAAACTTGCAGAACATCCCAATCCGTGATGCTATTGGTCGTCCGATACGTGAGGCATTTATCCCTTCGCGCGAGGATGGGTTGCTCCTCTCTGCCGACTATTCGCAGGTAGAACTACGACTGATGGCGCACCTAAGTGGAGACCCTTCGCTCTGCGAAGCATTTAGAAACGGCGAGGATATTCACGCCGCTACGGCAGCCAAGATATTCGGCAAGAGTATCGCCGAGGTTACAGACGAGGAGCGTAGGCGTGCTAAAACTGCCAACTTCGGCATTATCTACGGCATATCGGCATTTGGTCTTGCACAGCGACTTGATATATCTCGCTCGGAGGCTAAGGCTCTGATTGATGGCTACTTTGCCTCCTATCCTGGTGTTAAACGATATATGGAGCAGACAGTCTCTGATGCAGTGCAAAGGGGTTGGGTAGAGACTATCTTTGCCCGTCGTAGATACCTTGAGGGTATAGACTCTAAGAATGTAAATACTCGCTCACTTGCCGAGCGAAATGCTATAAATGCGCCGATACAGGGCAGCGCTGCCGATATTATGAAGATTGCTATGGTGGGTGTCTACCGCGCCTTTAAGGAGCAAGGCATACGCTCAAAGCTTATTCTGCAGGTGCATGACGAGATTATTGTAGATCTTGTGCCTACTGAGCGCGAGGTTGTAGAGCGTATAGTCCGCGAACAGATGGAGGGGGCAGCCAAGCTCTCTATTCCGCTTGTGGTCGATATAGGCGTTGGCAAAAATTGGCTTGAAGCACATTAAACCGATTTGAACCTAAAAACTGACAATATGAAACGATTTTTTATCACAGCAGCGGCGATAGTTCTTGCCGTCACAGCCTCGGCACAATCAGCGCATGAGCTTATACTCTCCGATAGTAGCTATGCGTTGGGCGTATATCGCCTCTACCCTACCGAGTTTAAGGAGCAAACCCCTGTACCAAAGGGTTATAAACCATTCTACATCAGCCATTATGGTCGTCATGGCTCACGTTATGTACTGCGTGATGAGAAGTTTGACCGCGCATATAGAGTCTTTGAAGATGCGGCATACTTTGGTAAGCTAACCCCTTATGGCAAGGAGATTTACGACCGCCTTACTCGCGCAAAGAGGGATGCATACGGTCGCGGTGGAGAGCTATCACTAAAAGGTCAGGAGCAGCATCGTCAGATTGCACGCCGTATGTACAACAACTACAAGCCTATCTTCAAGAAGGCTGAGTATATTGATGCTAAGGCGACAATCGTTCCGCGCGTACTGATGAGTATGACAGCCTTCTGCGATGAGCTGATGCGCCAAAACAACAAGCTTGACATCCACTATGAGTGCGGCAAGCCATTCCAAAAGTGGCTCAACCCTTACTACAAGGACAATGACCCACGACTGGCTAAGTATATCGACCTATATCGCCACAACACAAACTGCGAGTGGATGCAGCAGTGGAGAAGGTACCGCCGAGAGAATGTCGATATTTCTCGCATACTTCACTCCCTCTTTAAGCCCGACTACGTGAAGAGCATGCCTCTTCCACACGACTTTGTCTTCCACCTCTTTAAGACCGCCACCTCCCTGCCTGGAACACCTACTAAGGAGAGTATTCTTGACATCTTTACCCCAGAAGAGCTTTATCAGCAGTGGAGGTTAATCAACATCATCTTCTACCACGAGAAGGGTCCTTCTGGCATTAAGGAGAAGTTCCTCAATGGAGTCTCAACACCTCTGCTTGAGCAGATTCTCAATGATGCCGAGCGTAGAGTAAATCTGGGCGAGCCTGCCGTAGACCTACGCTTTGGTCACGACGGAAACATTATGGGTCTGCTCAATACTATGCGCATTCCTGGTTGGAGTGAGGAGGTAAGTGACTATGAGCAGATTGAGAAGGTCTTTCAGGACTACAATATCCCTATGGGATGTAATCTGCAGTGGATTTTCTATCGCAACAAAAAGGGTGAGACACTTGTCAAGATGCTCCTTAATGAGGAGGAGATTGCCTTCCCGAAGCAGATAGACGGCTCTATGGCTCCATACTACCGCTGGGAGGAGGTACTTGCATTTTACCGCAAACTAATTCCGCAGATGTATGAGATTGGCTGCTACAATAAACTTGAGAAACTATTAGATAAATAATTAAAAGATATACAGATATGAAGAAGTTATTTTTGATTTTGGGTCTTGTCCTTGTTGCGACAAGCGTTGATGCAAAGAATCCACCAGAGAACTCTGACGACAGAACAGTTTGCTATGAGCTTGAGAAGGCTGTTCGTCGCGTTATCGCTATCCCTAACATCGGTGAGTACCAGACACTTAAGTGCGACTTTCACATGCACACTGTCTTTGCCGATGCGCAAGTATCGCCTGTAGGTCGTGTGCGTGAGGCTTGGCAGGATGGCTTGGATGTGATTGCAATGTCGGAGCACAATGCGGTACACAAGAATAAGGGTATTCGCCTCAAGGACTACAACCTGCCAATCGACCTTGCAGTAAAGGAGGGCAAGAAGTTCGGCTTCTTGGTCGTTCCAGCAGTAGAGATTACCCGCACAAAACCATTTGGTCACATGAACGCTCTGTTTATCAAGGACCCAAATGTCTTTGAGCAGGTGCGCTACAAGGTAGATGAGAATGGTAAACTTCTGCGCGACAAGGATGGCAACCGCATTCCTAACCCTACAGAGATGGATGACTTTAGAAAGGCTGAGGAGCAGGGCTGCTTTATGCTCTGGAACCACCCAGGTTGGCCAGATAAGAAGTGTACACTCTATCCGCTGCAGAAGCAGCTTATCAAGGAGGGAAGAATCCACGCTGTTGAACTTTTCAATGGCTCAGAGTGGTATCCTAAGGTGCTTGATTGGTTTGACGAGTACGGTCTGCCGATGATGGCAAACACCGATATTCACGACACATCGCGCTTCGCATACGGCAATCAAATTCGCCCGATGACCCTCGTATTTGCTAAGGAGTACACCCTTGAGTCACTGCGCGAGGCGCTCTTTGCTGGTCGTATGGTAGCCTTTTTTAATAACACCCTTGCTGGCGATAGCAAGTACATTGAGCAGCTTATTGATGCCTCACTTGAGGTGAAGGTTATTGATCCAAAGAAGGGGGTGCTGCAGATTACAAACATCTCTGACATCGAGTTCCGCGCCCTGTTTGGTGATAGAATGAACCCCGTACTCTTCCGCCCTCGCACCGCTATCCGTATAACTATTCCAAAGGGTACAGTTCTTGATTTTATAAATTGTTACATAGGTCGTCAGACCGTTAAAAAGGAGATTTGGTAATGCTTAGTATTGCAGAAAGACACAAGTATATACTGGAAAAGCTTGAGAAGTATGGCTTTATCCGTATCACCGATGTTGCAGAGGAGCTTGGTGTAACAAAGGTCACTATCCGCAAGGATGTTAAGATTCTTGAGAGTAAGGGACTACTCTATAAAGTCCATGGAAGCGCCCGACTGGCAAACCCACATATCACAGACCGCGACCTGATGACCAAGTCATCACTCAATCGTGAGGCTAAATATCGTATCGCTCAGCGTGCAGCACAGATGATTGAGCAGAGCGACTCAATCATGATCTCGGCAGGCTCTACAACATACGCCCTCGCTGAGGTTATACACGCCATGTCCCCAGCTCCAACACTCAACGTGGTAACCCCATTTCTGAAGGTCTCAACACTGCTCAATGAGGTGGAGTCTATTCAGGTACAACAGCTCGGCGGAACAGTCTACAAAAAATCATTCGCTACACGCGGTGAGGGCGCATGCGATAGCCTCGGAGATATGATATGCTCAAAGTTCTTCCTCGGCATTGATGGCTTCGACCCCGACTTCGGAATCACCACCTCCACAATAGAGGAGTGCTACCTCTCTCGTAAAATGATGGCAGCATCATCAAAGACCATTATCCTTGCCGACTCCTCAAAGTTCGGTCACCATGGCTTTGGTAGAATAACATCTATAGATGAGGTAGATGTAATTATTACCGACTCAGGTATCTCACCAGAGATGGTCGAGATTATCGAAGAGGCTGGCATTGAACTTATAACCGTATAAAAATATAATAGTATGGCTGAAAATAAAATTGAATTTGAAATTGACCCAGCAGTAGCAGTAGGTCACTACTCTAACTTCGTAATTATCGCCCACTCCCCAAGTGAGGTAATCCTCGACTTCGCATCCGCACTGCCAGGAATGCCAAAAGCAAAAGTCGGCAGCAGAATAATCCTAACACCTGAGCACGCTAAACGTCTGCTGCTCTCACTGCAGGAAAACCTCCATAATTACGAAAATAAATTCGGCACTATAAAGGTCAACCAAGCACCTGGCTTTACCCCCAAAGGTCAAGCATAGACTGATGCTGATGCAATAGCCTGTACCGCGAGGAGGAGACGGCAGAAATTGAAATTGGGAACTTGTTCACGAATTTTCAATTTCGCATTTTGAGGCATTTATGCCGCGACTGATACTTCCGAGGCGTAGCAGGGTCGAGCCGCCAAAGGCGGGTCAACGAACAATCTTACGGACTCAACCGAACGAACGAACAGAGGTGCGAACAAAACCGAACACACCGAACAAAACCGAACACGAACACACCCGAACGCCCCTGTTCGTTCGTTCGCTTGTTCGCTTTTTTTCAGTCGTTAGCACCAGCGTGTAGTGACGTTACTATGCACAGCAATATATAATTATATATATATCTGAATATAATTATTACCTTACGCGTAACTATCTGAGTGTATGGCGATAACTGCAGATAATTACCTGCGTAGATACTTATCATAGATATATACAGCCTAACGATTTAAGGCTGTGGTTATAGTGCTGTAGCACACATCTATTGATGTAAATCAGTTGATAAATTAGGCTCAGTAACTGACCAATTTACCTACCTGCTTAAACAATGCCACGCCATACGGCTGGTAGAGTAGTGATAAATGACATTTAATGACAAGGGCTTTCAGCCCCTAATGACATTGAATAGAGCGCTCTGCACGCGATATTAAGGGCGTTAGCCCGCTGTCATTCGTTGTTATTCACTGTCATTGAGCACCTGCCCCTGATTTAGTGGTGAGGGCAGCTCTGATTGAGCGAAGTCATGGTAGATGACATTGAATAGCAAGGGCTTTCAGCCCCTAATGGCATTGAATAGCGCTATTAAGGGCGTTAGCCCGCTGTCATTCATTGTCATTCATTGTCATTTTGTGCTCCTTAAACTCCTTAATCCGAACACCGAACAACCGAACAGGGGCGTTAAACCTGTTCGTTCTTGTTCGGGTCTGTTCGGGTACGTTTGACTCTGCTCGGTTATCAGAGCTGGGTTGGCTAATGGCTAATAGCCAAAATGTAACAATGTAACGCTGTAACAGGGGTGTGCACAGCTGTTACACTCGTTACATCGTTACACTCAGTTTTCAGTTCTCTGTTATCTGTTATCTGTTCTCTAAAAAGCTAACAGCCATTTTGTTGTCAGAGTGGTGCATTTACCAGGCTCAATAAAAAAATGCCTGCGCAGGATAGTACCGAGTAGTACAGCCCAGCAGGCATTTTTTATTAGCGGCAGGAAATGTGCCACTATCACAACAAAACTATGCTTTGCCGTTAGATCCAAGCACATTCACAATCTTGTGAATATACTGCTTCTTCATATTCTCACGAGCAGGACCGAGGTACTTACGTGGGTCAAACTCAGCTGGCTTAGTAGCGAATACCTCGCGGATAGCAGCGGTCATAGCAAGACGAGAGTCAGAGTCGATGTTAATCTTGCAAACTGCGCTCTCAGCTGCCTTGCGGAGCTGTGACTCAGGAATACCTACAGCAGCCTTGAGTGCGCCGCCATACTTGTTGATAGTCTCAACCTCCTCCTGTGGCACTGAAGATGAGCCGTGGAGAACGATAGGGAAGCCTGGAAGCTCCTTCTCGATAGCTGCAAGAACGTCAAATGCCAATGGTGGTGGTACAAGGCGACCAGTCTCTGGGTCAAGTGTGCACTGCTCTGGAGTGAACTTGTAAGCACCGTGTGAAGTACCGATAGAGATAGCGAGGCTATCGCAACCAGTCTTAGTTACGAAGTCTACAACCTCCTCTGGCTTTGTATAGTGGCTCTCCTCTGCGCAAACCTCGTCCTCAACACCTGCAAGAACGCCGAGCTCGCCCTCTACAGTTACGTCGAACTGGTGAGCATACTCTACAACCTTCTTTGTAAGAGCTACGTTCTCCTCATATGGGAGGTGTGAGCCGTCAATCATTACTGATGAGAAGCCCATGTCGATACAGCTCTTGCAAGTCTCAAAGCTATCACCGTGGTCAAGGTGAAGAACGATCTGTGGGTTCTCCCAACCAAGCTCCTTAGCGTACTCTACAGCACCCTCAGCCATATAACGAAGAAGGGTCTGGTTTGCATAGTTACGAGCACCCTTAGAGACCTGAAGGATTACTGGAGACTTAGTCTCTGCTGCTGCCATGATGATTGCCTGGAGCTGCTCCATGTTGTTGAAGTTGAATGCAGGAACAGCGTAGCCGCCGTCAATAGCCTTAGCGAACATCTCGCGAGTGTTCACAAGACCGAGATTCTTATACGAAATCATAGTGTTATAAATTTATGGTTTATAAATGTTTGTCTTTTTACGCGCCAAAATTACAAAATATTTTGCAAATACTCGCATCTAAAAGATTAAATTCCACACAAAGACTATACTTAGCAATATAGGTGCCACCCATTTAAGGGTAAAAATGAGCAGTGGGAACATTTTTGCCGGCAGAGTGTCATGGTTAGAGATCTCCTCGCGGAAGATTTTGCGGTCAAAGACCCAGCCGGCGAACACTGCCGTAAGCAGACCGCCCACAGGCATCAGTACATCGGCTGTAATGGCATCAAATGCTCCAAAGAACCACTCCCACTTAAGGCAGACTACTGACAGCAGGATTGTCGCCAGAGTAGTAATTCGTGCGGCGTGCTTGCGAGGCACATTATGGTTCTCCTGCAGGTACTGCGTAAGCACCTCGTGGAAAGATATTGTTGATGTTAGTGCAGCCAGTGCCACCAGCAGGAAGAATATTGCGCTCCACATCTCTGGAGCGGGCATCTCGGCAAAGATAAACGGCAGGGTCTCAAAGAGCAGTGTTGGACCAGCTGTAGGCTCAAGACCCTCTACGCTGAATACCGCTGGGAAGATAACCATACCCGATAGCATTGCCACAAGGAAGGTCATCAGGCTCACCGAAATAGATGTGCGAGTGAGGTTTGTCCCCTCCTTAAAGTATGATGAGTAGGCAATCATACAGCCCAAACCGATAGAGAGTGAGAAGAATGCCTGACCAACAGCGCTGACGATAGTTCTCACTGAAAAAGCCTTCTCAAAGTCGGGAGTAAAGAGGAAACGGTAACCCTCCGCTGCACCAGACATGGTTGCCGAGTGGACAACAAGCACAACGAGCATCAGCAGCAGTACGGGCATAACTATTTTGGATATACGCTCCAACCCCTTCTGCACACCCATTGCTACGATGGCATGAGTAATCACGACAAATAGAACTGTATAGAATGGCTCGCGCCAAGAGGTTGTAAATGCCGCAAAATGGCTATGGAAGTCGGTTGCGTTATAGAGAGAGCCATCAACAGAGCTGACAAAGTACTCTAATGACCACCCCGCAACGATGTAGTAGAATCCCGAAATGAGTAGCGAAACTATCACGCTATTATAGCCCAACCACGTCCAGCGCGGAGAGAGTGAATTGTACGCTTTAACGGGGCTTTTGCGGGTATGAGTACCTATAGCGAACTCGGCAAGCATAACAGGTATGCCGACAATAAGCACACTCAACAGATAGACAAGTAGAAAGGCTCCACCGCCATTCTCGCCCGTCATATATGGGAAACGCCAGATGCTTCCCAGACCAATAGCGCTACCTGCCGCAACAAGTACCGCACCGATTTTACTTCCAAAAGAGGCTCTCTTGCTCATATATCCTAACCTATAACCTAAAATTCACCCTTCAAGGTGACACTAACCTTTGCTACCTTACCACCCAATGGTGGGGCGAGCTTTGTAACGGTACACTCCACAGATTTTATAGTGCCGAAGCGGCTGTGCAGTGCATTGATAATATTTTGAGCCACGCGCTCTATAGTATGCTGAGTTACAGCCATCTGCTCACGAACTACCTCATAGACAGTAAGATAGTTCACCGCCTGAGTAACATCATCATCCTCTGCCACCCTGCCCAGAGGTGACACGATTTTCAGGCTGACATCAAAGTGGCTACCCGTTAGGCGCTCAAGCTCATAACAACCATGGAAGGCATGGAAATCCATACCCTCCAGGTTAATTGTATAGCACTTCTCGTTACTCATTGACAATAACGAGGTAGTAGTTCTTCTTACCCTTCTGCACAAGCAGATACTTACCAGCGATAAGGTCGTCTGCTGTCACTGTAGCGGCAATATCCGTAACCTTCTGCTTGTTCAGTGACACGCCACCACCCTGAATCATCTTGCGGCACTCGCCCTTAGATGGGAAGATTGCTGTCTTGTCTGCGCACAGGTCGATAAATGTACAACCGAGGTCGGCAGCCGAAATCTCAAACTGAGGAACACCCTCAAATACCTGAAGAAGGGTCTGCTCGTCAAGATTCTTTAGTGCCTCCGATGTTGCCTGACCAAAGAGGATACCAGATGCCTCCACAGCCTTAAGATACTCAGCCTCAGAGTGAATCATCGTTGTAACCTCCTGAGCAAGACGCTTCTGAAGTACGCGCAGGTGCGGTGCAGCCTCATGCTCAGCAATCAGAGCCTCAACGGTCTGGCGGTCAAGGAGTGTGAAAATCTTGATATATCGCTTTGCATCCTCGTCAGATACGTTGAGCCAGAACTGGTAGAACTTGTATGGAGAGGTGTACTTAGCATCAAGCCATACATTGCCGCTCTCGGTCTTGCCGAACTTTGTACCGTCAGCCTTAGTGATTAGCGGACAAGTGATTGCAAACGCCTCAGCCTCAGAGCCGAGCTTGCGGCGGATAAGCTCAGTACCAGTAGTGATGTTACCCCACTGGTCTGCACCTCCGAGCTGAACTTTACAGCCCATAGTCTGGTAGAGGTGCAAAAAGTCGTAACCCTGAAGAAGCTGATATGTAAACTCAGTGAATGACATACCGTCACCCTCGCCATTAAAGCGCTTCTTTACAGAGTCCTTAGCCATCATGTAGTTTACAGTGATGCACTTACCAATCTCGCGTGCGAAGTCAAGGAACGAAAACTCCTTCATCCAGTCGTAGTTGTTCACAAGCACCGCTGCATTCTCCGCGTCAGAGTCAAAATCTATAAGACGAGAGAGCTGAGCCTTAATAGCCTGCTGGTTGTGACGCAGAGCCGCCTCATCAAGCAGATTGCGCTCCTGCGACTTACCACTTGGGTCGCCAATCATACCTGTTGCACCGCCAATAAGCGCCACTGGACGGTGACCGCACATCTGAAGGTGCTTGAGAATCATCACACCCACAAGGTGACCAATATGTAGTGAGTCTGCCGTAGGGTCAATACCCAAGTAGGCAGTTGTCATCTCCTTCTCTAACTGCTCCTCTGCTCCTGGCATGATTGTGTGAATCATACCGCGCCACTGAAGCTCCTCAACAAAATTCTTTCTTGCCATTACTATAGTGTTAAATCAAATTTCTCAATAAAAAACTTTACCCCCTCAGGGTTTATATCCTCTATAAACTGATACCTATCCTCAATCTTTACTGGCAGCAGCTTAACCTCAACCTCGTTGAGCACCACCTTAAGCTCTAACTGACCCTCTACGCCAGCTACGCCCGCAATTATCTCACAAATCTCTGCGCGCGAATTGTTCAAATCACTCTCTAAGGCTATTGTCGGCGCCTCTACAGTAATCACATTGCCAGAGATAGAGACCTGATGAAAGGCTGCGTTAAAACGTGGATGCAACTTGAGCACCTGGTCTATCAACTGCTGCTTATGCGCTAAAAGCTTGCTCTCACTCTGGGGGTCTACATAACTCTGCCCCTCATCTATCGACAACTGCGCCGAGCGAGGCATCTGACTACGCATGGAGTTAATAATCTTGTTCAGAGAGTCCATGCCCTCACGACCTATAGACCTCTTTCCCCCTTGCGCCACCGCCGGCTCAATTACGCGCGATACCGTAGAACTTTCAACCTGACCACCTTGCTGCGCCGCTGGACTTGCCACCTGCACCCCAGAAGCCACCGAACTTGCCCCTGCTTGCGCCACAGAGCCCGCCCCTTGCTGCGCCCCAGAGCCTACCACTCTTGTACCTGACTGCGCCCCAGAGCCTACCACGTTTGCCCCTGACTGCACCCCAGAGCCTGCCCCTTGCTGCACCCCAGAGCCTACCACGCTTGCCCCTTGTTGCACCGCTGGAGTTGCCACCTGCGCCCCTGATAGGGCGGGGAGGGGGTATGAGCCGGTTAGGAATTGGTCGGCGTCAGAGTTTTTTTTTTACCTATTTCGGCTATACGCATAAGTGTCAGCTCAACGAGCAACCTCTGATTTGAGGCTGTTCGGATAGCGCCATCGGCAGTAGAGAGCTGCGAGATAGCTCCAAAGAGGAACTCAATATCGCACTGTGCCGCCTGCTCACGATAGCGAGCGAGTAGACCTGCAGAGAACTCTGTCAGCGCATCCGCATTGCTCTTAACGACCAACAAGTCGCGCATGTGCTGGCTCAATCCGCTCATAAATACCTGCCCAGAGAAACCCTTGGCTAACACCTGATCAAAGGCGAGCAGAGCCTCAACATAATTTCCTTGAACTAAGGAGCGGGTAAAACCAAAATATGTATCGTAGTCCAACACGTTAAGTGTCTGAGCAACAGTCTTATATGTCAAGTTATTACCGCAAAACGACACTGCCTTATCAAACATAGACAGCGCATCGCGCATACCGCCATCAGCCTTCTGAGCAATGAGAGAGAGCGACTCCTCGTCAGCGGCAACACCCTCACTATCAGCTATATATCGCAGATACTCCACCGCATCCTCAACACGAATACGATTAAAGTCGTAAATCTGACAACGTGAGAGGATTGTAGGGATAATCTTATGCTTCTCAGTTGTTGCGAGAATAAAGATAGCGTGCTGAGGAGGCTCCTCAAGCGTCTTAAGGAAGGCATTAAATGCAGCCTGTGAGAGCATGTGCACCTCGTCAATAATAAAGACCGAGTAGTGACCCACCTGCGGGATAATCCTCACTTGCTCAATCAGAGCGCGAATATCCTCCACAGAGTTGTTTGACGCAGCATCAAGCTCATGAATATTCATAGAGCGACCCTCGTTAAATGTACGACAAGAGTCACACTCATTGCACGCCTCTGCCCCTACAGGGCTAAGACAGTTAATCGCCTTGGCAAAAATGCGGGCACAAGTGGTTTTACCAACGCCACGAGGACCACAAAACAGATAGGCATGAGCCAACTGATTTCTCTCAATGGCATTCTTGAGGGTAGAGGTAATGTGCTTCTGCCCCACCACCGACACAAATGTCGCTGGGCGATACTTTCGTGCTGATACAATAAACTGCTCCATATACCCTGCAAAGGTATAAATAATTTGCGTAAAGAGCAAAATAAATGTAGAGGTATGAGCCTGTTTTGTATTATAATCTCTCAACCTATTAAAAAAGCTGTCACTGATAGCTAAAAGGCGGCAGTCGATTTGCGATTCCACAAATTATTGTTACCTTTGCGTTGAATATGCTTATTACTATTATCGAGATTCTACTACGTGGATTGGCAGTAGGGGCAGCCGCATCAATTACGGTGGGTCCTGTGGCGGTGCTGTGTATTCAGAGAACACTGAGCAAGACCACTCGCGCAGGTGTCTTTTCGGGCTTAGGCGTGGCGTGTGCCGATACATTGATGGCAATTATTGCATACTTCTTCTTTGCCATGATGCAGGCGCAGATTGAGAAGTATAGCCACATACTGAGCATCATAGGCGGTGTATTTGTGGTTATAGTGGGTGTCTACATCTTTTTCCAGAACCCCGTGCCACAGATTCGTCGTAATCGCGCTGGCAACACTACACTCTGGAAGGATTTTGCCTCTATGTTCGGCTTTACAATAGCCAACTTTGTGGTTGTTGTGCCATATATCCTCGCCTTCTTTGCCATGTTCGGCGTGGGAGCAGATGGGGATATTAGAGATACCTCCTCGCTTATTCGCGGAGTGTTTACCATCTTAGGCTTCCTCTGCGGTGCATGCGCATGGTGGACAATGCTCACACTGGTAATCAGCCTATTCCGTCGCAAGTTCCGCCCGCGACATATGCTTACGATAAATCACGTTGCAGGCATTATTGTTGGTCTGCTCGGAATATACACCATACTCTCTACATTTATTTCAAATACAAATGGAGTCTAATAAGAAGAGAAAGATTGTTATCGCCATAGACGGACACTCGTCATGTGGCAAGAGTACCTTTGCCAAGGCTATAGCAGCCCGCTTAGGTTATATTTTTATCGACACAGGCGCTATGTATCGCGCCGTAACGCTCTACGCCCTTGAGAATGGAGGCATTGTCGGCGGTATTGTAAACGATGATGCTATTGTGTCGCTACTTGACCAGATAGAGATTAGCTTCCGCTTCAACCCTACTCGTGGCGCGAGCGACATATATGTCAATGGAGAGTTTGTTGAGGGCAAGATTCGCACCATTGAGGTGAGTAACTTCGTCAGCGCTGTAAGCTCCATTGCCGCCGTGCGCACAAAGTTAGTAGCTATGCAGCAGCAGATGGGTAAAAAGCGTGGAGTGGTGATGGATGGCAGAGATATTGGCACAGTTGTCTTCCCAGATGCAGAGCTTAAGATCTATATGACCGCCGATGCAACTGTCCGCGCTCAGCGTCGCTATGAGGAGCTGAAGGCTAAGGGTGACGATGTCAATTTTGAGGAGATTCTTGAGAACGTCATCTCTCGTGATAAGGCAGATATGAGTCGTACAATATCCCCGCTACGCAAGGCAGATGATGCCCTTGTGCTTGACAACAGCTCTATGACCGTGGAGCAGCAGATGGAGTGGTTTGATGCTCAACTTGAGCGCGTGCTGAGCCTATGAAGGTAGTTATTGACAGCCACTCTGGCTTCTGCGCCGGCGTTGTTCGTGCTATATCAGAGGCTGAACGCGCCCTTGCGGAGCGTGGCGAGGTGTGCTGTTTGGGCGATATTGTTCACAATCGCGTGGAGGTGCAACGCCTTGAGGCTTTGGGACTTAAGACCATAAGCCACAGCGATATTGAGCAACTCAATACAAATAGCCGCATGCTTATTCGCGCACATGGTGAGCCACCTGCAACATATACCCTTGCTGCCAAGTGCGGTGTAGAGGTTATTGATGCCACCTGTCCCGTTGTGGCGGCATTGCAGAGGCGTGTTAAGCGTGCATACGAGCAGATGGAGCGCAGCAATGGGCAGCTTGTGATATTGGGCAAGCGTGGACATGCCGAGGTGGTGGGTCTAATTGGTCAGGTAGATGGCAATGCCATTGTTGTGGAGTCAGAGGCAGATTTGGAGGCTATAGATTTCCACCGTCCAATATACTTCCTCTCACAAACGACACAATCGGTGGCACTCTTTGAGCATCTATGTGATATAATGCGCAGTCGCCTTGACCATAGTAGCATGCTTACTGCCGATGATACAATTTGCCGCCGCGTATCCTCTCGTGAGGAGCATCTACGAACTTTTGCACGCAACCACGACATCGTAATCTTTGTCTGTGGGCGCAAGAGCAGCAACGGCAAGGTACTATATAATATATGTCTTGAGGAGAATCCTCGCTCCTACAATATCGAGGAGGCTTCAGAGCTTAAAATAGAGTGGTTTGCTGGAGCAGAGAGTGTGGGCGTATGTGGCGCAACATCCACCCCGCTATGGTTAATGGAGAGTGTAGCAAAACAAATTGAAACTATATCTGAGTAATTATGAAAAAGTATCTACTGAGGAGTCTGAAATATTTTCTTACTTTGTGCGTTCTACTTGTAGCACTGATATGGATAAAGATTAAGTACGAAGATCTGCCTGTAACATACCTGCAGATGCTTGAGATATACTTCAGCCAGTGGAACGGCTGGGCTATGGCAGCAACAATCGTTCTGCTGAGTGCAACATATCCACTCTTTGGCTTTGTGCGCCGAGAGGTTAGTGCCGACATAACAGCAGACCTACAGCAGATTGAGGCTGCGATGGCAACTGTTGGGCTTGAACTTTGCTCAAAGAGCAGTAGCCGCCTAACTTTCCGCGCTACAGGTCTGCAACGTATAACACTCCTCTTTGAGGATGAGGTTACAGTTGATAGCAGCGACAATGGAGTTGTAATCAGCGGACACCGCCGAACTGTTGTTCGCGCCGTAATCCGCCTTGAGGGATACTTAACAAATAAAAGACGAGATGAGTAAACGACTGTTTTATAGCCTTTTAGCTCTTACAGCTATCTGCGCAACAGCACTATACAGCACCCGTAACGACTTTGGTCTTGGTCGTAACATGGAGATTATGGTCAATCTTATGCGTGCCGTAAGTACTGAGTATGTAGATTCACTAAGTGCCGACAAGATTATGCGCCATGGTGCAGATGGCATACTGCGCAACCTTGACCCATACTGCTCCTACCTCTCTGAGGAGGATATGAAGGAGTTTCGCCGAATGACAACAGGCAAGTATGGCGGTATTGGCGCAGCCATTCGTCAGGATAGCAACCTTGTGCGCATTGCCGAGCCATACAAGGGCTCTCCAGCCGATAAGGCGGGGCTGAAGATTGGCGACAAGATAGTGGAGATTGAGGGCAAGAGCGCTGTAGGCATGAGCTCAAGCGATGTGAGCAATCTGCTTCGCGGTGAGCCAAACACTACAGTGAAGGTTACCGTAGAGAGAATAGCTGACGGCACAAACAAGGAGTATAAAATCCGCCGCGAGCGTATCTCTATACCATCGGTAGGCTATGCAGACTATGTTGCCCCTGGCGTGGGATATATTCTACACTCAGACTTTACCGACGACTGCTACACCGAGATGCGTGCAGCCATAGAGACATTGAAGAGCAAGGGTAAGCTTGAGAAGTTGATTCTTGACTACCGCTCCAATGGCGGTGGTGTGCTTCAGAGCGCCGTAAAGGTGCTATCGCTCTTTGTTCCTAAGGGTACTATGGTGGTTGAGATGAAGGGGCGCGGCAAGGGTGAGAGCAAGCGCTTCACTACTGAGTACGAGCCTCTACTGCCAGATATTCCACTCGTCTTACTTATTGGCGAGAATAGTGCCAGTGCCGCTGAGATTGTCGCTGGAGCGCTTCAAGACCTTGATCGCGCAGTGCTTATCGGTTCACGTAGCTACGGTAAGGGTTTGGTGCAGACCACTATTCCACTTGGTTTCGGCAGCTTTGGAAAGATTACCACGGCAAAGTACTACATCCCCTCTGGTCGTTGCATCCAGGCTGTAAAGTACTCTGACGAGGGTCGCGCACAATTTGTTCCCGACTCGCTTATTACCGAATATCGTACCGTTGCAGGTCGTAAGGTCTACGATGGCGGTGGTATTATGCCAGACAGCAAGGTTGATGTTGAGTATGTGAGTGCCTTTGCGGCAACGCTCTTCCTTATGGGTATTATTGATGACTTTGGCGACCAGTACTATCGCAAGAATCCAGAGTTGCAGATTGACCCTAAGAGCTTCACTATCACTGAGAGCGACTACCAGGATTTCTGCCGACTTGTTCAGAGTAGGGATATCCCATATAAGTCCGACTCGCGTCTTGCCGTTGAGAAACTCCGCACAGCATTGGATAAGGAGCGATATAACAACAGCGAGCTTAAGGATGCCATGAGGGCTATTGAGCAGAACCTTAAGGATGATAAGACAAACAACCTTATCACCTTCAAAAAGGATATTATCCGCACAATCAATGCCGACATAGCTCTGCGCTACTGCTATGCAGCTGGTCGCACAGCAAACAGCCTTATGCACGACAAGGGTGTTGAGGCGGCAGTTGCTATGCTTGCAGATTCAGCTCGCATGCAACATATTTTGAAGCACCAAGATACCTCACGTAAGTAAATAGTACAACCATGATTAAAAGAGCACTGCGCAAAGGTCTATCCAAGAGTGGTCGCACAATACTCCTTGTATTGGGTGCGCTCATTGTCAGCGCATCGCTCTTTATCACCTACCAGATGGCAGAGAGCCTCTCTGTCAAGGAGCGCCACGATGTAGAGTTGTGGGCGGCTGCAATGGAGCGTGTAAATCGTGAGGCTATGGGTGACTATATGTCCGACCCACTCGTCTCGTCAATTATCAACAACCGTAATAATATACCTTTTATTATTACAGATGAGAACTTGCGTGTTGTCTCCTATCACCTTATCCCTGAGGAGGTTATCAAGGATACCGAGAAGCTACACACAATCCTTGACCGCATGGCGAGCCACAATACCCCTATCATTGTTAGGTTCTGGTGGACTGCTGAGCATAACCACATCATCTTCTACGGCAGGAGTACCACGCTTGTGATGCTCTACTTCTTCCCATTTGTGCAGATGATAGTAATCATAGCCTTTGTGGTACTGCTTTTTGTAGCCTTCCGCTCATCAAAGCAGGATGAACAAAACCGCGTATGGATAGGTCTTGCCAAGGAGACAGCGCACCAGCTCGGCACTCCTACTTCATCACTATTGGGGTGGATAGAGTATCTCAAAGACCAAAATGTAGACCCTATGGCAGTGGAGGAGATGGAGAAAGATCTCTCACACCTACGAAAGATAGTAGACCGATTTTCAAAAATCGGCTCAGACACCCCTCTTGCCCTTGCCAATGTCAATGAGATTGTCGGCGACTGCATTATCTACTTCCGCAAGCGTATCCCTCGCAACGTAACCCTCGATTATAACGGCTTTACCAGCGAGATTGTCCACGCAATGCTCAACACGGCACTCTTTGAGTGGGTCGTTGAAAATCTACTCAAGAACTCCCTTGATGCACTGCAGGGGCATGGCGAGATTTCGGTACGTATATGGGCTACCGAGAGCAATGTCATGATTGATGTACACGATACGGGCAAAGGTATTGCCAAGAGTAACTGGAAGAGAATCTTTGAGCCTGGATTTACAACCAAAACCCGTGGCTGGGGATTGGGTCTCTCGCTCTCGCGCCGCGTTGTTGAGGAGTATCATCGCGGAAAAATTGCCGTCGTGGACTCTGTAATCGGCAAGGGAACAACTATTCGTATAACATTAAAACGCGCCTTTGAGTAATGCCACTGCCAACCCTTGACCATACAATTACCGCCGAGCAAGCTTTTGGTAG
Organism: Rikenellaceae bacterium; assembly: GCA_015059805.1. Taxonomy (GTDB): domain Bacteria; phylum Bacteroidota; class Bacteroidia; order Bacteroidales; family Rikenellaceae; genus Alistipes. The sequence continues at coordinate 96,865 of SUZO01000002.1, forward strand.
TAGCTCTACCCTGGCTATAGACAATGGTATAGATGTAGTGTCGTCACTACATTCGGGCGCTCTGTTTCAGATTGCAGTGCTGGCTATCGGTCTAATATATACATTTTTTATTGTCCGCTACTGGGACTTTCTGCGCTACTTTATCATCAGCGCACTCGGAGTACACCAGAGCAGCAGCGACAAGGCGCACATAAACCCTGGAGAGCAGACAAATATAGAGGTGGTGATGATAATACTGGGCGTTGTAACACTCTCCCTCTGCTCTCTTCGTGTAGTTGAGCTGTGGGGTGCAGATATTGTTGCTGGCATCAGCACGCAGGTGGCTGTCTGGGTGGTGGTTTTAGTCGCCCTTGTCGGATTATCACTTATCTTCGCCTATCAACTTGGCACAATCTACCTCTCGGCACTAATCTGTGAGCGCAGCGATGTGGGGCATGCCCTAATTGAGATAAAAAGTCTATACCTTGCCGTGGGATTTGTGACAGTGATACCCTTCGGAATATTATTCTTACTCTCGCCAACAACCCCTGCAATTATAGGTCTTTGCTGCGGTATTTTGTGTGGTCTTATCGCTGTAATTATCTTTGTTAAAGAGACTTTTTTATTCTTTGTTTCTCAAAAAATTTCAATTTTGCATTGGATTTTGTATCTTTGCGCCCTGGAAATCTTCCCCGTTTCTCTCATCCTTGCGCCAATACTGCGCTGAGAGTATCTGTGGAAGGGATTTTAAGTAAATTATGGCAGAGATTAAACGAATTTTAGTGTCGCAGCCAAAACCTGCGATTCTTGAAAAATCGCCCTTTTTTGAGTTGGCGAACAAGTACGACCTTGAGGTGGATTATCGTCCACTTATAGAAGTTAAGGGAGTCACCCCAAAAGAGTTCCGCTCTCAGCGCGTGGAGATTCTTGCGCATACAGCGGTCATCTTTACCTCACGCACAACAATTGACAGCTTCTTCCGCATCTGCGAGGATGCCCGTATCACAGTGCCTGAAACAATGAAGTATATCTGCTCTACCGAGGCTATAGCACTCTACCTGCAGAAGTATATCGTCTACCGCAAGCGTAAAATCTCGTTTGCCGATGGCTCTTTCACAGGTATTGTTGAGCAGATTGTAAAACATAAGGACGAGAAGCTACTGCTCGCCCTCTCTGAGCCCCACAAGCCAGAGATTCCAGAGGCTCTTTCGCGCCTAAAGATAAACTATACCCCAGTAATCCTCGCCCGCACCGTTGCCAGCGACATTACTGCCGAGCAGCTACAGAGCTACGACATGCTGCTGCTCTACTCCCCTTGGGAGGTAAAGTCCATCTGCGAGAAGATGACAGTTGATAAGATGCCTATTATCAGCACCTTCGGCGAGGGTACTCTGCGCATAGCATCTGAAAACCACCTGCCCGTTAAGGCTTTCGCCCCAAGCCCTACAGCTCCATCAATGGCAAAGGCAGTAGATAACTATATCTCAGCAGTGCTGGCTGGTAAAGAGGTTGATAATGTGGAGTTTGCAGAGAATGAGCAAAATGAGGAGTTCCTGCGCACCCAGCAGACTAAATTGGCAAAAAAGACCCGCACACGAAAGAAGTAGACGCGCGCGTAGAACGCTATGAATAGCTTGACCAAATCTGAACGATTGCACTCCTATGGAGCTATTCGCCGACTCTTTAATCAGGGACGTAGCGGCTTTATCTACCCATTCCGATATGTGTATATCGTAGAGGAGGCTGACTCTCCAGAGGCAGCCATCCTCTTCTCTACACCCAAAAAGTACCATAAACGCGCCAATAAACGTAATACTCTCCGCCGACGTATGCGCGAGGTCTATAGACTCAATAAGTCGCTTATCTACAACAGCCTCGGCAACCACCGCATAGAGATTGCAATCATATACTCAAGCAAAACGATCCACGACTACCAGACTATTGAACATGCAGTCAAAAAAGTCCTTGAGCAAATTTCAGCAGAGCTGTAAGCATATCCTCAGCCTACCCCTTATCGGACTTGTGCGCCTCTACCAAATATGTATCTCACCACTCAAGCCCGCCTGCTGTCGCTTTACCCCTACCTGCTCCCAGTACGCCCTTGAAGCACTCCGTAAATATGGTCCAATCAAAGGCTCCTGGCTCACCATTAAACGTATCCTGCGCTGTAACCCCTGGGGCGGCAGCGGCTACGACCCCGTGCCTTAGTTTAATGCCTAGTACCGTCCCTTTTCTGAAGAAAAGTGACCCAAAAGACTTTCTGCGAAACTTTGTTTCGCTTCCGTGCTGATGGTCAATTTTGTCGTCAGAACGCGGTAGATACAACGCTCGGCAAAAATCCCAGCGATGGATAGTACTTAACGTACAGCCATTGCTGGGATTTTTGTTAGCGGAAGTAGGTATCCGCGTTATCACGACAAAATAAATTACTGGGCAGGGGTAATTGTAATAGGATACTCCAACGCATCAATCTTGTAAGCACCTGACGCACCGACCATAATAGTCTCGTCACCGCGAGTAGAGATGATGAGAACATAGTCATTTGCGCCACCACCCTCTGCCTTAGCGATTGCAATACGGCCGCTCTGAAGCTCGAAGTGCTCTGGAGCGCCCTCAACATAAGATGTGAAGCCACCAGAAAGATTCTCACCTACAACAAAAGTATCCTCAATGTTACCATTCTCAGTAGTAAGGTTAAGAACGAATGAGCCGTTGATGCTGTTACTTGTAAGGGTTACAACGTTACCAGAAGTTGTAGACTCAAATGCCTTGAAGCCCCAGTCTGTAAGGTTGAATGGCCAAGTTGCAATACCTGTAACATATCCAAGAGGACCGATATACTGACCGCGGATAATTGTAGGCTCGTTTGTTGCTGCGTTTACAGCGTAGATGTTAATCTCAAGGAGGTTGTTATCAGCATCTGGCATCTGGGTCATAAGGTTGATACCATAAGGGTTGCCATCCTCATCAACGCCCATATTACCTACTGGGAGGTAGGTGCCAGCTGCGTTTTCGAAGTTTGTATAAGCTGGGTCTGCAAGAACGCAAGTAGCCTCTGGAATAGAACCAGTGTCAAATGAACCTGTAAGAGCAGGATAGATACCATTAGCCATATAGCCAGGGTAGTTGCTTATCTGTGAAATATCGTACATAAACAGAGAAGCGAAATCACCAGTCTCAGGGTTGTTAAGCATAAAGAACATACCTGGCAGACCTACAGTTGTAGACAGATCCATAGATGTCAAAAGCTCTGTGAACTGCATCTGAACAACAGGGATAGCCTTCTTAGCGGTAGTTACAGCGACAACTGCGCTAAGCACCTGAACGCCCTCAGAGTTCTCTACAGCAGCGTAGAAGTCGTACTCAGTATCTGGCTCAAGGTCCTCAACAGGAATAGCAGCCTCGCAGTTAAGCTCTGAAGCACCAAGAGCGGTACCCTCAGCAAATACCTTTGCAGCGTCTACGCCCTCAGTGTACTTAGGAACTACGAGCCAAGCGCCCTTAGTAGCGTTCTTAGAGGTGATGAACACAAGGAAAGCGTCCTCGTAAATCTCATCCTCGTCAGCCACTACGCTAACCTCTGGAGCAGGAATAACTACAGGAGCATCGCCAGTAGACATCTCAATCTCAGTAGCATAAGCGTTGTGAGCGAAGTTCTTTGCATAAGCGTAAATCTTGTACTGAGCTGTGTACTTAAGCTTTGAAACTGTAACAACCTGCTCAAAAGCAACATCCACCTGAGCATCAAGATAAGAGGCATCCTCAATATTGAGCTCTGGAGCAGCCTCAACCTCTGGGTCTACAACCTCTACCCAGTAGTAGATATCGTCAGCGCCAGTAGCCTTAACGGTGAAAGAGAGCGTGTTACCATCAGCCTCACCAGCAGTGAGAGAGATCTCTACTGCAGGATAGTCATCTGCGATGTCTGTGTTACAAGCTGTGAACGAGCAAACCAGAGCAAGCAATGATGACATCATTAGTAAAAGTCTAAATTTTCTCATACGAACAAATATTTAGTAATTAACAATTGTAAAAACAGTGCAAATACGGTCAAAAATCCACTTTTAACACCGATTTGCAGTGCAAGATATAAATAAATTTTTTCAAAACAAAATCTTCCAACACTTTTCTGCATTGGAAGAGTCTGTTTTATGGTTACAAACTGTAATTATTAAGCTGCGTTTTATAACAATTTATAACCGACTTTCTATAAAAGTAGTATAACTATTGAAGAGTTAGGGGGTTATAAAAAAATCTTAAAAATTTTTCAATTCTCTGTTTCTAACAGCTTTTCAACGGCTTTTCGCCCCTCTTCGCCCAGTGAAACGGTATAGTTATTGACAAATAGGGCGATATGTTGATTTATAACCTCGTCTTCCAACTCTTGAGCATGTTGTTTGATAAACTCTCTTGAAAGTGTCGGATTATCAAAGGCAAAGCGCACAGAGTTGGCAAGCAGAGCCTCAAAGTCTGCTCTTACCTGCTCTGCAACCTCTCGCTTAATAACTATCGCCCCCAAAGGGAGTGGCAAGGAGGTCTGAGCCTCCCACAGTTTACCGAGGTCAGCAACAAGCTCTAAGTTTCGGCGTTGGTAGACAAACCTGCCCTCGTGAATCAGCACACCTGCATCGGTAACACCCTGCTCCACCGCCTGAGCAATCTCTGAGAAGAGCATCGGCACAACACTCTCCACCTGAGGAAAGTAGCGCATAAGCAGTGCATTAGCGGTAGTATGCAGACCTGGCGAGGCGACTCTCTTTATTGCTCCCCGCTCCCCCTTACGTCTAACAAGTAGCTGACCGTTTCCTCGTCCCAGAGCTGAGCCGCTATCAAGGAGGAGGTATCTATCGGCAATCTTGGGATAGACCGAGTAGCTAATCTTTGAAATATCAGGCAGACCTGCAAGAACGCCAAGATTAAGCTCCTCAATATCTTTATACTCCACCTCAAGGTCAAAGTTATGGTCAAGGCGGTGGTTAATTATCGCATCAAAGGCGAAGGTGTCGTTTGGGCAGGGTGAGATATGTAATGAGAGCTTTTTCATCATAATATCGCTTGAATTGTCTTTGCAAGGCTTGCAAGTGCTGTAGGTATATCCCACAGCTCACGAGCATCATCTACATAGTTTGATATAGCGCGAATCTCGGCGCACGGCACGCCATAATGGTGGCAGAGAGCGAACACTGCAGCCCCCTCCATATTCTCCACCTTAGCACCACAAGGCTCTGCACCAACAGCCATAACGGTATTAGAAACAACCTCTGGCAGTGGCAAGGAGAGTGTAGCATGGTACTTATTTATATATACAGGTGGAAGTGTTGCTGTCTGTTCGGTTACTACACTTACAACATCGCCAACCTTAAGAGTTTTATCATACGCACCAGCAATACCACAGAGCACTACCGCCGTAGGCTTATAGCGCTCAAGTACCTCTATCACGCCCACCGCCGCATCAACAGCACCCACGCCGCAGACCGCCGTCTGTATGCCACTACACAGCGAGCTTACAGCCGCAGCCTCCATATCTGTTGCAAAAAGAAGAAGTGGTTTCATACTACTTACCCACTACAGCCTCCAGCTCCTCTACAGTTACAGGAATCTTCTTATCGCCACCGATAACTACTCCGCCACTCTCAGTTACGATAACGTCATCCTCAATGCGGATACCGCCAAAGTCGCGGTAAGAGTCCAGTTTATCGTAGTTCACAATGCCACGATAGAGACCCTCAGCGCGAGACTTATCTATCAGCGCAGGGATAAAGTATATTCCTGGCTCGTTACTCATAACAGTACCAGCACGAAGGCGCCAAGTTGCACGGTGCACGCAGGTAGCCTCCTGAGCTGCTCGCTCAACAATAGCGCTAAAGTCGTAGCTACGCTCACCGATAGCCTCACAATCGTGAACATCTATACCCATACCGTGAGATAGTCCATGAGGCATAAAGAGGTACATAGCTCCCGCAGCCACAGCATCCTCAGCACTGCCATTTATAAGCCCTACACCCTTAAGTCCCTCGGCAAGGATTACAAGAGCCTTGCGGTGCACATCCTCCATATACATAGCCCCAGCCTTCATATTTGCAGGAGATTGCTGGTGCGCTGCAAGTACTATATTATATATATCGCGCTGGCGCTCGGTAAACTTACCGCTCACTGGGTATGTTCTGGTATGGTCAGAGCAGTAGTTCTCTGTGCTCTCACCACCCGCATCTACAAGCAACAACTTACCATTCTCAAGCACGCCATCGTAGTTGTGGTTGTGCAACGTCTCGCCATGTTGCGACACAATAGAGGTAAAGGAGATTCCACCACCATAGCTCAGCGCAACGCCCTCAATAGCACCTGCAATCTCGCGCTCAACAACGCCTGCGCGGCACATCTTCATCGCTGTTGTGTGCATAGCATAGCCGATATGAAAGGCGCGCTCCATAGCCTCAATCTCCTCGGCGCTCTTCACCTCGCGCATACCCGCTACGGCAAACATCAGCTCAATAGATTTATCGCGGTGTAGTTCCTCTGGTGTTTTACCAAGCAGTGAGCAGAGCAAAAGTGTTGTCTGACCACGATATGGAGGCAAGTAGTGAATCTGAGTGCCACTCTTTTTAAGGCTATCAACATAGCCAGCCAATGCCGAGAGTGGATAGCTCTTAGTTACACCTACCTGAGCGCTCAACTGAGCCACTGTAGGCTGTGGACCCATCCAGATAATATCATCAACAGTTACATCATCGCCAAAGATGGTCGCCTCACCACTCTGGCAATCTATAACACCAAAAAATTGAGGTAGAGTAAGACCGAAGTAGTAGATAAAGGTTCCATCCTGACGGAAATGGTAGGCGTTATTTGGATAGTTATATGGAGCCTCCCAATTTCCTGGAATCAGAATCACTCCATTACCAATGCGACGGCACAGCTCTGCTCGTCGCGCTACATAAGTTGCTGCTGAAAACATATTTTATAGAGTTTTAGTTTTACAAGTAATAATAGTTGTAATATCGTTATCAATCTGATGCTCAACGCTCTGTGCAGGGGTTATTGTGCCAAATATCTGCTCACAATTCTCCGCTTCAAGGCGATACTTTATCACACCACCCTCAACACCTAAGATTGTCAGTTTCACTCCTGCAACAAGGCACTCTTTAGCCCTGCCATCAATCTTTACAGTAGCTCCTGACATCTGCTCTGTTACAATAAAGTCGGTAATTGCTAATGCCTGCTCAGCCAAACAGCTGCTCAGGTCTAAATTTCCATCTACAAACCTCGCCACAAAGCTACTCTGGTCCTCAAGGGTACACTTAACCTCGCCAGTGAGTCTATCATCAACCCACTCACCCTCAAAGTAGATCTCATCCTTACGCATACAGCCATGACCATTGCGCTTGCCAAGGCAGAAGTTACCCTCATAGTAATCCTCACTATAGTCATCAACCCAGATGCCTATATATCCATCACCATGTGGCTGACCACACTCAACAGCGCCATCGTAAAGCATACCATCATACCCCTCAACAAAGAAGCGCATCTCTGCATAACCGCTCTGCACACCATGCACCCAATCACCTGAGTATCTTTTCATTGCGACATTATACCCAAGAAGATTGTAGTACTCTCCCTTGACATAATTCTTCTCACCCGTACCATGCGGAAGGTGGTTTTCATCACTCTCGCCAATGTAAAAATCATGGGTTATATTGTCATAATGGTGATGCTCCCACGCAAAGAAACAGTTATCGTCGTCTACCATCTCCTTGCCCATCTTCCAATAGTGCAGAGCAAGTGCCATGTCGGGCTTACCATCCTCAGAGAGGTAACCCTTATATGCCATGCGTCCCGCCATATAGCAGCACTCATAGTCCTCAAGCCCTATAGCCTTATCAATAGCACTAAGCGCCTCGCCCCAGCGCTGTGACTGATAGCACGATAGAGCAATCATATTGTATGCCGTAGAGAGATAGTCTACATACTGCTCGGCAACAACAGGATTCTGCTCCTTAAGGCAGTCGTAAAAGAGAAGCACTCTATTTGCATAGTAACAAACCTTATCATACTCCTCAATATCAGCATAATAGCCAGCCAAGTGGAGGTTTGCCTTTGGCTCTCCATTATCACCAGCCTGCCTATATAGCTCTACCGCCCCTGCTATATCTCCATCTGCGGCAAGGGTCTCTCCTCGCTGACGAATCTTCTCCAGTTCTACTAAACTCATAGCTCTACACTTTATAACCCCCAAACTATGTTGCTAATTGAAGGTAATATTCACCCTGCGGATAAATCCCTCACTATCTATAGTTGCAGTGGCGCTCTCACCCACCGATATAGTAGCAAGAGTATCCCCACATGTATAGGTTACCACACCATCCTCAACCTTGACAATAGTAAGCAGCGGCTCTGCCTCCACACTACCTGTTGAGTATATAACTAACACATTATCAGTAGTGTATTCGCCCTCTTTTGCAGGTATTAACGCCACAATACTCTGCTCTGATGCCTCACCATATAGCTCCACAACAAGCGTCTGAGTGGTATCGCACTCTGCCAAGATACAACTACTGTAGTCTAAAACATCATCTGTCCAGACACCACGAAATACCTTTTTGTACCCCAGCGAGCATATTCCTCGACCATTTTTGCGGTCGGATTTCCAATAACAGCCTATCTCTACGTCATCCACAATCTCTACGCCCCAATCCTCGCGCTTGCCATGCTCAAACACATGAACATGGGAGTTATCTGTACCATTTGCAAGCGTCACTCGTAGCTCGCCCTTGCCATTTGGGGTATCATCTGCCCAATTACCAGCATATCTGACACGCCTATACTCTCCATCAAAATAGTATTCCATAACACCCCAGCCACTCTTCACGCCGTGACACCACTCCCCCCTATAACTCTTTGGGGCTATGCTATATCCAAGCCAATGGCTATACTCACCGTGGGCATAGTCCATAGTCCCCTCACCGTGAGGCAGACCGTTCTCATCTGTCTCGCCCTCATAGATAGTCTCTACAGTATCCTCATTCAGATGCGCGTTGTATGCCTCAGCACACATACTATCACCTGCCTGAGCCCCCTTTTCCCAAGGCTCTATCGCCTGCTGACTCAACTTCAGAATTTTATCCGTAACCATAGCCCTTACCTTTATCTATTTCTCAACGTTTTTAATAGTCAACTCATTGACAATCTCATAGTCATGGTCGTCGTCATAAATTGTGGCTGTAGCTTTTTTACGATAAGCGTGCTTGACCTTCTCGCCTGGCGCAACCCTGCCCACCTGCATAGCTCTATTCTCCGAGTATATACCATCAACGATATACTCAACCACACCATTCTCAACACCGAGAATCTCAATAAGTCTCTCCTGCTCCTTGAAGCCTCTATCACAAAGAATAGGCAACGAACTTCCTATAGTATGCTCTCCACAGCTACCCACAACAAGTGCAACCACACGACGACTATAGTCAAAACCTTGGAGAGAGAGTGTAACGATAAGTCTCGGAGATTCTGTTGGCTCCATAAAGTCACAGCTATCAAGGTCTAAATTATCGTTGTGCCACACACCTCTAAACTGCTGACCATTAGGCATTGTACAGACTCCCTCGCCCTCTTTGTATCCAGCAACCCACTGGCAATCAATAGTTTTACCAAACTCCACAACCGTATTACGACCCTCACGCATACCAGCAACGAGGTTTATTGGCGTTATACTCTCTTTGCCATGTCCATCAATTACGCGGATAGTACCACAACCCTCTGGCAGACCAGCTACCCACTCTCCAGTATAGGAGTAGTGCTGGCTATTATCTGCATAGAAGGTCATCTTTCCCTCTCCGCACCTTACGCCGTGCTCCCACTGACCCTCATAGCGCTTTGGAGCGATACTATCATCCATTGACCAGAACCAAGCAAAAGTTACCCTCTTCTCATACTTCATCGTGCCCTTGCCGTGCGGCAGACCATTTTCATCTGTCTCGCCCTTGTAGTTCTCTGGACAGAAGTCTGTCTCTGCAAATATTACTGCAACTCTCTCTTGTGGTGTCATAGTGGTATAGGTTTTAGCTGTTAGTAATTGTAATCTCGTAAGTTGTCAAAATGGTTGAATTTCAAGGCTTGCGAAGCCCGAAAAGCGCAGCATACTAAAGCGTATGTGAGCATTTGAGGGCAAGCGTAACGCAGAAATTAGCCATTTTCACAACTTACTATAGTCATTTTCACAACTTACTATCTTATCTCTTCCTTGTAGAGTTTGTCACCACGACGGATGTCGCCTCCCTCAACCTTAATTGAGCAAACATCGCCCTGCTTAACACTCTCTACAGGCTTTAGGTCAAGGCGAATCTCGCCTACCGTCTGCTCTATGCATCCCGTAGTCTCGCCCATCCAGAGTATCGGCTCGCCAACAGATAGCTGTGCCGCCTCAATAAGCACCTCGGCAACGCCTAATCGCTTGAAGTAGTTTGTCACCTTGCCCACATAGACCTTACGGCGCGTAGCTGAGCTACCATAGTTTGTGCTATGCTCAACAATGGTTTTACCCGCATAGTATCCACCCCAGAAACCTCGGTTAAAAACCGTAGCGAGTCGCTCCTTAAGCCCTACAGCAAACTCTCGGCTATACTTGCCCGCCTCAATAGCGCGCAGAGCCTCATCGTAGCACTCCACAACGCGCTTGACATACTCCGCACCGCGAGCACGACCCTCAATCTTCAGAACGCTCACGCCCGCATCTATAAACTTATCAAGGAAGTCTACCGTACACAAATCCTTCGGCGAGAGGATATACCTGCCATCCATATCGAGTTGCTGACCAGTATCGGTATCGGTAAGGGTATACTTACGACGACATATCTGGCGACAAGCACCGCGATTTGCTGAGCAGGCGGTCTCATGCTCCGACAGATAGCACTTGCCCGAAATTGACATGCAGAGTGCGCCGTGGCTAAACATCTCAATCTTGAGCAGCTCCCCCTTTGGACCACGTATATCCTGCTCCACAATGGTGCGCTTAACCATCGCAATCTGCTCAAGCGATAGTTCGCGCGCGAGCACAACAACATCTGCCCACTGCGAATAAAACTTTGCCGCCTCGCTATTTGAGATGTTGCACTGCGTGGAGATATGCACCTCAACGCCCACCTGATAGGCATAGAGGATTACCGACATATCGGAGGCGATAATAGCATCTACACCCTCAGCCTTTGCCCTATCAACCACATCGTGCATCTGCTGCAGCTCTGTATCGTAGACAATCGTATTTACCGTAAGGTAGGTCTTAACACCATGTTCATGTGCAATGCGGTTTATCTCAGCCATATCATCGGCCGTAAAGTTTGCTGCCGAGGCTGAGCGCATATTGAGCTGCCCGATACCGAAATATACCGAGTTTGCGCCAGCCGCAATAGCTGCACGAAGGCTCTCATACGAGCCCACAGGTGCCATAATCTCTATATCTGCTCTTCTCATACTACCTCTTTCTGCCTACAAGGCTCTCAACATACTGTCGCATATACTCTGTGCGCTGACTATCAACCGAAAGGGTCTCAAGGATTGCCAATGCACGAGATATACGCACCGAAATCTGCTGCTCAGTCATCGCCTTAGCGCCTATAGTATCATAAATCTCCTTCACAGCAGCTATCTTCTGCTCATCACTTAAGTCTGTGCGTAGATGGGTACTACGAAGCACCTCGCGCTGAGCCTCAGTGGCGTGCGAGAGGGAGATTATCATCAGATAGGTCTTCTTTCCCTCAAGAATATCGCCACCAATCTTCTTGCCCAGCTGCTCATCACCATAGCTATCTAAAAGGTCATCCTGCAGCTGGAAGGCTATGCCCACCTCAGTGGCAAATCTATAGAGTTTCTGCAGATCCTCCTCCGATGCACCTGCAATAGTTGCGCCGATAGTCACCGAGCCAGCCAGTAGAGCCGCCGTCTTAAGCTCAATCATATTCATATACTCCGCCACAGCAACCTTTGGCTGTGTCTCAAAGTCCATATCGTACTGCTGACCCTCACACACCTGCGCCGCCATAGCATTAAAGCGCTCAAAGACCTCTGGCAAACAGCTACTCTCCACCCCCTGCAGGTGGCGATATGCCTCAATCATCATCACATCACCAGAGAGAATTGCCACATTACTACCCCAACGAGCGTAGACCGAAGGGTGACCTCGGCGCACCATGGCATTATCCATAATATCATCATGCAGCAGCGTAAAGTTATGGAAAACCTCTATCGCCGTTGCCGCTGGAAGCACTCGTTGTATATCGTCTGCATAGATATTATATGCGAGCATAGCCAGCACTGGACGCATACGCTTACCGCCCTCAGCAAGCGAGTAACGGATTGGAGCATACAATCTTTGTGGCTCATCTGGCATGTTTATCATAGCCAAATGGCGCTCAAAAATCTCAGTAATCTGCTGCGGAGTCTTCATAATCTTGATTTTATATTTACACATTTACCAACGCAAAGATAATAAATTATCTTCACATTCACACCCTTTTTCATGCCATTCGTAGCTATAACAACAATTTTATTTGGCAGTTCACTCTTTTTTATCTAACTTTGAACAAACAATTTAGAATAACTAAACTAAAGTGAATACAACTATGAAAAAATTAGCATTCGGCGTTGATATCGGCGGTATCAACACAGCTTTTGGACTTGTAGATGAGAAGGGCGACCTTTTTGGCGAGTCTGTAATCTCTACCCGCGCATATCCTAACTATCAGGACTATCCTCGCTATGTGGCAGACCTCTGCGAGGCTATGAAGTTGCTTATTAACGCCGTAAACTTCGACTTTGAGCTTATCGGTATCGGTATCGGAGCTCCAAATGCAAACTTCTATAAGGGTACTATCGAGACCCCTGCAAACCTCTGGAAATTTACAGATGCTGATAAAAATCAGGATGAAAATCTGCGCATCTTCAACTTCGCAGAGGATATTGGCAAAAACTTCCCAAATGTCCCTGTATATGTTACTAACGATGCCAATGCAGCAACTATCGGCGAGATGGTTTACGGCAATGCAAAGGGTATGAAGGACTTTATAATGGTAACCCTCGGCACTGGTGTAGGCTCTGGCTTTGTATCAAATGGTCAGATGATTTATGGTCACGATGGCTTTGCGGGCGAGTTCGGACACGTAATCGTTGAGCGCGGTGGCAGAGAGTGCGGCTGCGGAAGAAAGGGCTGCCTTGAGGCTTACGCCTCTGCTATCGGCATCAAGCGCACAGCCTTTGAGCTTATGGCAACAATGAACGACAAGTCTCCTCTGCGCGACATCTCGTTCAACGACCTTGACTCTGCTATCCTCTACCAGCACGCACAAAAGGGCGACCCAATCGCTAAGGAGGCTTTCCGCCTAACTGGTATGCGCCTGGGCTATGCCCTTGCTGACGCAGTTACTATCACCTCTCCAGAGGCTATCTTCGTCTTCGGAGGTCTTGCAAAGGCTGGCGATCTGATTCTTGACCCTATCAAGTGGTATCTGGAGGAGAATATGCTATTTGCATTCAAGAATAAGGTTAAGGTACTGCCTTCAGGTCTTCAGAACAAGAACGCCGCTATTCTCGGCGCCTCTGCTCTCGTTTGGCAGAATATGTAGTTTAGCTGTTGGCTATTAGCTATTAGCCTTTAGCTATTTAGTAGTAATGGTGCTTTGATTGAGCGGAGTAATGACAAATGACATTTAATGACAAGGGCTTTCAGCCCCTAATGGCATTGAATAGCGCGCCTTGCGCGCAGTATTAAGGGCTTTAGCCCGCTGCCATTCATTGCTATTCATTGTCATTTTGTGCTCCCTAACTTTACTGTTCTGCATCAGCCAGCCAATGGCTAATAGCTAACGGCTAATGGTGCAGAATAGCGCGCTCTGCGCGCAGTATTAAGGGCTTTAGCCCGCTGCCATTCATTGTTATTCGCTGTCATTGTGCGCTCCCTAACTTTTCTGTTCTGCGTAGCTGGCTAACGCCGCGATTAAGCCGAGTGCAACAGCGGTCGCACACCGAAGGTGCAAAAGGCGACAATTGAAAATGGGAGCTTGCTCACAGATTTTCAATTTCGCATTTTGGGGCATTTATGCCGCGACTGATATTGCCGAGGCGCAGCGGTGAAGGGTCGCCAGTGGCGAGCCAATGGCTAACAGCTAATGGCATAAAGGGAGTGTCTAATAAGTTTTTAGACACTCCCTTTTCGTTAGAAGTTGTATAACAAGAGGGATTTCAAGGCTTGCGTAGCCCGAAAAACCGCAGCATACTGTAGCGTATGTGAGGATTTTGAGGGCAAGCGTAACGCAGAAAGCGCCTTGTTAGACAGCTTCTTTATTTGAGGTCTGTCGTTTAGTTGATATAGACAACCTTATCCTTTCTGAATGTCACATTCTCTGGACGACCAGTTAGTGGGTCACTATCAACTCCCCTAATCGCAACGCCCTGAACAGTTGAACTCTTGCTAATATTAACTGGAGCAGCTGCACTTCCGAGTACAATAGTAATTGCAGAGCTTGCACCACCCAAGAGCGCACCACAATATGCACCTGTAGAGGCTGTAACAACACTCTTTACGGTAATACCAGTCCATGTATCAGGGCTTGAAGTACCCATAACACCACCGACATATATACCACTCTTACCCTGGGCATCTATTGTACAATTTACAGAGCCTCCACGAATACCCTGTGCAGTGTGACCAATAAGACCACCCACAGCAGATTTGGCGAGAATGCGCTTAGTTGTAATTTTACCTGTAAAGCTTGAATTTGTCACATCACATGCAGCAGTGTAACCAGCCACACCACCGAGACGGAAAATAGATGGAGCATCAACCTCTATTCCTCCTTCACTAATACAATCCTTAAATGTGCCTACACCCTTAGCAACCGAACCGACAATACCTCCAGTATATATATAGTTTGAATAACTAAGGTTCTTTATTGTCAGCTTTCCGCTATTGATACAACCATCAACAGAGACCAGATTTTCAGTAACCTCAGAGTAGTTTTTAGCGATAACTCCACCAATAAAGCAAGCCTTATTACAAGTCTGACCCAGGTATGTAAAGTCGAGAGTTATAGGGGCCTGATTCTCAAGTTTATAGTTGCTGCCTAAAGCATAACCAACAACGCCACCGAAATCACCTGCAACATTTGTATTGACAGCAAGCGCACCCTGCTCATAATTTACCACAGTGTCAATATTGGCATCACCCTTACCGATAACACCACCTATATAGTGATAAGTAGAGCCTGTATAGTCTGATAGAACATTGGCAATATTGTTAATATAGTATGTAAAAGCACCTCTATTTGAGATATTTGAGATAGGCGCACCAGTGTTTGCATAACCGATAACACCTCCACAGTAGGCATTCATCGTATTGACAGTACACTGACCAGCTCCGTAGTTGTGACAATTTGACACAATATCACACGCATAACCGATAACGCCACCAGAGAATGTTCGTACCTTTTCTGTTCCACTAAATACAGAGCTAAGTGTACAGCCTAACACATCGTGCTTCAAGTTAAATGGACCATAGTTTGTACAATTTTGTGTTAAGCTACCATCCTTAGCATAGCCTACAACACCGCCAAAATATGCATACAAACCCTCTGACTCAATCTGAACCTCCCCATGATTAGTACAGTTTGACACATTTACAGATGTCCAACCAACCACACCTCCAAAGAAGTTCCTTGTTGCAGCAGTAGCTGTAAGTGAGGTCTTAAAAGTCAGCTTACCATGATTAACACAGTCAGCTAATGTGTAATTTGTAGATAGTGAGTAGTGACCAATTGAACCAACAATCCCACCAAAGTTTGGCTGCACCTGACCACCCACTGATGCAGCACCAGCACTGCTTGATGAGGCGCTTGACCAAGTACCCTCAACATAAACCTCACCGTGGTTTACACACTTTGTTACGGAGTGGAGTGTTGATGCCACAATACCACCTACAGCAGGTCGGCTTGCTGAAGCCTCATCAGATACTGGAATAATATATGACACCTTACCCCTATTCTCACACTCAGTAATTATAGCCTGAGAGTAACCTACAACACCACCAATGTTTGCATATGTAGCTGAACCGAGGGTTTTGAAATTGTAGCTTACCTCGCCATTGTTATAGCAGCGGGCAATAGTTCCCTCACTTGCAACAGCCACTGCTGTTCCGTTATCGTCCTTCTGATCAGAGAGTGCTGTAGCGCCGATAATACCACCAATCATAGCTCTCCTTGGAGTATCATCAATAGTTACCTTTATATCTCCATTATTGATACAATCCTGAATAAATACCTCACCCTGACCATTGCCTGTAGTTGGGTTATAGTAGCCTGAAATACCACCTACATAGATATGCTGATCAACAACTGGAAGGTTACAGATTATGTCGCCATTATTGATACAGTTTCTTATACGACCATAAGCAGATGCTACAATGAGTCCAATACGCACACTCGTTGCTGTAATATTCACGTTAATAGTCGCATCTGCATTATTTACACAGCCCTCAACAAGACCTGTTGATGAAGCAACGATTATTCCGACACTCTGTCCTACAGATGCAGCATCTGGGGCAAAGCTACAACTGCTGTCAATAACCAGATTCTTCACAACACCTGCATCATCTACATCTGCAAACAGTGCACTCTTGGTTGTCCAGTTCTTCAGCGCAAAGCCTTGACCGTTGAATTTACCAGCAAAAGTCTTAATCTGCTTAAGGTTGACGCCCGTAAGGTCAATATCTGCACCGAGCTTAACCTCGCCGTCAGAGTTTACCCACTTGTCGTAGCCTGTAGAGCCATTTGCAAGAGCAATAAAGTCCACAAGGTCGTTTGCATTCATAATAAGAGTTTCGGTTGTTGTCTTAGCAAACGAGAACTGTGGCATTGTATAGATAACTCCCGCCTCAACAGTCGCACCAGCACCCTTAAGGCTCTTTGTCATCGTTCCGTTGCTGCTATCCTGAACCTTTACAGTGAAGCCCTTTGTGTACTCGCCCGCAGGCACAGCCACAACAACTGTCGCAACGCCATCTGTAGCCACAACATCTGTCACGCGGATAATATCCTTACCCGCAAGAGCAGAGATAGCTGCGCCCTTGTAGTCAATGTTAAATGTACCAGAGATAGCCTCGCCACCATTAGCTACAACAGTTACACGATTAACATTTGCAGCATTTGCAACAGAGAACTTAAGGTAACCATAGAGGTTCTTGAGCTTAATATCATCTGTCTGTGAGTAACCCACAAGCACACCAGAGCCAACGGCAAAAGAGCCCTCAACAAACTTCTGAACCTCGCTCACTGTCAGCACATCGTCCTTAATATTCTCTGCAGGATAGGCAATCTTGTACTCCTCAGCAGCATCAACCTCAAGCTTGAGGCTACTTGTGCCAACATACTTTGCATCAACAGTGACAGCAACGCCATTTACAGCCACCTTATCACCCTCGCTCCAAAGAACTGGATAGGTACCCTCGGCATTCTGCTCACCAAGATAGGTGCGGCTATCAGGACTCTCAATATCCACGCCGATAATTGTCTTAAATGAAGGATTTACATCTGTTGTTGCATCCTTCGAGCAAGCTGCGGTCAGCATCACCAATGCCAAACCGACAATAATTGATAATCTTTTCATCATAAGTCTACTGATTTAACATTGATTACTCATCCCAACCCCAGTTCTCCTCTGTAAGGTTGTCGTTAGAAACGGCAAAGCCCGCCTCACAAACAAATGACATAAAAATCATTTTTGGCGGAATATATTCAAATACCCCCCCCCATTTGTAATTTTTTCATAAATATTTTGTTTTTAGGTTAATGTTTTGGACAAAGATATGTAAATATGCAAATAAAAACAAAGAAAAGGATACTTTTTATGAATTTTCTTTATTTCCCACAACAAAAGCAAACCAAAAACAAAAGAGATATTTATTCAGTAAAGACTAAATACAGCAGTCACACACCGAAGGTGCAAAAGGCGAGCCAACGCTGCGATTAAGCCGAGAGCATTCAAACTCGTTTGAATTGCCGAGGCGCAGCAGGGTCGAGTTGCCAAAGGCAAGCCAATGGCTAATGGCTAACAGCTAATGGTCATTTTGTCGTCAGAGTGTGCCAGATACGGTGCATCGAAAAAAAAGCAGTGGCGGATAGTACTAAAAGGTACAGCCGCCACTGATTGTTAAGGGATGTGCCGTAGGTGGCACGCTATCACGACAAAATCAAAGTTTAGGTCCGAAGCATAGGTCCCCCGCATCACCTAATCCTGGAACGATATACTTATTCTCGTTCAGATAGTCATCAACGGTGGCAATCCAGAGGGTCGCCTCGTTCTCTAAATCGATATTCTGTTCAATCATCTTCACACCCTCAGGGCAGCCGATAACAGAGGCGATGTGTGTATGGGCAGGTTTGCCACAGCGAGCGATAAGCTCCTTATATACAGCGACCATAGATGCGCCTGTGGCGAGCATTGGGTCGGCAATAATAAGGGTTTTACCCTCAAGGCTTGGGCTTGCCACATACTCAAGGGCGATGGTGAAGTCTGCCTCAGTGAGTCCCTTACGATAGGCAGAGATAAAGGCGTTCTCGGCGCTATCAAAGTAGTTGAGAAATCCCTGATGCAGAGGCAGTCCCGCGCGCAGGATAGTTGCCAGAACGACATTATCCGTAGGCAGGTTTACCATAGCAGTGCCGAGAGGGGTATTGACTGCCTTAGGGGCATAGTTGAGCGTTTTTGAAATCTCGTATGACATAATTTCGCCGATGCGCTCAACATTGCGGCGGAAGCGGAGCATATCGCCCTGCACTGATGTATCGCGTAGCTGCGCAAGGTAGCAGTTTACAAGCGAGTTGTTTGTGTCAAGGATGTGAATCATAAGGTTTTAGTATAGGAAGTTGTTAAAAGGATATCTACCACAATGTATCTCGCGCACCATACCATAGAGGTCGCGGCGGAACTTGTCAATATTTATCTTCTCGCGCGCCGAGAGGAATATGCACGGTGTATTTTGGCGAGCAAACCAGCTCTGGCGCAGATCATCGAGCGAGCGATTCTCCTTGGTTGCTGGGGTCAAA
Organism: Rikenellaceae bacterium; assembly: GCA_015059805.1. Classification (GTDB taxonomy): domain Bacteria; phylum Bacteroidota; class Bacteroidia; order Bacteroidales; family Rikenellaceae; genus Alistipes. The sequence continues at coordinate 115,923 of SUZO01000002.1, forward strand.
TCGTCCTCATCCTTCTTGACATAGGTATAGGCATCTATCTTATTAAATACAAGGTATACTGGCTTATCGCCCGCGCCAATATCCTGCAAGGTCTGCTTGACAACATCTATCTGGTCCTCAAACTGCGGGTGTGAAACATCGACAACGTGGATAAGCAGATCCGCCTCGCGCACCTCGTCAAGGGTAGACTTAAAGGACTCAATAAGCTGTGTAGGTAGCTTGCGGATAAAACCTACGGTATCTGATAGCAGGAATGGCAGGTTATCAAAGACCACCTTGCGCACTGTAGTGTCAAGGGTCGCAAAGAGTTTATTCTCGGCAAAGACCTCACTCTTAGAGATAAGGTTCATAAGTGTTGACTTGCCCACATTAGTATATCCAACAAGCGACACGCGCACCATAGAGCCACGGTTTGAGCGCTGGACAGCCATCTGCTTGTCAATCTTCTTCAAATCCTCCTTGAGCTTAGCAATTCTGTTGCGCACAATACGGCGGTCGGTCTCAATCTCGCGCTCACCAGCACCACCACGTGTACCTGTACCACCACGCTGACGCTCAAGGTGGGTCCACAGACCCGTCAAGCGCGGAAGCATATACTCGCACTGCGCAAGCTCTACCTGAGTCTTGGCGTATGCAGTCTGCGCGCGCTGGTGGAAGATGTCAAGGATAAGGCGTGTGCGGTCAATAACACGGCACGGCATTGCCGCCTCAATATTGCGAGTTTGCGATGGCGAGAGCTCGTCATCAAAAATCACCACATCAATCTCGTTATCGGCACAGTAAGCAGCTATCTCCTCAAGCTTACCTGGACCGACATAAATTCGTGACGATGGCTGTGGTAGGCGCTGAGTAAAACGCTTAACAGTGGTTATAGAGGCTGTGAGGGCAAGAAACTCAAGCTCATCAAGATACTCGGTCGCTTGGCGCGGGTCTTGGTTATCGCGGATGACAGCCACAAGCACGGCACGCTGCTGACGTTCAACCTCCACCTCTGTAGATTTTGTATTTTTCTTAGTCTCCATTTGTATCTTAAAAAAGGAGTTACCCTTCAAAGTAGGTAACCCCTCTATATTTTGTTTATTCCAATTAGTGTGCTATAAGTTGTTCTGCAAGGCTTGCGAGTCTTGCTCGGCAGGAGCATACTCCTGTATGTGACTGTCGTGCAAGGTGAGCGTAACGCCGCAGAACGGCTTAGAACATACTAATTCTGGATGCGGAAGTCAATTGGAAGCGTATACTTCACACGCACAGTCTGGTTACGCTGCTTACCAGGCTTCCACTTAGGAGAGGTCTTAAGCACGCGAATAGCCTCGTCTGAGAGTGAAGAGTCTGGAGTCTGAAGAACCTGAATGTTTGTCAGAGTACCATCACGCTCAACGACGAACATAAGGAATACACGACCAGAGATATTGTTCTCCTGCGCAATCTGTGGATAACGAACCTTGCTCTGTACCCAGTTACGGAAGGTCTGAAGGTCACCACCCTGGAATGAAGGCATCTCCTCTACCTTTACGAATGGCTGGTCGTCCTCAATAACCTCCTCCTCTACTGCTACCTGCTGGATAATCTCAACATCCTCATCAAACTCAGCAAAGTCAAAGCCAGTCTCAATCTTCTCGTCGTTAGTTACGATGTTAAGCACATCGGTGATAACGGTAATCTCGGTCTTCTTTGGAGGCTCTGGCTTCTGCTCCTCCTGACGAGTAATCTCGGTAATCTGCTCCTCCACAGGACCATAGTTCATGTCGATCTTCTCAACTGTCACCTCCTTTGGAGTGTAAAGGAATGCTGCAATAACAATCAGCAGCGCAAGAATCAAGCCAATCTCAAGCAGCACTGTGCGCTTGTTATTGACATCAACTTTCGGGTTTTTCTTAATTTCCATTATAAGTAGTTTTTAATTATTGTCCTCACAACTTCACCTCCCGCAAAACATAGTGCGGGCATACTTTGGCACAAATATAAGGATTATTTTTCAAAAAAAGTACATTACAGCAAAAAAATCATTAAAATTCTCTACTTTTGCAAAAAATTTAGACAGCGTAATGAGTAACATAAGCCTACAACCACTATACGGAAAGAGTCTTGAGGAGCTACAAACTGTTTGTGCCGAGCTTGCCATGCCGCGCTTTGCAGCTAAGCAGATTGCCGGCTGGTTATATCGCCGTGGAGCTACAGAGATTGAGCAGATGAGTGACCTGTCAAAGGCAAATAGAGCCAAGCTCTCTGAGAGGTACACTATCGGTTTGAGTGCCCCCGTAAAGGTTAGTATCTCGGCAGATGGAACAAAGAAGTATCTCTATCGCACAGCTGAGGGTGCGGCGATAGAGTCGGCATATATTCCTGATGGTGAGCGAGCTACGCTATGCGTATCTTCACAGGCGGGTTGTAGGATGGGCTGCCGCTTTTGTGCTACAGCGAGAATGGGGTTACTCCACTCGCTCTCTGTCTGCGACATCCTTAATCAGATAGCCTCCCTGCCTGAGCGCGAGAGTCTTACAAATGTGGTCTACATGGGCATGGGAGAGCCATTTGACAACATGGACAATCTCCTTAAGGCACTTGAGATTATGACTGCCGACTGGGGCTATGGTTGGTCACCAACGCGCATTACAGTCTCTACCTCTGGCGTAGGCAAGGAGCTGGTAAGATTTCTTGACAGCACCTCGGTGCATCTTGCCGTATCGCTACATAACCCCTTCCATGACCAGCGTGCCGAGATTATGCCGATTGAGAAGGCATATCCTATTGCAGAAATAGCCGATACCCTACGCAAGTATGACTTTACACACCAGCGCAGGGTATCGTTTGAGTATATTGTTATGAGCGGTATGAACGACTCGCCACAGCATATTAAGGAGCTTTGCCGCCTGCTCAATGGCATAAAGTGTCGTATAAACCTCATCCGCTTCCACAAGATACCAGACTCTCCATACTTCTCGCCAAGTCTTGAGAAGATGATTGCCTTCCGCGATGCCCTCACAGCACGCGGTATTATGACCACCATTCGTGCCTCAAGAGGTGAGGATATTAAGGCGGCATGCGGACTGCTGAGTGCCGACGAGGGTTAGCTACGCCTTGTATGTACCCTCAAAGAGCTGGTACTGCACAAAGATGTCAAGAGCCTCGGCAACGGTCTGCTGTTTCAGAGAGTTAGCAATCTCAGAGAGCCCCTGCTGCGGATAGACTATCGCCCCATCCTCACTGATAAAGGTTTTGAGTCTTTGCTCCACGTTGGTGGCAATTTCGCGGCGGTCATCTTCATCGCGCAACTTCTCCCAATTAAAACCAAATGTTCGCCAAACAAACTTCGCATTTGCAATCCAATAGCGAACTCTGTTATATATAGCTCCGCCAGGTCCAAAATTGTCCTCTCCAAACGACATCACCACCACATTTTTCAGGGTCACATCTATGCTGGAGGTGTCACTATCAATGCCAAAGACCTGTTTTATTGCCTCGGCAACTGCAGCGCGTATCTTGTCGTTTATCCGATTGGTTACCAGCTGATTAACAATAGCACTAAAGCGGGCATTTTTTGGACCTAAACCCTTAATAAAGCCACAAATGGTATCACAAATACCTGCACCCGACTTGTTATATCCAGTAGTGACAACCTCCATCACCTCTGGCAGCAGGCGCTCAACAGCGGTATATGTCGCCAACTTATCGGCATCCTTATAGAGGGCAGAGAAATCTATATCTGCAAGCTTAGAGAGCAGCTGCTGCTGAGCATTAAAGTATGCAGAGGCAAAGAGTGCCACGCCATTAGAGACCACACACTCAGGTTGCTGGTCAATATCTATCCGCGAAGTGGCAAAGTATCGCTCTACAAACTCCCTGACAAATGGCATGCGGCAAGCACCACCAGAGAGAAGCACCCTTGTAGGCACTATACCATGCTCATCAAGGCGCATCTTAGCCTGCTGGATAACATTGCCTAATGAAGTCACATAGCTCGATATGATGTTTTCATACTGCTCAGCACTCATCATCGTATAGAGACATGGGGCAAATAACTCATCCATATCACCCTTCCAGTTAGAGGGGTCAATAAGATCTCTATAGGAGATGTTTATCGGGAATCCAGGTCTACGCTCAGTGTAATACTCCTCCTTTGCCTCACGGATAAGCAGAGAGATTGCCGTATCCGCTGTGCCGATAAAATTGGCATCCTTGCGCATCTGATTTACCCTCTCAATAGCAGCGCGTCGCTGAGCCGACTTCTGCTTACGCTGCTCAGCATCAGCAACATCCGTTGCTTGCAGTAGGCTATTGACAATAAGGTCCTCAATTAAATGAGCACCCAGATTTGCACCCCAGCAGCATTTTTTTACAGCCTTAGCGCCCGCAATTGTTGTAAAATCTATGGTACTTGAGCCTAAATCAACAACAAAGATGCTATCCTCAACATTATACTTATAGTACTTGGAGAAGTATGCCGCATCTGACTCGTTGATACACAAATCTACGGGTAGCTGACACTCGTCGCGGAAAAATGATAGGTACGCCTCTCGTGCACCCTTATCCTTATTCACCCAATCCGACGGGCAGGCGATGCCTAAACTAAAGTTTCGCTGCTCATGCGAGGTGTACTCAAGGTCCGAGTCGTTCTCTATGATAGCCTTAAATATCAACTCAGCAAATATCTTGAGCGACTGCCTATCTGTTGAGGATATAGAGCCAATCATACCCTTAAATCCCTTGCGCATTTCGGGGTCTTTATAATCATCAACACCATAGACTAACGACCACTCCCCACCCTTTTTACAGATAGCCGAGGGTATGGTCTTTTTCTCTCCACGGCGAGTAGCCCTAAGTGCCACCTGCGACACAGGCTCACCATTATACCCTGGAACACGCGAGACTGTAGTCTCTCCATGTCCGAAATCTATGCCTATAAAATATTTTCTCTCCATAATTCACTACTCTATTGGTAAAAATACCTTACCCTTTACAGCTAACTCTCCATCGCTTCTAACAATCGCTCTAAGCACCACCTTGTGCGATGCAATAGATTGATACTCACACTCATAGAGGCTCTTATTCCGCTCGCTATAATCCACAAAGTTATAGCCGTAAGCGCAGAAGACCTCATCAATAGCCATACGGGCATTGCTACAGAAACTTGATGCAGAGTCGTTTGCTTCAAGGTATCTGAGCATATCGTCTAATCGCTGGTAGCTCACAAGGGTGCGGCGAAACCTATTCTCAAGGGTACACTGCTGCTCAATCTGACCAATCTTTGCCTCTAAAGCGGCACGACCAGCCAGCTCGCCCTTCAGCTCGGCATTAAGAGCCTGAATCTTTGACTGCAGTTGAGCAATCTGCTTCTGCTGCTGTTGCAGCAGCTTATCGTCTGCACTACGACCGCCAAAAATAGCATACCCAGCCCAGACAGCTGCCAAGGTAATTATCACCGCCAACAGCGCAAGAAAATCAAACAAAATAAAGACCAATATAGACCACACCGCCGCCACGACAGCCAAAGTGTAGGTTAAATTTTTACTCTTCATATCCGCTTATACTACAATATTTCTATCTTTTTTTCTGTGCCGTCACTCATCGTAATGACAATCTTACCGCCCGTAACATCTACTGCCACAGGGATGTCGAGCATAGAGATACTTTGTGATAGTAACTGTCCTAAAGCCTCGTCATGGTGGCTATAGACGCGATTATTGGCGATATAGAGATAGTTATCTCTGCCAACAGTGCAGAAGGCTCGCACACCCTCAAGGCGCTCTACATGTTTATAGATACGGTCAGTGACAACGCTATGGCTGCCATCCTGCGATAACTTAATAATATAGGTCTCATTTTGAGCTATCGGGCTGAGAGTCTTATACAAGCCATGCTTTGAGAAGAGTCCCCACGCGCTCCTTCCCGCTTCAAGGGTTATATCGCCAACCTTGCCTGGTGAGCTTACCCTGCTATCAACCTTAATAAGGCGATACCTCAACTCGCCCATATCGGCATATCTGCCAACAATATCCAACCGCTCTGACTGCCTAAGCACAATATCACTATCGGAGCTACTATTCTCTGCCCTTACGCCCATAGCCGAGCTATCTACCCCCTTAGAGGCAAGTTCAAAGAGCGCCACAACCCTTATTCGCTCAAGGTCTGTATAGCTACTAAGTATCGGATTATCAAACACCTCGGCACTATTATGCTGAAGAGTATAACTATCCTCTTCTACCTTCAAAATGTTACCCTCAACAGCCACACCCTCAGGATTGGCAATAGCCCTATACAACACCCTACTCTGATGGTCGGGATATGGCACCCGCTCGGGCGAGAGATCTCGGATAAAGATTTTGAGGCTGCCCATCACAACCTTAAAGTCAAAGTGGCGGCGTAGGCACTCAACAGATGTTATCAAATATCTACCTATTCTCATGGCTTGTCTGTTTTGCGTAAAAATTTATTGCCCCAACCGTTGTCGCATAGAGTGCGCGATTATATGCTCCGCTATACCTCTGTGGGTCATACTTCATCTGGCGCTTGACGATATTATAATCCTCAAACCTAACAACCGTATTGTCCGATGCAGAGAGGAAACGATTGACCGCAATTTTGAGGAAACAGTCGGCAATATTGCTCACATTTGTCTGACCATAAGGCATAAAACTCTCAAGCTCCTGGAGTGTAGTGCTAAAGAGTTGGCGACTGTTGAAGGTTGCAGTTCTATCGCCTCTATTTCGCAATAGGCGGAACTTGACCTTCTTCAGCAGACTTGATATATCGGCACCAGTGAAGAGCTTACACTGCGGCATCTCTCCATCCTTCCACTCGCCGCCCTCCATCTCCACGTGGCTCATCTGCTCGGTCATCGTGTCAAGGAACTGCACCCACACACTACTGCTTTCCAACGAACTATCAAACAGTGGCAGATCTGCATCTGGATTTTGAGCCTTATAACGACTATTCTCAGCGCTGACAAGCTGCGCAAAGATTGCCGCACACTCCTCAGCCATAGGCATAAAGCTATAGAATCGCTCATCAAAACGCTCCGAGCGGAACAGCTCCGACGGTAACTTTGTAATATCATTCGATGTGGCAAAGACAAAGACTGGCGCACTCTTCTCCTGCATCCAGATAAGGAACTTGCCAAACATTCTCTGCATCACACCGCCATCGCTTGCGCTTGAATTTGAGCCTGAAAATGCCTTCTCTATCTCGTCTATCCACAGCACGCATGGCGCCATAGCCTCTATAAGTCTTAGCGCCTGAGCCATGTGCTGCTCAGAGGCGCCGACAATACCCTCCTGCAAATCGCCCATGTCTAACGATATAAGTGGCAGCCCGAGCTTCTGCGCCGTAACCTTAGCCATCATAGACTTTCCCGTTCCAGGGATACCTGTTATAAGCACACCGCTTGGTATGTCATGCCCCTTGCGCACAGAGCTTTCAACATCATCAAATAGGTCGCTATGCTCGTCTAACCAACGGCACAGCACCCCTAAGCTACGATTTTGGTCCGCAACCTCCTTAGCTGCAACATCTATCCACTTCAGACCCCTAAAGCCCTCAAGCAGCTGGCGCTTCATAGCCCTTATCTGTCGCAAAACGCTACTCATCTCCACCCTCTCTGCATCAAAATAGCCCGCAACAACGCATCGCTCAATGGTCTGTGCCACCTGACGAGGGCTAAAGCCTCGCAAGCCGACAACAAGGCGCTCAGCATCGCTACCTGAGAGGGGGACGATAGACCTGCTACGAAGGGTTTGGTTGATAATCTCTAAAATCTCGCTATCATTTATCGGCTTGACATAGATAAGTTCAACATACCTATTTATCCACGATGATGGAGGCACTGTTGGCGAGGCGATAATTGCAAGCGACTGGCACACTGATAACTTAGCGCTATCATCAAGACCCTGCACATACTCCTCGCAGACCATCTGCTCATAAGCCGAGATAAAGAACTCAACATCTCGCCACAGCGTATCACCAGCACCGCCCAGCTCCACAACAGCCTGTGTCTGTGGCACATACCACTTATAGAAGAGCCGTGGAGTAGAGAAGAATGCTGGAGAGTTCTTTGCGCGAGATATAGCATCAAAGTTTGTGAGGCGCATCTTGCCCTCACCCTGCTCGCTCTTCTCACGGAAAGAGCCTAAGTGCTCCAAAACAAACTGCTCAGCTATCTGCGAGGCAATCTCCTTATCCGAAGTTACCACCCACACCACTGGCGTGTGTGAGAGGTATGCCAACTTTATCTGCTCTACAGTATCAAAAATCTGACTGTTCATAAATAAATAGGTATCTAATGAGCCTGTCTAACTTTTTACTTGTCAGGCAGGCTCCTCATAAATTACACTTAGTTTGTTGCCCCAGCGGTCGCATCCTGACCCTGCTTCGTAAAGAGAATCTTAATCTTGCTGACCAACTTAGAAGCGATGTTTCTAATTACTGGGAAGACCCTATCGCGCAGAGTCTCGACAATCTGGTCAAAGACATCACCGCACCAAACCATCACCTTTGCGCCCGCCTCAATAGCTGTTTGGCTAACGCCACAGCTAACAAGCACTGCAAACATTCCCGCGCCAATAATCGCCGCCGTTGTTGTTCCGAGGACCATAATGCCCGCCTCAAAGAACGCCATAGTGGAGATTGCAATACCCAAAAGTGCGATATAACCGAGCAGACAAGCCAGCGCCACACCGCCCAAAACCTTGAGGCACATAACGCCCCACTCTACCGTCTTACGACCAAGGCTCACCTCCTCAATAATCTTCGCCTCCTCAACTGCCGCAGCGACGCTTACGCCCACAGCCTCAGGGATAGAGTGTTCTGGGAACGACTCTAAGTTGCCCTGCTGATACTCAATCCATGCGGCAAGAGCCATCTGGCACTTATAGCGGTTATCATCATATATCTGCGCAGCAAAGTCTACAGCCTCAGTTTGACCCTCGCCAGCAGCCCTCATAAGCTCCTGCACCTGTTCTGCACCGTTGAGCATCACTGTTGGCGACTCAAGAAGTGCCGAGAGTGTCTGAGCAAGAGTTTCGCATACCTGATCATCAATAGTAGCGTCACTATCTGTCATTGTTGCGATAGATGACTCAACAAGCTCTGTAACCTGTTCACCTGTCTGACCCAAGTTCTTAGCATTTATAGACTTGACGATAGCGATGGCATTTACAAGGAAGTTGTATCGCTGCTCAACTGTCATATCGGCAGTCATCTGCTCAACCTCTGACTCTGGATTCCAACCCTGATCAAGTGCCTGACGATACTTTGCTGTCAAATCCTCCACGCCCGACATCAGTCTCTCTACGGTATGCGTTGCCTCTGCAAGGGTGGGATCCTCAACCTCCTTGAGGTAGTAGGCGATAAGTCCATCCTTGAGTGATGTTGCAGCATCCATTGCGCTGTTAATCTCATTGTAGCGAGCCACTACAGTATTAAGCTCATCCTGTGTTAATTTTGTTGTGTTCATAATTGTGTTGTTTTTGTTGTTCAGAAGGATAGAGCGATTTGTCAAAAAATTCTGACACATCTGGTCAATAATTTTTCTCTTCTCCTCCGAATCCAACTCCTCAACACCCTCCAAAGAGTCGCTCTGCGGCTCTATAATATCGTTATCCTCTAACAGTGAGAACAGCTTGTCATATATATTATTACTCTTACCCATGGCTCTACTAATTTTTAATCAATTTACGTAACTCTCGCACTGCATGGCGCTTAAGATTTGCTAAAGCATCCTGCACGCGCTTCTTCCCCTCTCGGTCAAGTGTCTGCTCTGTATATTTTATGGTCATATAGCAGTCAAGAGCCTCCCACTCCTGCTGCCAACTCATATCCTCGGCAACCATAACACAGAGAACATCCCTCTCACGCAGTGGCAGCGACTCTACCGCCTCGCGCAACTTAAGATGTTGATGGCGATACTGCTCCTCAGCATCATAATCACACTCCTCAAAGAGCCTATTTTGCAAATTGGCAAACATATCGTCCAAAGAGCGAGGGCGCATCTTCTTTCGCTCCTCAGCACTACGACGACCACCCGTAAAGCCTCCATTGTCGCGCATCTGGCGAGCTGCAAACCACTGCGAACCATTGCGCTGAAGCCAAGACTGCAACTTCTCACCCCTTAAACCTTTATAACTGCGCAGTTGATACCACTCAGGCTTGCCCTTACTATCGGTCGGCTCGGTGACAAACTCATAATATTCGCCCATAATGTCGCGCTCATCCCCATCTCTATAGCTCTTAAGCATACCTTTGGTGATGATATAGCTCAGTATCGGCTTACTATACTCGCCAAAGAAGTATGCCTGTTGCACAGCATCCCCCTTGGCTACAAGCTGGGCAAACACAAGATTTGCCCCCACCTCTTTTGGCAGCAATGCCCAAAATGCTCTATTGTTAATCAATGTCTGTTTCATACGCCTATTATGTATGTTCTATAGTATAGAGGGCACTTACCCCATTTTCTGGTCACTAAAAGGTTAAATTATTTTATAGACTCAAAAGTTGCAGTGCAAATCTCTTTGTGCCGATAGTGGTAAAGCACCAGCGCTCGTCACCACCCTCCTTAACTCCAAATTTACGGCATATTTCGCCATTAGATAGTGGGAAATCGCGGCGAAGAATCTCAATGCGGCAACCCTTTAGATGTCGTTTAAGCTCCTTGCTTCCAATATCATATATAGCTCCAATGGCAAATGTACGCCCAAGTAGACCCTCTGTTCGCTCCACACTTAGCGCCACCCCATAATTACTCCACACATCCGCCTTGCCACTAAATGCAGCGGCTGTGAGGCGCGAGTGAACAAGAGCCACATCGGGCAGTGTTAGGTATCGGTAGTGCTCAAGGCTATCCGGCAGAGCCGCAAAGGTGTAGCTATCAAATTGGTCACGCTCAATAGCAAAGCTCCCCAGACCCACAGCTGTAGCTACAAGCGTCGGAGTTGAGCCGTCTATATAGATATTGACCTGCTTGCACTCACCCCCTAATGAGAGCGTCTGAACTGAGCAATCTCCAAACTTACGAGATGCCTCGGCAGTATCAAAGAGTGGCGAACATTTTATGCAGAGGCTATCTGCCACTTGGCAAATTCGCGGATAGAGAGCCACCATATTGGGCGAACAATCCTCAAGAAGCACCAATTTTTCACCCCTATCGCCTCGCCTATCTGGATCGGCATATATCCAGTCAAAGTGGTCTGTTGTAGAGTCCAAATACTCCTCAGCCGAGATACACAACACCTCTACATTTGTAACACCCAACAGCGAGAGGTTATACCGCGTAATTGCCGCCAGCACCTCATTTCGCTCCAGAGCTACCACACGCTCAAATTTACGCGACAAGGCTAAGGCATCAACGCCCAATCCGCAGGTCAGATCCAGCACACTCTGCCCACTCAGAGAGCTTTGAGCAGCACACAACTCGCTGGAGGACTGCTCATAAGCCCTTGGTGGCAAAATCGCCCGAACAGCGTAGTAAGATGGCAGTTTTATCCTTGCTCGCTGCAACCTTTTCACCTGCGTAGCGATTATTGAGGCATGCTCTAAATGTTTATCCAAAGCAATATCTATAGGATTACACTCAACGCGCTCCTCTATCGCCTGACGCACCTCTGCACTGGTTAAAATCTCAAATTCCTCTAAAGTCATACACAAAATTAACAATTTTTCCTCTATTATCACACAAAAAAGGGGTTGTCCAACGAAAAAGTTGAACAACCCCACTTTTGTAGAGGTATAAACGCCCTATTAGGCGACCTTAAGAGAATATCGTTATGCTGTCATAAACAGTTCCCACCCTTTAGTGACCACATCCACATCGGCATCAACACCATTCTCTACAGCCGAGATGGCGCAAACAATAGGAATCATCTGCTCTGGGTTAAGGGTATCAAGTGGCATATCGCGCGGAATATCCGTCGCTCGGCAGAGTCGGCTGATATATGCCTCAGTATTATTCTCCGAAGGTGGGGCATAGCGGGCAATCATCGTGGCAATTGTATCTCCGTAACCCCTTACGCGATATGTATGGAGCAACATAAAGATAGCGCGATAGCCCCACTCAAGGCTCTCAAACTGCTTAAAGGCGGCATCTGTAGAGTCGCTCTTCTCACCCTTATAGCGAGTTTTGGAGCGACGAATATTTCCTGGGTTGAGGTTTCTAAGACCTCGTGGTGTTTTACTTGATTTCATCTATTTGGTGTTCTATTCTACGGTGTAAATACTTTTTCATCCACTCAAAGAGTGGTGCATCGGATAGCTGTGCGGCATTCTCAAGGAACGACCACATCTCTACTGAGCAGATAAAGCCGGCAAATATTTTGGTCATGTTGAGGGTCATAAAGTCTAAGATACAACTCTCTAAAGCCCACATCATCGCTATTGCAACCACGATAAAACCCACCTTGTAGAGTGTGCGCCACGCCTCATGGCTCTCAAAGTACCACCTTCGCCCCTCGCGCTTTGCTACCGCCCGCGAGGCAGCTACCCCGCTCACAAAGTCCACAACCACAAAGCAGAGTGCGCAAATGACAATCTTCTGCACAGGCGCAAAGAGTGCCAAGAGCGACAGAGCGAGCGAGTTAAAAAATCTGTACAATGCCTCCATCAATTGAGCAACGATTTAGAATGTTCAACTTCGGGTTATACTCTGGATAGCTACCAGCATTTTGGTTAAGGTGGTGCGAGAGCTGCTCTATCAATTCGTGCATACGGCTCTTGATTGAGCGCATAAGTGCATCTACAGCATATCTCTCTGCCGTCACTGAGGCATCTGTTCGCGGAGCGGTCACGCCACCCTCGCCAGTACGCAAGGCGAGCGATGGCTGAACAAGAGCCCTAACGGCAAAGGCGAGAGCTGGGGCAAGATAATCCGCAAGTAGCTGCTCATACTGCCCCTCATAGAGAGCCTCAAGCAGCGACTGTCCCACTACGGGCTGCAGGTATCTTGAGGTGGCGGCGAGGATATCTGCCTCAGAGATAGCACTTTGAGAGAGGTACTGCCCTCCATTAAAGGCGAGTGTGAGTACCTGTGATGGTGTTATTAGTGTTCTCATTATCCAATTTTTGTTACGTTATACTTCGAAATCTCCGAGAGGAAACACTGCTGACTCTCATCCTCTGGGTCATAATCCAATCCATCAGCCTTACGAGCCTCCCAGACCTTCATATAGATAGGTTTTGAGCGTGTAGGTGGGCGATTGACAAACTCCAAGGAGGATGTATCAATACCCAAAATATTCTCAATAACCTCTCGCAGAGGCTCTAAAAGTTCAGCCTGCTCACCGAGGATTACGGTGTTGAGGGCAATCTCATACTCATGCAGAATACGCTCTGAATTAAATCCCGTAGAGTAGTCTAATCCACTGAGCGAGCGAAACCAAGAGTGAGCAACGACAATATCGTTAGTAGCCTGGGTATGTAGTGCCGCCCAGTCGCCATCGTTATCTGACGATATAGGCACAAAGCGGGAGTTGTCATTCTCTGAGCCATCCTTAACGACAAACATCACCTGTCCAGGCTTACCAGCAAAGCGAGCCTCTGCATTTCTCATAATTCGCTCTGCATCTGCCTCATTATCCACTGCATCGTCAAGAATTACAATGCCCGAAGGCTGGAAAGAGTTATCAAGGCGCGAGATATTCCACCTGTCGGTCTTGTAGGCTATAGCGCTCACGCCCAAGCCCGCAATATATGGCGGAACGCCGTAGTGTTCAAAGCCTGGCTCATAATCTTTATAGTGGATTATCGCCCTCAGTGTGCCATCTGCCTGCTGCTCAAAGTGGGGGTAGAGCGGCAATACAACAGCATCCTTTGCCGAGAAGTTATCCCAATTATGGTGGAGGATGATATGCTTTGAGTCCTTCGCCACACGGCAGCGAACAGCATCCTGATGGTAGAGCGAGAGGAATGTGTGGTCGGCATTGGTGACAATCTCTACAAAGGCGTTACCAAACAGAGCTTTATCAAAGGCAACCTTGTTTATCAGCTGTCTAAGGGACTCTCCATTGCCATTTATTCTCACAACAAGCTGCTCAAGTAGTGGCACAGAGGTATCAAAGACAAATCCCTTACCTGAGATATAGTCCGCCTTGTCGTTAATTATTCGGCGGTGGGTTGTTGAGCAGCGCGAGACTGCCGAGAGCAGTTGTGGAAGGCGGTTATCGCTGCCCCAACGCCAGAATTGGCGGCTCTCAACCTTCGCGGCACGATGGCTATATAGGTCTGCTGTTGTGGATACCTCTCCACAAATTTTTGTTATTTTACTCATAGTTATTGTGTTAGTGTTAGATTTTCGCACTTAAGCGTCAAGGTTACTGTCGGAATATGGCTGCAAGAGGTTCTGCTCGCATCTTTAATAGAGCATAGACGTAACGGGGTGCTACTGTTGCCAATATCTACCACCCTGCCATCATTAAGCTCTACAGTGGCAATCACCCCATCTATCGTCGCGCGCTCTATAAAGTCAAGGCTAAGCCATGGCGAGGCATTGCGCCGCTGAGCCTCAAGAGTTAGCGTATGGGTAACGCCAATAATACACTTTGTACAATCAACCATCTGAACATACTCCGAGCTATCATCCACTAAAGGCACAACCTGGACTTGTGCATTCTGTTCTGTTGCGAAGCGAAGAGTGACACCCCTCACCCCGCCAATGGGCTTACTCATAATCTACTGCGCATTTACATCGCTCTGCAAGAAAAATTGCCACAGAGTGCAAACTGGGCAATTTTTCTTGTTAGCGAAGGTTAATATTTTAGTAGTTTGAGTAGATAACCGAGATCAATCTCTGGTCGATAATATCTGCACCAGCAAGGAATACGGCACGCTGACGATTCTCCATCTCATCTGGGTTGTACCACATGCGCACCTCATTCTCAGGCATGTCAGAGGTGTTGAGCGCCAAGACCATATTGCGACGGTCAGTAAGCAAACAGAAGGTAGTAAACTGATTCTTGTCGTAGTTGCCAAGCGCCACCTCAATGACTGGGATACCGTGATAGTAGAGTGTTGCGTGACCGTTGATAACGTCGTTATAGGCACTATCTACACCCTTCTGGTCAAGCTCCTCAATGTAGGCATTGTAGAGATCTGAGCTGACAAAGTAGACAAGCTCACCCTCTGAGCGCAGAGCCTTCAGCTCGTCTGACGCCTGAATCCAGCTTCGCTGCAGTGTATCAATGGCAGCAACTGGAGCCTCGTCATCTGTAAGTAGCGTGTGGGCAATCTTATTACCACCATCTACAATATGGCGGAAAAATCCGTTGAAGGTCGTCAGTGAAGAGATTTCACCCTTCGTGTCGCCAATCCACATGGTGCTGCGAACACCCTCGGCAATAGCCTGACGGAACAGCTCGGTCTCAGCCTTCTCAAGCTCTGTACCTGTAAGGTCGCCAAAACCTACAGCATCTGATGCAATGATTTTCTCAAAAATCATCGAGAAGTAGTCCTCTGCCGAGAATCGTGTCTCAGCCTTGACCTTGTGCATGTCGATGGTCTTTTGCATCTTGTTGGCATTTATGCCACCGCTCCAACCGCTCTCAAATGGCTGCAACACATTCTCTGGGCGACTCCACACCTGGACAGTTGTCGGCATAGGCATATTATAGATTACGCGGATACCCAGCTCATCGGCACTCTTGCCACAAAATGATGGGCGAAAAAAGATGTTCTCTACTTCAGTTCCTTTGTAAGTTTTTGGATTTTCAATAAGCATAGTTGTTTGGTTTTTAAGAAGTTATACACTTCGGTTAATAATTCATCATTGCTGCCACATCTCTATTGTAGGCGGTGGCATTTGCCGTTAGAGTTTGACCCTCAAAGTCGGGGTCATCAACCTCAACTGTAGAGGTTGGAGAGGCGCTATTCTGCCCCTCGGTAAGTGTGATGGGGGTGCAGGGGCTTAACGCTTGACGTATGTTCACCCTATCTACAGGCGGGGCGATCTGTGGCGCGGGCTTAGGCTTTAGACCGAGCCATGAACTTATGCGGTCAAGAAGCGCTGGGGAGGTCGTTGCCTCTGGCTTGATGATACTATCTACCAAGCCCGCCTCTACAGCCTGCTCAGGCGATAGCCATACACCATTTCCCCCATTCTGGGACATCAGAGCAGCAAAGTGAGCGGCTGACTTTGCAGAGCGTGAGGCGTATATGGCGGCTATACGCTCATCGGTCTTTTGCAACAGCTCTGCCTGCTGTGCAAGCTCTAAAGCATTCCCCTCGGCAGCACAGGAGGAGTTGTGAATAAGGTAGAGTGCTGAGTCTGCAATCTCACGACAACCCTCGTTGGCAGCCTGAGCAATAATTGTCGCAGCAGATGCTGTGTACCCATAACAGCGGGTGGTTATGTGTGCATCCAAAGAGAGCAGCGCCTCGTAAATTAGTAGTGCATCGGCAACATCGCCGCCAACGGAGCGGATATTTACAACTACCAATGGCGTATTAAGAGCCTCTATCTGCTGTAGCTTCTCGCGCAAATCCTCATAGGTAGTCACCGCGCCATTTGAGCTTTGAGAACCGATAACGCCCTCAATGTCTATAGTGGCAACGGTTGCTGTTGCCGAAATTTTAATGGTCTGATTCATAGTTTGTTAGTCTTTAGTTAATCTGATAAATGTACACTGTGCTTGGCGCGTGTGAGGATTGTAATTTTTGAGCGACTCAAGGCGATAGAGCGAACTCTCACCCAATATGTTGAGCCTAAAGCAATCTCTGAGATTTGGATGATTATCCTCAGCCGACAGTAGCTGCATAATCTCCACAGGCGAGAGGTGCAACGATAGTTTTACACGCTGGCGGGTGGCTATACGCTCGGCACTCTGCTGGTAGAATCTATTTAACCCCTTCACCCCCTCTCTATCCTCATAGCAGAGCGAGAAGCCATCGCTATAATCATCGCCCTCAAAGAAGAATGCTGCAAGTGGATAGCGATTTTCATTGATTGGATAGCCCCAACACTCCCCCTCTGGCAGTGGTCGCAGCCCCGCATAGCGGACAATGTGCGGTGTAAATGGGGAGTCCATAGCCCCCTCAGCAGAGCTGTCGCCCACCTGAAGGATTGATGCCGAAGGTGCTAAGGCATACTGACCCGTTTTGTTTACCCCTGTAGTGAAGAGCGGATTGATAACCCTTTTTGTAGCCATCTTCGCCCCATAGGTTGGATTGTCAAAGTGCCAGCTGCCAAATTTTGCACCACCCTGCGCAGTGAGCTGCTTGGAGGCAAAATCACCCTCGCGGTAACTAAACTCCACCCGCTGCGCCTGATCAACACCTATGTCGGCAATCTCTATCGGCTGACTGTAATCCACCTTGTCGCTCCACTCCCACTCCGTTTGGGTGTAGAAGTTCTCCATTGGCTCAATGTAGACACTCTTTGTCGTTTCATCAGTAAAGATGACAAGGTTGAACATCTTACAAATCGCATCCACAACCTCTATAAGCCAGATATTGTCGTGCGTAATATCCTGCAGGGTAACTAATGAACCATACCCAGGGACTGAGGAGAAGTATGGTCGCAGAGAGCAAGCCGTTGAGAGTGTAATCTCCATTCCTGGCTCAGCACCAGCAAACTTTATTCGGTTAAATTGCATCTTCTGCTCTGGAGCAAACTCCTGAGGAGGTATTCTGAGGTCAATAGCTACCTCTGTCTGCCCTCTCTCCGCCACAAAACCAGGATATATTGCCCAGTCACTCATGCTCTCACTCTTCTCGCCCTCCATAATCTCAAGGGTACAGCGCGGAATGCAACCCTCAGGCATAGAGATTTTTGTATATCTGCTCTCAATTGTGTAACTATCCACCTCTTCCCCACTCTGAGAGTCGTAGATTGTCAGACGATATATAGAGCCTGGCACATAGTCAAAGATGCAGAGGTTGTAGTTCAACCCATACTGTAGCTTCTCGCGCTGATCCTCAAATGAGTTTGTCAAGACAAATGTGGCATCTACATCTGGCTCTGCAATCACACGATTAAAGCCCTGCAACTCCCTTCGTGATGCTATGCGGTAATCGGTAGTGTACTCCAGATGGAGAATAAAGCCCACATGCGCCGCAATGCTACTCTGAAATTGGCAATACCCATCCTCGTTTATGGTAAAGACATTACCCGTAGTAAAGGTATCCTTCATTAGGTTGCCGTCACAATCTACAGCTGTAGGATTTGCCGTATCGACAATATTTCCCAACGCACTCTCTGCGTCAAAGCTCACCGTTGCGTAGACCTTTCCCCACTCATCTGCTGTAGCTGTTGCGCGATGCTGTCGGCGGGCTAAAAAGTCAAGAAGTTTCTGCTGTTTCACCGTATCTGGCGAGGCGTATTGACCACTAAAGTGTAGCTGACGACAATCGCTGCTCATAAAGAAGTCGCCCTTTACCGTGTAACCCTTAAAAATCTCCTCTAACAGAGCCGCCACAGAGAAGAATGGATGAAAGTCATCTGTCGTCATAATATACTCCAACGGTGCTGCCGATGCACCTGAGTATGCCGATGGGTATCTGTTTCTCAACACAGGCAGAAATCTCACAGGTTGAAAACCTTGCCACGTGCTCATAATATTCTCTGGCGTTAGCGTTGTTGAAAACTCCAACCCGCAGCCTCTGAGGGTCGTTCTGGCAGCCCTCTTCGCCCAATCGGCTCCGCCAGAGACTATTCGCACCCTATAGCCGCCACCACTCTTGTCGTTCAACTGAGTATTCACAATGCAGATTGTTCCACTAAATAGCTCCACCCCCTTGTAGACAAGTGTTGCCTGATGGTGTGTATCGTTAAATCGCTCAGCGGCATAAATATCCCTCGCCTTGCCAAAGATAGCATCCGATTGAACTGTTGAGGGGAGCTCCAACTCTAATATCTGCCCCTGCATCGCACTCTGAGGATCTGTCAGCCCCTCTACAGAGAATCCTATAGGCAATGTTGGCTCCGAATCTAATGGGCAGCAGTGTCCATCAACATATAGCTTCACAACAACACCTCCTCTCCGCCATATTCAAATGTAAACTCAGCGCTTACTAACCTTCCGAAGATACTTGTCACCATCTCCGTCTCTAATGGCTGAGCCTCCACCACCCCCTCTGCAAGCTCTAACCACACCTTGGGCGAACTGAGTATCGTTGATAGAAAATCTGCATCGCTATCTGCCAATAGCTGCGAGCGTAGAGTGATTTTCTTAACACTCTTGCAACTTATCATCTCCCCCATGATTTTGTTGGTAAATAGACTCTTTCGCTCCACCACGCGACTCTTTGAGATTAACATAGGCAGTGTAAAACGCTCTGGCATTCCCCCCTCTGAGAGCCATGCCACCCTTACCGCGCCACTGTAACGTGGCACAATAGTGTATTGCATGCTCTGCATCAGATTGTCATCTACTAAGATCTCCACCTTAAGCCACTTTAGATCTCTATTAAACTCTTTTGTTGCCACATGCAACTGCACAATGCCGGTCCGACTGTCAAGCGCTAAAACCCGCTTCTGCCCCACGCTTGGGGTTATTTGCGCCACAACAGTTGCATTTGCAATGGTTACAAAACAAATATCGTCACACTCTGAATACCCTATTGTGCGCTCTGTAGAGAGCTCGC
Organism: Rikenellaceae bacterium; assembly: GCA_015059805.1. GTDB lineage: Bacteria > Bacteroidota > Bacteroidia > Bacteroidales > Rikenellaceae > Alistipes. Next base: position 135,480 of record SUZO01000002.1, read on the forward strand.
TGTAGAAGTCGTCTATCCTGACCTCTCTTCTGTTGCAACTCGCCCTTATAGGCTCTGAAACCTCACTATCCATACCATTTGTTATGGAGATATAGTACGATACAATATCTATATCCTTGAGCTGACACTCCTCTGCCCACGATGGTGATATTGATACCATATTCTCAATATATGGGGCAACATCTACCTCGGTGCGCTGCACACCCTTTACCACCTTCGTTCCCACGACACGCCTATTCTTGCTGTCGATTATATCTATCGTAAAATCAGAGACTTCATCCGCCTCTATCTCAAAAATTGCCCCTTCATTTATAGGGGCTAAATCCCTTGGTTGTGAATTGATGTAGATCATTTTGTGTAATTTTGTTGGTTGTTTGATTTGTCTTAAAGCAGATAGAGGGTCAGCTCAAGAGTAGATGCTGCGTGTAGAGTCGTTCCAGAGATGGATTGCTTTGCGATTGCTGCTCAATGACGGTGCAAATATATACCCTCAAAAAGCCCCTTGTCAAGAGGGCAAAGTGATTTTTCGCACCCCATTTCATAACCATTGGGCGGCAAAATATTGCAATAAACAGAGTTACGCATGCAACTTTTTTTGAAAAAAAGTGAAAAAAATTCCTAAAGGGCATACATCCTCCAAAAAAAGTATTAACTTTGCAGTGATTTGTGTACTGTGTAGTACCGTTTTGTTTCACTAACAGCTTCTAACTATGGACGGTGATGGGTATCAATGCAAAAATAGCTGCAATATCGTATCTCAATACGATACCGTTCCTCTATGGTATTCGGCACGAAGGTAGTCTTTGCGCCGAGCTGCTGCTTGCACCCCCATCTCAGAATGTCATCCACTTTATTGAGGGCAAAGTCGATTTAGCCCTTATCCCTGCTGCCGTAGTCCCTACGCTCAAGGATGCGCAGGTCGTAACAGACTACTGCATTGGTGCTGTGGGGGCTGTTCGCACCGTTATGATTGTTAGCAACACCCCTATTGAGCGCGTGGAGCGTATCTGGCTGGATGCCCACTCTCGCACCTCTGTTCAGTTGGCTGGCTACTTGGCTAAGTATCGCTGGAAAATATCACCTCAGTGGCTTGCTATGGAGCAGTACACTACGCTTGACAATCCTCAACCAGGAGATGCCTTCCTTATCATTGGCGACAAGTGCTTCGGCTATGAGGGTCGCTTTGCCTATAACTACGACCTTGCTTCGGAGTGGATTGCTCAGACCCACCTGCCATTTACCTTCGCCCTCTGGGTGGCTCGCAAGGGTCTTAGCTATCAGGTTCACGACGCACTACAGTGCTGCCTTACATACGGCGTTGAGCACACATACGAGGCAATTCTTGAGAGTGAGTATGCTACAAAAGATTATGCCTACGATTATCTTACAAGAAATATAGACTATCTATTTGATTCACAGAAGCATAAAGCACTGCAAAAGTTCTGGGACTTTGGGCTGAAAATCGAGCCTAAGGTCAATCCCGGCTGAAGGGATTAAGCGGCAAAACCGCCCAATCTGGACTATGAGAGAATACTAATCAAAAAACAGAGAGGAGAACAGAACAATGATTACAATCTATCTAAAGCAATACAACAAGATTATCCGAAACGCCGATACCGAACTATTTGACGATTTGGGATATGACGATATTCTGTGGATTGACATGATGCAACCCACAATCAAGGAGCAGAAGGCAGTTGAGAACTTTATGGAGATAAACCTCCAGACCCGCCAGCAGGTTGAGGAGATTGAGTCTACATCAAAGTACTCGGAGTCTGAGAATGCCATTATCTCAAATAGCAACTTCTTCGTTCCCGTTGGTGGCGACTCGTTTAAGGTTGAGCCAGTGTCGTTTACACTATCTAATGAGGGTGTGCTTGTATCTGTGCGTCAGGCAGATATGCGGACCTTCCGCGAGGCGGAGAAGCGCCTGCAGATGAACTACCGCAACTACTCCACTGGCTACCATATCCTTATCTCGCTGCTTGAGGTGCGCATTGACTTTGATGCCGACCTTGTGGAGATGGTGGGTCGTCAAGTATCTACGCTGAGCAAGGATATCAACCACGAGGATAGCATCGACAAGGAGGTTATCCACCGCATTAACACCCTGCAGGAGCGTACCATGGTGCTGCGTGAGAATATCTTTGACCGCCAGCGCGTGCTGTCAGGTATCCACCGCTCGGAGCGCTTCCCTAACGATATTTACCCACGACTGCAGCTGATGATTAAGGATGTAAGCTCACTTATCAGCCATACAGACTTCACCTTCCAGCGTCTGGACTATATCCAGGATGCAGCTTTGGGTCTAATCAATATTGAGCAGAACGAGGTTGTAAAGATCTTCTCTGTGGCGGCGGTCGTCTTCCTGCCAGCGACGCTCGTTGCAAGTATCTACGGTATGAACTTCAAGTTTATGCCAGAGCTTGACTGGGTGTGGACCCTTGAGAACGGAATGACAATACCTGTGGGTTATATCTTCGCTCTGGGACTTATGATCTTAGCTTCGGTTATAACAATGGGATTTTTCAAATATAAAAAGTGGTTGTAACGACCACTTTTTTAGAAAATATTTACTACCTTTGTAAAGATTGATAAAAACTAACTTAAAAAATAATAAAAAATTAAAAAACAATTATGGAATTACCTTTTGCAGAATCGTGGCGCATCAAGATGGTGGAGCCTATTCGTAAGAGTACACGCTGTGAGCGTGAGCAGTGGATGAAGGATGCACACTACAACCTCTTCCAGCTTCGTGCCGACCAGGTCTATATCGACTGCCTTACCGACTCTGGTACAGGCGCAATGTCTGACCGTCAGTGGGCAGCAATGATGATGGGCGATGAGAGCTATGCCGGCTCAACATCATTCTTCCACCTCAAGGATACTATCACCCGCCTTACAGGTTTTGAGTATGTTATCCCTACACACCAGGGTCGTGCTGCTGAGAATGTGCTTTTCAGCCACCTTGTAAAGCAGGGCGATGTTGTTCCAGGCAACTCTCACTTTGACACAACTAAGGGTCACATTGAGTCTCGCAAGGCTACTGCCCTTGACTGCACTATTGACGAGGCAAAGGATACCCAGCTTGAGATTCCTTTCAAGGGTAATGTAGACCCTGCAAAGCTTGAGGCAGCCCTTGAGCAGTACCACGAGCGCGTACCATTTATCATCGTTACAATTACAAACAACACCGCTGGTGGTCAGCCAGTTTCTATGGCAAACCTTCGCGCTGTTCGTGCTATTGCAGATAAGTATGGCAAGCGCGTAGTGCTTGACTCAGCACGTTTTGCCGAGAATGCATACTTTATCAAGACCCGCGAGGAGGGTTATGCAGATAAAACCATTAAGGAGATTGTTGCCGAGATATACTCTCTTGCTGATGCAATGACAATGTCCGCAAAGAAGGATGGTATCGTAAATATGGGTGGCTTTATCGCTACTCGCCACGAGGATTGGTACGAGGGTGCAAAGCGCTTCTGTATCCCATTTGAGGGTTACCTCACTTATGGTGGTATGAATGGTCGTGATATGGAGGCTCTTGCTATTGGTCTTGACGAGAATACCGAGTTTGACAACCTTGACACCCGCATCCGCCAGGTGCAGTACCTCGCTGCTCGCCTTGACGAGTTCGGCATCCCTTACCAGCGCCCTGCAGGTGGCCACGCCATCTTCGTTGATGCAAGTAAGGTGCTCACATCCGTTCCAAAGGAGGAGTTCCCAGCACAGACCCTTGCCGTTGAGCTATACCTTGAGGCAGGTGTTCGTGGTTGTGAGATTGGCTACATCCTCGCTGACCGCGACCCAGTAACGCGCGAGAACCGCTTCGGAGGTCTTGACCTTCTGCGCCTCTGCGTTGCTCGCCGCGTATACACTAACAACCACATGGACGTTATCGCCGTAGCTCTTAAGAATGTCTTTGACCGCCGCCATGAGATTACTCGCGGTGTGAAGATTGTCTGGGAGACCGAGCTTATGCGCCACTTTACAGTAAAGCTTGAGAAGCTGTAAATCAACCATATAGACAAAAAAACAGGCTTCAATTGAAGTCTGTTTTTTTATGCCTATCTCAACGCCTGAAGAACTATTTTCTCCATTATATCGTAACAGTGGCTGTTTGGATGAACGCCATCTTTTGATAACTCCTTGGGCAGTGAGCCATCCGCAGCCGCAAGAGGGGTGTAGAGATCTATAAATATGCGCTGCTTGTGCTTTGCAAAGCGTTCTATGCGGCGATTCATGTCGCGTATAGGCTCTACTGGGGCAATCTCTGGTCGCCAATGGTAACGCGCAGCAGGGAGTATTGTGCAGAGGACAACACGAATACCGCTCCTCTCTGCAGTTCGGACCATCCACTTTATATTCTTCATTATCTGGCGATTAGAGACATATCCCTTGTTCTGAGCAATGTCGTTTGTGCCACCGCAGATAATCACAAACTCTGGAGCGTTAGAAATAACATCCTTTTCAAAACGCTCAACCATCTGAGCCGTCACCTGACCGCTTATGCCGCGATTGAGAAAGGCGTTTTTCGTAAAAAATTCTGGATGTCCACCATGCTTTGTACTATCCCAACTATCAAAAATTGAGTCACCCATAAACACCGCCTTATACTGCGCATAAGAGGTTGAACAACAAAATATTACAGCTGCAGCTATCACTAAGAATCTCTTCATCGTACCCTCTTAAAAGTTATCTTTGAACTGTTGTAAACATCAATATCTGCCGAAATAAAGTCGGCCGAACTACACTCCCATAGATTCACAAACTGCTGCGGCGAGAACTCCGCAAGCGGAAACCAACTGCTCTGCACACAGACCATAATGCGATGTCCAGCCTTGAAAGTGTGGGCAATATCTGGCAGAGCGTAGCGAATCGTTGTCTTTTCATTTGGCACCATCGGTAGGGGATTACTAAACGACTCACGATACCTTGCCCTCATAGGCTCGGCACGCACAAGCATCTGATAATCTGGCTTTTGAGCGTCATCACTCGGAAAAAGATCTATAACCCTTACCACAAAATCGGCATCCGTAGTGCTTATCGCCACATCGAGCGAAGCTATAACCTCCCCCACAAGGGTCACATCAGTAGCAAGAGGCTCTGTGGTATAACAAAGCACATCCTTGCGAACAGTAGTAAACTCTTGATTTGCAACCATATACTCACGACGACGGTAATCTGTCACAGAGTCATACGGCACAGGATTGTCGGGGTCTGAAACGTAACTACGACAAGCAGTAGCCGCCGGAGCAGTTGTAGACAATGTTTCACCATCTAAATAGTAGCTTATCTCCTCAGTATCAGATAGTTGCCAATCATCTGTGGTGTACCACTCATTGCTCCCTGAGAGGAACATTGACACCTCAGCAATCTCCTCTACACTGCCCTTACCTCTAAGATGGTACTCAAAAAATGGAAGCTCAAAGTTGTTGTGATAATATCTACCACTTGCACCTCTACCGAAATCAAAATCTCCCAACTTATGCGCCTTACGACCATTCCATGCCCCATGTGCCCACGGACCCATAACAAGGCGGCAATCGGTCTGCGGAGATTGGCTACGTATAGCCTTAAAGGTGTTCCAAGCGCCATAGCAATCCTCAGCATCAAAAGTTCCACCAACAACCATCACCGCTGGCTTTATGTTATATAGGTATCGCCTCACATCGCGCTCCTGCCACCAATTATCATAATCTGGATGGCTGCTCATAGCGTCCCAGAACGATGATGGATGCATAATCTTACGCAGTGAGTCGCGCGAAGCACGGATAAAGAAGTTGAAGCGGTCTGGCTTCATCTCGTGGTTTTTTGTCGGCTCCCACTCAGTCGTTGGCTGATGATTCGTATGGCTAAGCATCGGCATAAGGTTAAATGCATCAGAGAGCATCATCACTCCATTGTGATGCACATCATCACCCATAAACCAGTCTGTCACAGGCGCTTGCGGAGAGACAGCCTTGACGGCTGGGTGAGCATCAACACCCGCATACATAGCATAAAAACCAGGGTACGAACACCCCCAGAAGCCCACTCTGCCATTATTACCCTCAATATTATTGACAAGCCACTCCACCGTATCATAGGCATCTGTCGCCTCATTTACTGCAGCACTCGCAGGGCGAATATTCTCAAACTCCCCCTCACTCATAAATCTACCGCGAACATCCTGATAGACAATAATATAGCCACGACTAACAAAGTTGCGCATACGATAAGAGGTAACCAAACCACGAGGAATACCATCCTCGTATGGAGCTGATGAATATGGCGTGCGCTGAATCAATATCGGGTGGTCACTGCCCCAGCGAGGCTTGTATATTGTCGTATATAGCTTTACCGAGTCGCGCATAGCTATTTGACAGACCACTTTCTCATACTTCACCCACGCCGTCTGACTCAACAGAGCCACTATCGCCACAACTGTGACACCTAAGATTATCCAAAATTTCTTCATTCTAATTCTAATCTAATGCTGCACCAATCTGCTTAAGCCTTGCCACAAGAGCCTCAACATCAACATTTTGAACATCACAACTACACTTTGCCGCCATTGCTGCTGCAACACCTGCTGCCTGACCCGTACCCATACAACTCGCCTGCACGCGCATAGATGCAAAAGCCTTGCGGTCAGCCGACAGACAGCGACCTGCAACTATCAGATTTGGGTAGTTCTGAGCTATCAACGCACGATATGGCACGTATGCCGCCTGCTCAAGGAAGTGAGTCACCTGACTGCTACCCTTTGTCGCGTGGATATCTATCGGGTGAGCGCCACGCGAGATGCTATCCTCATACCTATATCCCGACATATACTCCTCAGCCGTCATCGTATGCACACCCTTTATTCTGCGCGTCTCACGAATACCCGCCTGCGTAGCCACAGAGGCAACATAACAGTTCTTAAACTCCGCGAAGTTGTTTCTCAACACATCCGCCATACGATATACATCTTCGCGTAGGCGACACTCTGCCGCCGTATAGTCACGATTATCACACGCATCGGCTGCCGTGCGGGTCATATTCACCGCCACGCAACCTTCGTGTAGTGTTGTACAGAACCATGGGCCGCCAAACTCAGGCATATTAAGCTCCTCGGCGTGCTCAAGCAGATACTCTCTAATTGGCAAACAGTGACAGTTCACCCCCTGCTTGTTGTGGTGCATAGCCTCGGCAATCAGTGGCGACGAGGTATCTACACCCGCAAGGATAAAGTAGGTAGATAGTGGCTGCAACGGCTCTCCATTCATCGGCTGCATCTCTACTCCCGCCATGGCTGCAAGGTCAGCATCGCCCGTACAATCTATAAACACCTTCGCCTCCAACGCCTCCGCGCCATTCTTGTTCTCAATTACTACGCACTCCACTTTGCCATCTTTGCCCACCACTGTGCCCGTAAGGTATGAGTTCATATAGAGCGTAACCCCAGCCTCAAGCACCATACGCTGCATGCAGAGCTTGTATAGTTCGGGGTCAAAGGCTACATTACCGAGCGGCTTCTCAATATATCCGCCACCCATAGCCTCAAGTCTCTCAAGAAACTCCCACGGAATGCCTCCAATAACCCTCTTATTCTGATATATAAAGACGCTCAGCGGCATCACAAGCCCCGCCGTAGCCATACCTCCAAGAAATCCAAATCGCTCAACAAGAGCCACACTCACCCCCTCTCGCGCCGCCGCTATAGCAGCAATCACCCCCGCAGGGCCTGCTCCACAGACAACCACATCGTAAACGCCCACTACGGGCACGCTCTTACTGAATGTTATATTTTTCATACCGCTTAGAATAGGTTTAATTGATCTATCTCACAGTTAAAGGTCTTGCGATGGTGAGGCGAGAGCCCATGCTCCAGTACCGCTAAACGATGCTCGCGCGTTGGGTAACCCTTATTCTTCGCCCAACCATACATCGGATACTGCTCGGCGATGGTGAGCATATACTCATCCCTAAAGGTCTTTGCCAACACCGATGCCGCCGCAATATCGGCATACTTACCATCACCCTTAATAATGCACTGAAAAGGTATCTCCAGCTTTGTTCGGAAACGATTTCCGTCAATGGCAAGGAACTGTGGCTGTGGCTCAAGCCTCGCCGCCGCCAGGGACATACCCTCAAAAGAGGCATTGAGGATGTTAATCTGGTCTATACGCTCCGCACTCACCGCCTCCACTGCCCACGCAACAGCCTCACGGCAGATAATCTCGCGTAGCAGATTGCGATTCTTCTCTGTCATCTGCTTTGAGTCGTTCAGTAGCGGATGGTGAAAATCTGGTGGCAGGATTACCGCCGCCGCAAACACTGGACCGGCAAGACAACCTCTGCCCGCCTCGTCACACCCAGCCTCAAGTAACTGTGTCTGATAAAAATTTGGTAACATAGAACAAAGTTACCTATTTTTTACGAAAATTTGGGTAACTTTACCACAAAATTAAAATCGTACACCTTATATTTTACACAATATGATCTCAATCACACGCCAGACGAGTAGCTTTGCCACCTTGCTACTGATAGTCACACTCACTGTTAGCATCCTACGCCTCTACCTCAACCCCTACCCTGCAGAGCTAAACGAGTGCTCCTTCTTACCGCGCTGGTGGGAGAGTGTCATCGCAGCCCTACTACTCTTTGCTGCCGCTACTGTGGTCAATCGCTCAGCTGTCAAGGTGGGAATATTCGGCGGCTTTAGCACCCTGCCGGTCTCACTCTTCGGCTTTATCAGCTGCACAATACTCCTCTCTCCAAATATCCTCACCGCCGCTGCAGCCTCAACCCTTACAGCTTTCGGTACAATGTTTATGATTCGCTCCCTGCAGTTCCTCAACGATAAAGAGTCCCTCTTTACAGGCTCACTACTGCTCGGTGCTGCCGCTGTGGCATATAACCCTGCAATAGTGCTGGTGCTGACCCTTATAATGGCAATCTTTATCTTCCCGCTCTCATTTAGACAGATAGTTATCTGCTTCACTGGCTACCTTGTCCCACTCGTCGGCGCAAGCTATATCGGCTGGTATATGGGCGGAAATATCACCGATGTACCACTAAATATATACCATAACCTATTGAATGGCGGACTTAACCTTGACTTTAACCTTGACTTTAACTTAGAGTTCAACCTCCAAACCATGCCCCTGATTACCGTGGCAATATGTTCTCTACTTGCCATTATTCTGCTCTACGGCATTATGGTGGGTATCTATAATCGCTATACTATGCTTGTTCCAGTGCGCAAAAGTGTACAGCTAACAATCTGGATGACCATCATCACCACCACCGCACTTCTGCTGCCTGGCTGTGGAGTCACTATGCTGCCCATTATCGCAGTTCCAACCTCTATCCTCTCCGCCTTCGCCCTCGACCGCATGACCACCCGCTGGGCAAATATCTTCTATATAACATTGGTCACTCTTATACTTCTACACCTCGTCTTTTATTAAAAAAGAGATTTTCTACACCTATAAAAGAACAATTTTCTTATAAAATTTAACTTTTAACCACATTTTTGCGAAAATTTTTACCAAAAAGTTTGCGTTTTAATAAAAAGATAGTACTTTTGTAGTACAAATGTGGGGTTCTCCCACTGCTCATTAACCTAACTAACCTAATATCGGAGTCCTGACTGTTGCCCAACACTCAGGACTTATCTTTTTTCATATGTGGGGTTGAGCCGATACTATCGGCTCTTCTTCGGCGGCGCCTCGGATATATAGGCGTGACCGACTTGCTGCGCAAGGAAAATGTTAGCTATAAGATTTAGTGAGCAAGCTCCCATTTCTTATACCTAACATTTTCTTACAATCTGCGATTGACCAGTCACGCCACACCACTCGGCTTGCGCTCAGTTCTCCCACTGCTCATTAACCTAACTAACCTAATATCGGAGTCCTGACTGTTGCCCAACATAGGTATCTGGAGCGTTGGGTATATCGTCTATTTTATGCTCTTCACGCCTATCTTTTATCCTATTTTTTGTCACATAAGCTATGCTATGCTCCGCAAACCAGAATAAAATATAGACGCAAATATCATAAAATTCACTTCTATCCCCAACACTCCAGCTACCTCAGGACTTATCTTTTTTCATATGTGGGGTTGAGCCGACTACGCGGCTCTTCTTCGGCGGCGCCTCGGATATATAGGCGTGACAGACTTGCTGCGCAAGGAAAATGTTAGCTATAAGATTTAGTGAGCAAGCTCCCATTTCTTATACCTAACATTTTCTTACAATCTGCGATTGACCAGTCACGCCACACCACTCGGCTTGCACTCAGTTCTCCCACTGCTCATTAACCTAACTATCCAAATATCGGAGTCCTGACTGTTGCTGCTATCATAAAAAAAGGGCGCGTCTAACAAGTTTTTTAGACACGCCCATTTTGTTAGAAGTTGTATAACAAGAGGGATTTCAAGGCTTGCGTAGCCCGAAAAACCGGAGCATACTGTAGCGTATGTGAGGATTTTGAGGGCAAGAGTAACGCAGAAATCTACTTGTTAGACAGCTTCTTTTCGTTAGAAGTTGTATAACAAGAGATTTTCAAGGCTTGCGTAGTCCGAAAAACCGCAGCATACTGTAGCGTATGTGAGGATTTTGAGGGCAAGAGTAACGCAGAAATCACCTTGTTAGACGGCTTCATTAAAATTAGGGATAGAGTCTAACCTACTCAAGGCGAGCTCTGACAATCTCTGTAGCCTGCTCAATACTCATAGCTGGAAGGTTACAAATCTCTGTAATGGTACGCCAAACGCGAACCTCCTGCTCTGCAGCCTCACCGTCAGAGAGAATCATGCAGCCAAGGAGTGCGCAGACAAACGATTTATCCTCTTCAGCCATCGCAGTGACAACATTGCAAGCCTCAATGCCGGTCATTGTACGTGCAAGGTCGGCATCCTGCTCATTGACGCCAATAAGTTGCCACATAGAGAAAGAGAAGTCCATCTCTGAGTCCTCAATTTTACCATCTGCAGAGAGGATAAAGAAGCTGATGCGGATAATTGCCGCTTTTTGTTCTGAAGTAAACATTGTATATCCGTTTTAGTTTGATTGTCACAAATATAAGGATTTTTATTCAGAAAGCACCACTTGCTCTGCAATTTTACGAATAACTGCTGCCGTTTTTCTCTTTACACCACAGTCTGAGACTGTTGTTGTAAATGGCTGCTTGTAGATAAGCAGATAGTTTATGCACGCCTTGAGATATGCCCCCTCGCGGCTCTGATGGCGATTGTCTGTATGCAGAAGTGTTAGATTCTGCGCTCGCCCAATCTTGAAACCCTCACCTATCGGGCTGATGACAATATCAAACTCTGCAAGTTCAGAGGCGAGCATCTGGGAGCCACGCTGTAGCAGACTGTCTAACCTCTCATAGCTACCATAACCTCGATAATCATCATACGGGCATGCCCACGTCTGCTCATAGACAATCTTGCAATTCGGTGAGTATTTGCGTGTTAGCTCGTTAATCGCGCGACTGGCTTTGAGTATTGACCTATTCTGTGTATCTGCATATTTAGCGGCATTTGGCGATGTATCCTGCAGAAAGGCGTAATCAAAACCACCCTGCATAATCGCCTCACGAGAGCGCTCAAGCTGCAGATGCTCCGAAAACTCCTGCCCGCCCTTAACAGAGATCACAGCATCCACTTGATGTCCTTGACTGCGGGCAATCTCCTTAAACATAAACGGCGTGCCATAGAAGTATGTAAACGAGTTGCCAATAAATAGCATTCGCTTTGTATCAGCAACCTTTGGCGCACTGTTGTATCGTATCAACTGTAGTGAAACATACTTGCTGTTATCCGTAAGTTTTACCTTGCCATTTCCACCTGTAAGGGCTCGCAGACGCACCTTCACACAACCATTTTCAATAGGTTCAGAGATGGTAAACGACTGCGCAAAAGAGGTGTTGTGAGCCGAGCGAAAATACTTGTTGTAAAATGAGTAACGTATTGCACTATTATCTTCAGCACACCGCAGCTCACTTTGGAGACTATTCCAACGCCCCGCATCCCAATACTCAAAAATCCAATATTTTGGAGCATCCTCCTCCATAGCCGTCATCGTGCACATAAAGTCAAACTGCTCTCCAGCCTCAGCCTTTGCCACTGGCACAGCAAAGAGAAGATAGTCCCCTGCACCTACACCCGCTACAGCCACCCCCTTCTCAGAGGTCGTTGTCAGTAGATTACCACTCGCACCAACCATAGCAATCATCGCACTGCTACCCTTTGGCGAGCATATACCGCTTGCTTCCCAACTCTCTGCATCATACCTGCTACCCATCATCCGCACTGGAAAGCCATCAACTATACTCTTTAGATGTGGCGGCTGAGTTATAGCAATCTGCTTCACCTTGCCACTCTTTACCCCCTTCAGCTCAAGCAGGGCACTACGATAGTCGGTCGTAAGATTCGGCTCTGCCCAAATCTTTACGTTGTGCGACCTCTTTGCCGAGAACATTACATCCCCACCAACAACGCCAAGCCACTGCTCAGAAGCAGAGATATAGAACGCCTCACCCTTGCACGAAACCTTAATCGTGTATGGCGTAGCACTCTGACTACTAATCTCAACACTCTTCGGCACCTTCGCCACAAGCTCCGCCGCTACTGCCTGATTGCCCATCATGACAACCAACGCCACTATGCAAAATATAAATCGTTTCATACTACAAAGTTATCAATAATATGCAGAAATACAAAAATCAAAGTAGGGAGGTTAATGATAATTTCCCCTAACTTAACTAATCTCCCTAAACTCTCTGTTCTGCGTCAACCAGCCAACGCTGCGATTAAGCCGAGTGCAACAGCGGTCGCACACCGAAGGTGCAAAAGGCGACAATTGAAAATGGGAGCTTGCTCACAGATTTTCAATTTCGCATTTTGGGGCATTTATGCCGCGACTGATATTGCCGAGGCGGAGCAGGGTCGGGTTGCCGAAGGCAAGCCAAGACAATTTTTCTCGTTAGCGGAAGTAAATACCCATTTTCACAACAAAACAGCAAGGTCAGTTCTGAATTCAGAACTGACCTATGCTGTTACTTGTAGTTTTTCTACTAGTTGTACTTGAATGTAGCCTCGTCAGATACAGTCAACTTCTTGCGTCCCTTAGCACGACGCGCTGCCAAAACCTTGCGGCCATTAGCAGTTGCCATTCTCGCACGGAAACCATGCTTGTTGATTCTCTTGCGACGAGAAGGCTGATAAGTTCTCTTCATTGCCATAGTCGTATCGTTTTTTATTGTTTTATTCCAAATTCACGTCAAGGATATTCCCTTGCGAGGTGCAAAGGTACAACTAAATTTGAAAAGAACAAATATTTTTGAGAAAAAACTTGAAAAAGTGGTAGTTATCCCCCTCTTTTAGCCTCTCAAAATGGTTGTTTTTACTTTCTACGCAGATAGTTTCCTATTGTAAATGTTGTTGAATCTCGCAATGTTGGCGTTGTTGCTACAACGGAGTTAAAGCCACTCAGGGTCAGTGAATCAGTAACAAAAATGCCCTGTGAGCGGTTGTGCATTACTACGCTGTCGCCATTTATGGTAAGTGTCGGCACACCCTGTGAGCAGTAAACCTTTATCACCTGACGATTTGCCGCCCTAACCTCACGATTTTTACCAACAATGTGCAGAGTGTGGTCGCGCTTATTCCATAACGTGCGATAGAGATAATAGACATCCTTTCTCTTGTTGTGGTCAAAAGATACAAGACCATAGTTTCTAAAACCTCCTGGATGTCGTACCGCTCCGAAGTCAAACATGCTGTTTATCCACACACCCCAGAAGAGGGTGTTGTCTATACGAGTCACATACCCCTCATGGAAACGGGTCTGCCAACTCTCTGGAATACGATGCTGACTACTATTTCTGTTCACAAGCTCCTCGCTATAGTGTCCCGTAGTACCTCCTGCGCCATAACTTACCCCCTGACAGAGGTGGCTCCAGCTACTGCGTAGAGCGCTCTGCCACAAATCAAGATCTGCCACATCACCCTTATCCCAGCCAACACTCTGCTGCCAAACAATAAGGTCGGTGATAAAGTTTATATCACCATCCTGGTCGCTACAAGCCACCGTTGGACGTGAAGGGTCAAGGCTTTTTGCAAGGGCATTTAACTCCTTGATATAGCCCATCAACTCTGGCGAGCGACCCCTCAAGAGCGAGAATATACCCCACATCGCCACTGAAGGGTGGTGAATATTCTGTAGAATTATCTCCTTAAGCTGCTGCTTGCCATTTGCCTCAAAAGCTGCAGAGTTGTAGTAGGCAATGTCGCTCAAAAATGGAGATTGGCTCAGCGGGCTGTCTATCCACACCAACATACCCTCCCTGTCACAAATATCATAAAGATTTGCCGCATGAGGACCCTCAACCGAGCGAATAGCATTTGCTCCCATGCTACGAATAACCTCTACATCTGCCTTGTAGTCGCTCTCTGTAAGGGCATTACCACTACGCTTGTTGTCGTGAAACAAGTTTACACCGCGCACAGGGAATTGCTTGCCGTTGATTGTAAGCAAACGCTCTGGGGTTATCTCTATATCCCTAAAGCCGGTGGTCACTGAGACTGTATCTGCACCCACCATCACATCTACACGATAGAGTGACGGACGAAAAGTAGACCATAGCTCTGGATTGCCGACAGTAAACGGAACGTTGAGCATCTTACCGTCAATTTTTGCCTTCACGCTCTTTGTCACCGCCACATATCCATCTGGTGAGACAATGTCAAGCGTCACCTCACAGCTCTGCTCTTTTTTACCCAATAGCGAGATTGCAATATTTCCCTCAACACTCTCGGTTGTAACCTTTGTTGGGGAGACAATCACACCCTCAGTGCCGTAGTATAACGGTGAAATGGTGGTCTTGCCAGTAATTATCAACTCCACATCGCGGTATATTCCGCCATAGTGGTTCTGCTCAGACGATGTAGGCAACAAATCACTACGATATGCATTGCTCACCTCAACGAGCAGAGTATTCTCCGAGCCATACTGCACCTTGTCGGTAATCTCAAAGGCAAACGCCGTACGACCTCCGAGGTGGTTACCCACATGTGCGCCATTGACAAATACATCGGCACTATTCATCACACCACCAAAGCGCAGGAAGAGTCGCTTACCCTGCCACTGCGCCGGCACGAAGAGTGTACGACGGTAGTAGCCCGTTGTCTGTCGCAAAGAGCCACCCTCCGATAATGCATCGGTATTCCACGTATGAGGAAGGCTGACAAAACGGGCATCATCGCTTGAATTGTCATCCTTAAAGAATAATCTCCACGAGTTGTTCAATATATATACCTCCCTGGCAGTCAGGGTGGTTATCGCCGCACAAAGGGTCAATAAAAAAACCAAAAATCTCTTCATACTCCTCTTAATTTGCTACAAAGGTAGGAAATTGTCAAAAAAAATACTAACTTCGTGCGATTAAATAGTGAAGTTATGAACATTTTTGACATCATTACCCTTATATTTGCGCTCCTTGCAATCATAAACGGATGGCGCAAAGGTTTTATTTCGCAGCTATGCTCACTTGTCGGTATTGTCGGTGGTATTGCCTTAGCAATCGCCTTTGGTGCGGAGGTTGGCGCAATGTTTGGCATAGATGCATCCTATCAAAAGCCTGTTGGCTTTATCATCACCTTTATCGTAGCCTCTATTGCAGCCTCTCTTGTTGCAAAACTTATCGGTTCACTCTTCTCTGCAATCGGTTTAGGAGGACTCAACACCCTGCTTGGAGTTGTTCTCTCGCTACTAAAGTACGCCCTTATTCTGAGTGTGCTATTTGTCGCCTTTAGCAAACTTAATGCAGAGGTTAAACTTGTTGAGGCACGCCACTTTAATGAGTCAAAGAGCTACAAACCTATCTCAGCACTCTCTGGCAAGGCTTTAGATTGGTTTAATACCTTCACAAAGGAGATTGAGCAATGACAAAACAGGGTCTTGTTATTCAGGCTACAGGTAGCTGGTATCAGGTTGTGTGTGGTGATGAATCACTGAGCTGTCGTATCCGCGGAAAATTGCGCCTTAAGGGTGTACGCTCAACCAACCCCGTTGTTGTTGGTGATATAGTATGCCTTGAGTGCGACAGCTCTGGTGAGTGGGTTATCTACGACATCGTTCCGCGCCGCAATTATATCATTCGCCGCGCCTCAAACCTCTCTAAGGAGTCACATATCATCGCTGCAAATATAGACCAAGCGCTTATCGTTGTCACTCTTACCCAGCCACAGACAGCACTTGAGTTCGTGGACCGCTTCCTAATTACCTGCGAGGCGTATAAGGTTCCTGTGACCATTCTGCTGGCAAAGATAGACCTTTTGGAGTCAAATCCTGAGGCTATATCTGAGTTCCACGCTATCTACCAGAGCGCAGGTTACCGCATCATTGACATTTCTGCCACCGAAGGCATCGGCGTTGATGAGGTTAAAGCTATTCTTAAGGGCAAGACAACCCTTGTATCGGGCAACTCTGGCGTTGGCAAGTCTACCCTTATTGGCAAGATAGACCCAGCGCTTGATATACGCACTGGCGAGATCTCTGAGAGCTTCCATAAGGGCAAACACACAACCACCTTCTCTACTATGTATCCTCTTGGCGAGGGTGGCTATATTATTGATACTCCAGGCATTAAGGGCTTTGGACTTATTGAGATTGAGGATAAAGAGCTGTGGCACTACTTCCCAGAGATGATTGCCACCGCGGGCAGCTGCCGCTTCTATAACTGCACCCATACCCACGAGCCAGGCTGCGCTGTTGTGGAGGCTGTAAAGGATGGTCAGATTGCCTACTCTCGTTACGAGAGCTACCTAAAAATTTTGGATGACGATGACAAATATAGAAAATGATAACATAGCGGAGCTAAAACGCCAGATAGAGTATCTGTCGCAGTTTATACTTCCAGAGCGCTTTGAGACACTCTCGCGCACCGTTAGTAGTCGCACTAAGTATATGACTCTTGTGGCGGAAAATATGTTTCATCCGCAAAATGCCAGCGCCCTTGTGCGCCACTGCGAGGCATTTGGTGTGCAGACACTCCATACAGTGCAGACCTTCTGCCGCTTCAACCCAAATGTTGATATTGTCCGCGGCACAGATAAGTGGATAGATATGTACCACCACTCCTCTACTGCCGAGGCTCTGCAGCACCTTAAGTGCGAGGGCTACCGCATTGTCGCCACCTCACCCCACTACCAGAGCTGCACCCCAGAGAGCTTTGATGTAACAAAGGGCAAGTTTGCCATTGTTATGGGCACAGAGAAGACGGGCATAAGTGACGAGGTTATGGCTGCAGCAGATGAGTTTCTGAAAATTCCCATGTGTGGCATGGTTGAGAGCCTTAATGTCTCCGCTTGCGCCGCAATTATCATCTATATGCTCTCTGAGCGCATGCGCCACGAGGTTAATGGTTGGCAGATGACAGAGGCTGAGCAGATTACAACACTTTACCACTGGATGATTCATAGCGTCAAAGATGCTCGTCCACTACTTGAGAGAGGAGGTTTTATATGCAGAGATTAACAGAGCAGCAGATTGCAACCCTTTCTGCCGCTGCAAATAGTGCTGAAAATTGGCAGAATATCCTTGTTTCAGAGGACTTTGACCCCACAAAGGTGCGCAGTTGCCACTTTGAGGGGGTTGTTGAGATTGAGGGTGGCACGACCCTTATAGGCTCAACAATCTGCAACTACCATATCGGTGCTAATAGCCATATTGAGTCCGTAACGCGCCTTGAGTGTCGCACAGCAAGTAGTTTTGGCAATGGTGTTAGCGTGGCTGCAGTGAACGAAAATGGTGGCCGCTCCGTTATTATATATAATGAGCTGACAGCACAGACGGCATATATTGTCGCTATGTATCGCCACCGCAAGGATATTGTTGAGGCATCAAATAGTTTTGCTCGTCACTACGCTCTGTTGTTGCACAAGAATATTGGTACTATTGGCAAAAATTGCAAGATTATCGGAACAAAGTTTGTCCGCGAGGTCAATATGGAGGATAACACAACTATTGAGGGTGCTTCTCTTGTTCAGAACGGCACGTTGCTCTCAGGTGCATATATCGGCGTAGATGTTAAGGCGGTAGACTTTATCGCTGCCCAGAACTCAACTATCGACTGCGGAGCAATCGTTGACCGCTGCTTTATTGGCGAGGATAGCATACTTACTAAGGGATTCTCAGCCGTAAACTCGCTAATCTTTGCAGGTGCACACCTTGAGCATGGCGAGTGCTGCGCAATCTTCGCAGGACCATATGTCGTCTCACACCATAAGTCATCACTACTTATTGCCGGTATGTTCTCATTCCTCAATGCTGGCAGTGGCACAAACCAGAGCAACCACCTCTTTAAGTGTGGAGCTATCCACCAGGCAGTACACCGCCGAGGTTGTAAGTTCGGTAGCAACGGATATGTTATGAACCCCGCTGCCGAGGGCGAATATACCACAATCTTGGGTCGCCACACAAAACACCACGATACATCAGCCTTTCCGTTCAGCTATCTAATTGAGAATCAGGGTATCTCACTGCTTATGCCAGGCTTTGCGCTGCGTAGTTACGGCATTGTGCGCGATATAGAGAAGTGGAGAACAAGAGATAATCGCAAATTCCGCCGCGACATTATCTCTTACGACGAGTACAATCCATATATCACCTCAAAGGTGATGAAGGCTATTGAACTACTTGAGGCTCAACTCGCCGAAAATAGTGAGCAGTGGCACTATAACAACACCCTCATCAAGCGAGGCGTAGCACAGCGCGGACTTGCTCTGTACAAGAGCTATCTCACAGCCGCTCTCGGCGCAATGCTTAGCGTCGGAAAAGCTGACCAGTTGGCAATAAGTTCTGTTACCGACAAGTGGGTAGACCTTGCGGGACAATATGTCTCAGGGGAGTGGTTAGAGAAGGTGTTAGAGAGTAGCTCCTCAGCCACCCATATTGAAGCCGCCCTTCTTGACCACCACAAACGATTTGATAACTTTGCCTATAGCTGGGCAGTGTCAGCCCTCTCAAAACTATTGGGTCGTGTCGCTGAAATAGAGGATATTGCCGCAGCCGTTGTGGCAGGTAAAGAGGCTCACGAGGCTATGCGACGAGTAACCGACGCCGATAGGCTGTCAGATATCGGAGCGCCAATGAGCGTAGGCTATGGCACAGACTCAGATGATGAGGCAGTTCGCTGGGCAGACTTCTGCGCTGTTCACGGCTTAGAATAACTGCTGCAAGATACTGATAGACTGCACTTTGCGTATAGCGTCAAGGTGCAGAGCGTAGTAGTCTGTAAGGGCATGTAGCATATCTACACGCTGCGCACGGTTGAGTCCAATCTCGCCAAGATACTGAACATCACACTCAATAAGGTCATTTAGCAACTGCGCATACTCGCGGTTGTAGAACTTATTGTGTGCTGGCTCTAAATGCGTATATAACCCCTCTCGCATATCAAAGAAGCTATCCTTTGTATACTCATTTCCAGGTGCAAAGCCTAAGAAACGGCTTATATTTGCCAAAAACCAGAGGTGGAAGTTCGCCACCCCCTCGTCAATAGCATCCAACGCCTCAATGCTACCATATACAAAGTCAAAGAGGGGGCTATTTGCCTCACTCTCGCCAATAAGACGGTAGAGCACCTCCGCCATAAATAGGGCAATGGTCGATTTACGAATATCATAAGGGGTACTCTGCAGAACTATACTGCTCTGCACATCTTTTAGACGATGCAGTTCGCTCTTGTCCGAGATAATACCCTCAAATTGCAATGCAAACAGTGGCTGATAGTATGCAAGTTTACTCCCGCGACCCTTCCCAGAGCCTAACCCCTGCACAATATAGCTCTGACGACCAAAGGTGTCGGTGAGCATATTTACAATCACCGCCTTGTCGCCATACTTTACCGTGCCAAGCACTATTCCACGCGCCTTGTAACTCCTCATAGCTTTATCTTTGATATTGCCCCGCGCAGATGCTCTGGGTCAAGGTGTGTGTAAATCTCTGTTGTTGTAATGCTCTGATGTCCAAGCATATCCTGCACCTGACGGATATTCGCTCCGCCAGACAACAGGTGTGTTGCAAATGAGTGGCGGAATGTGTGAGGACTAACATTTTTTGTTATTCCCGCCGCTAAAGTTGCATTGCGAATAATGGTAAAGACCATAACACGTGTAAGCTTTGTGCGCCGATTGCTCAAAAAGAGTACCTGCTCACCACTGCTCTTTGCTATATCACGACGGTCATCAATATATTGCATCACATACTCCATCGCCCGACTACCTATAGGCACTAATCGCTGCTTGTCACCCTTGCCAACCACACGAATATACCCCTCCCCAAAGAAGAGGTCGCCCATCTTTAACGAAATAAGCTCCGTTACACGCAGACCACAAGAGTATAGCAACTCCAACATCGCCCTATCCCTGCGCCCCTTAACCGTTGTGGTATCTATGCAGCCTATAATCCGCTCCACCTCCTCTACTGTAAGCACATCTGGCAGTGTTCGCTCCGCCTTTGGCGCAGAGATAAACTCCGCAGGAGAGCTCTCAATCTTATCTATCATCAGCAGATAGTTGAAAAAGCTCTTCACCCCACTTATTTCACGCGCTTGAGAGGAGCGAGAGTGGTTTATTGTGCGTAGGTGAACAATAAATCGCTCCACCATTTCACTCTCCACCTCTGCGGGTAGAACATCATACTCCCTAAGGATAAAGTTGGCAAAGACCATTATATCCCTAATGTACGCCTCAACACTGTTCTCCGAGAGATTCTTCTCTAAACGGATGTAAGTTTTGTAGGCGTGTATAGTTTTCTCCCACTTTTCGCTATTTTGTGCCATATTATTGTTAAATTTGCAGAGCGAAGATACAAAATTTTACATAATATGAACTACATTGAGTTAAATATTTCCGTTCCAAGTGCAGAAATAGCCGATATTCTGACCGCCGAACTCTCCGAGCTACCCTTCGACAGCTTTGTTCCAGAGCGAAATCTACTTAAGGCATATATCCCTCAGGATGCCCTTGTGGATTGTAAAGCAGATGCCGATGCCATCCTTGCCCAATATGGAATTTCAGAGTTCCGCTATGTGCAGATAGAGTCCCAGAACTGGAATGCTCTGTGGGAGAGCAACTTTGAGCCTGTGGATGTAGATGGTCGTGTTATGATTCGCGCACCATTCCATACCCCCAACCCAAATGCCGAGTTTGAGATTGTTATCATGCCAAAGATGTCCTTCGGCACTGGTCACCACTCTACAACCAAGATGATGGTGGAGCTTATCCTCGATATGGACCTTCAGGACAAGCGAGGTCTTGATATGGGTAGCGGCACGGGTGTGCTCTCTATCGCCGCATGCCACCGCGGAGCACAGAGCGTGGATGCTGTGGATATTGACGACTTCGCCTTTGAAAATTGCGCAGAGAATATCGCCACCAACGGTTTTTCTCACCTTATCACCCCAATCTTAGGCGATGCTAAGGTTCTTGCAGGTAAGCAGTACGACTTTATCCTTGCCAATATCAATAGAAACATCCTACTTGCCGATATGGATAACTACCTTAACTGCCTCGCCCCTGGTGGAGAAATACTCTTCAGCGGCTTTTTGGACGAGGATGTGGCAATTATGACCACAGCTGCCACCTCACGCGGTCTTACCCTCACAGCGGAGCGTCACCACGCCGGCTGGGCAGCCCTCCACTTCACCCGTAAGTAACATAAATTGTCATGAAATACGATGTTTTTATCAGTTACTCATCTCAAGACCAAAAGGTAGTTGAAGAGTTTTGTTCATACTTTGAGGCACACAATATTCGTTGCTTTGTGGCATATCGTGACATTCCTCGCGGGGTGGTGTGGGCACGAGCCATTGTGGAGGCTATTGAGCAATCGCAGATGATGGTTGTGATCTTCTCAGAGAACTTCAACAACTCAGAACAGGTGGACCGCGAGATAGAGCTTGCCAGTGAAGATAAGAAGCCAATTCTTACTGTCCGAATCTCTGATGATCCCTTAAAGGGGGTAAAAAGATACTATCTGAAAAACATCAATTGGATAGACGCTTTTCCAGAGCCAGTCGCTGCTTTTGACTCTGTCGTTCAGAATATCTCTAAACTTATTGACATCAACATTCAACAGCCTATATCAAGTGCAAGCGTTACCATTTTGAATGATATTGACGGAGTAAAAATCTCACGACCAATCAATATCTCATCACTCCTAACTGTAACCGAACTGTTTGATAACGGACTGTACTCATTCAATACTCGTGACTACAACTCAGCGGTGCAATTCTACTACATTGCCGCCCTAAAGGGCGATGCAGATGCTCAGTGCAATCTTGGATACTCCTTTATGAATGGCTTGGGTGTAGCAAAAGATTATTCACGAGCAATGAAATGGTACTTAAAGGCTGCCGAGCAAGGACAAACGATGGCTCAAGGCAATCTTGGGAATGCCTACGAGCATGGCATAGGCGTAGAGCAAAACTATACAAAAGCTGCGGAGTGGTATCGCAAAGCGGCTGAGCAAGATAATATGATGGCTCAGTACAAACTTGGAAGATGCTATCAAGAGGGATTAGGTGTCGCTCAAGACTATTCACAAGCATTTATTTGGTATCTTAAATCTGCAGAACAGAGTTTTGCCATATCACAATACCATGTTGCATATTATTATGAACAAGGATTGGGCGTTGAGCAAAATTATGAACAAGCAGTAAAATGGTATCACAAGTCTGCCGAACAAGGTGATGCCTATGCACAATGCAACCTCGGTGTATGCTATTATAATGGCTTCGGTGTAGATAAAGATGTATCACAAGCCATATATTGGTATCGTCAATCGGCAGAACAAGGTGTAGCAATAGCACAATACCATCTTGGGACATGCCTCCATAGTGGCATAGGTATAGAGCAAGATTTTGTTGAGGGGTGTATGTGGCTTCTTAAATCTGCAGAGCAGGGCTGCGCATCCGCTCAATATGCTTTAGGTTTTTGCTATGTTACTGGACGTGGTGTAGAACAAGACTATACCAAAGCGGCAGAGTGGCATAGCAAAGCGGCAAAACAGGGACATCCTGAGTCTCAATATTACCTTGGCTGTTACTACTGGAATGGGCTGGGGGTTGAGCAAGATATTTCTCTTGCCCAATATTGGTACTCAGCAGCAGCCAAGCAGGGTCACAAAGGAGCTGTCGAAGCAATAAAGCGTATAGAAGCAAAAGCCAAAGGCAATTAGTAGTAGTCTACAGATAGACTTAAATGATGGGTGGGAAAGTTGATTTTCCCACCCATCATTTATAAACGACTGTGCCTATATTTTACATACGCGCTATAGGGCGACGCATAGGCTGACCCTCCTGCTCCATATAGTAGCGCTGTGATTTGAGCAGGTTACGAGATTGAAGAACCATGGTCTTTGTCTCTGCAAGGATATTTAGATATAACATGCCAGCCTTAGAGTTAGATTTACCCTCATGGATACGCACAAGTTCGGTCTTTGTAAGCTCCGCAATGCGATTAAAGAGTTGATCGCGCATATCAAGCACATGGTCAATATCGCTATAGTCGCCACTGGAGAGCATGTAGAGGATACGCTGGTAGATAACATCCACATCGGTATTAACGCCTATAAGGTCCTCTGTCTGTGTTCTGGTAAGACCTTCGTGGTTATTATCAATATGCTCAAATGATGGGCGGGTAATATGTACAAGAGATTTTGTCATCTCATTGAGGTAGTCCACCACCTGCACATAGTAGAGCGACAGGTTCATATCGCTATCGTATGTACGTCGTAGAGTTGAAGCGATAGAGTACTTAAGGTTGTGAATATGCTCATACATACTTTCAGCCTCAATCATCAACTCCTTCAGCGCACGACGGTTCTCCTTCATCAGCGCGATAAGTGTGCGGTTATAGATACGTGTAGAGTTTGTAATTGTACCATCAACAAGTGACATTACAGTCTCTGATACCGAGTCTGAAGCTGAGAGCTTAACGGTCTGCAGCTTGTTTTTGTCATCATCCTTCTTCTTTGAACTCTTGAAGTTGCTGTGAATAATCATATAGAGGCAGAGGGCAGATAGCAGACCAAATGCAATCCAGCCACCCCACATAAGCAGTGCACCAACAACAAGTGCGATAAGGAAGCCACCGATAGCGGTAACAAACCAACCCATAATTACTGTCATAACGCCAGTGATGCGGTACACAGCGCTCTCACGACCCCACGCTCTGTCGGCAAGAGAAGAACCCATAGCCACCATAAAGCATACGTATGTAGTAGAGAGAGGGAGCTTGAGTGATGTTGCAAGGGCGATAAGCAGTGAAGCTGTTGTAAGGTTCACCGTTGCACGAATCATATCGTATGGAGCACCACTATGCTCAATATCTGCCCACTCAAAGCGACGCTCAATAAACTCCTTAGTGCGCTTAGGCATCACGCGGTCAAAGAAGTGAACAACATTGATTGTACCACGCACAAGAGTTCTTGAGAAGAGTGAAGATGAGTGCTGAGGCTGAACATCATCACCCGCAGCTGAGAGCGAAAGCTCGGTCTCTGACACGTGCATAGACTTGCTTGATGTCCAAAGTGTTACAACCATTATAAGTCCTGCAGCAAGGATATAGAGAACATTTGCAGTCTCAGGCTGTGCAAGCGATGTCATCATCATCCCCTCGTTCATTCCCGTAGCTGTTTTTGCCGCAGCAAAGGCATCAAAACCAGCGATAGGCACACCGATAAAGTTCACAAGGTCATTACCCGCAAAGGCAAGTGCAAGGGCGAATGTACCCGCAAGGATATTCACACGCAGAATATTAACCTTAAAGAGCTGCAGAAAGAAGAGCACAAGCGAACATACAGCCCAGCAGATAAGCAGCGCCAGAAGCAAATTCTCGTTAATCCAGCCGATGAATGCACTACCTTTAAGGATATTCTTCAGACCCTTAAACAGTGCAAAATAGACGATAGATGTCAGTGAAGCGCCACACCAAATAGCACCCACACGTCTGAGCATCTTAACATAGCGGAAGGAGAATATCAGTCGTGAGATATACATCACAATTGTTCCGCAGATAAACGCCAACACCACCGAGAGTAGAATTGCCGACACGATACCCATAGCACGTGAGGTGTTGATATATTCACCAAGCATAGCGAATGTTACAGCCTCATCAGTAGCTATCTTGTATAGCGATACCGCCACTGCCGAGCCTAACAGGCAGAAGATAAGCGACACTGTTGTTGATGTTGGCAGACCCAGACTATTGTATAGGTCGAGCAGCACCACATTGGCAATCATCACACCCACATAGAGTAGCATTACATCCTTAAAGGTAAACAGCGATGGGTTGAACATACCGCTACGAGCCACCTCCATCATACCACTTGATGTCATCGCACCGATAATAATACCAACTGACGCAACAATAAGGATTGTGCGCATCTTTGCAGCCTTAGAGCCAATAGCAGAGTTAAGGAAATTTACCGCATCGTTTGTCACACCCACATAGAGTCCCGACACAGCTAAGATGGCGAGAACCACCACCACAGTAATGTAGATTTCTATCATAATGTTTTAAGTTTGTTCAACAAAAACTTTACAAAGATAATCGGTTTTGCAAGAAAAGCCCAACACCGCTCCAAAAATTAACAATAAATTAACATAGAGCTTGTGTTGGGCATATATCATCCGACATCTACTATTTTGCAAGGCGGGCGAACTCCCTTTTGGCGCGTTTCATCTGCTTTTCAAAACGTTTTGAGGTGTGGAGCTTTGCCACTGCCGCTGCAGCAACAAGGCGCGAAGCATCTACATCGCTCTGCCAATGGTAGCCCGAAATTACGCGACTCTGACCATATTGATAACCTAAAGCGAGCAACTCCTCCGCTCTGTCGGGGTTAATCTCCAAAAGCAGCAGTGCCGTTGCCCAGCCACGCAGGGTGTGACCCGATGGGAATGAGCCATTCTGGTGTAGCATACCCTCGCGGTCAGGCATCAGTGTCCCCTCCTTGTGGTATGCAAATGGTCGTGTGCGGTGGTAATACTCCTTAGGACCGATAATGCTCTTTACACAAGTAATCACACCGTCACGCAGCAACAGATATATCTCTGGAGTATTCTCTTGCGAAATCTCCATACCGAAAGGCTCACTAAACTGCTTGCATAGATTACCCAAGCGGTTGTCTGACTGTGCTTGAGCTGCCGCAGCAGCCTTTTGGTCGGTGGCACGAACTATCTTACCATGCTCATATACGGCAAGGTCATACTTGAACGCCTCACTATCCTCTGCAGGTGGTCCAGGCAAAAACCTCTTCATGTCAGGCATCTGCTCTGGCTGGAAGTAGAGGTTAGCATCCTTATAGTCCTCTTGTGCAGAGAGCGTAAAGACCACACCGAGCAGCAGAAGTGCAAAAATTGATACTCTTTTCATGATGCTACTTTGTAATTTTAGAAAACTCTCTCTTTGCTCGCTTCATCTGCTTACAGAACTGCTTTGAGTTGTGCATAGCAACTACAGCCACAGATGCAGCAATACGCGCAGCATCTACATCACTCTGCCAGTGGTAACCGGTAATAATACGGCTCTGTCCGCACTCATACCCCTCCTTAAGTAGCGCATCTGCCGCTGCAGGGTTAATCTCAGAGAGCAGAAGTGCCGCCGAGAAGCCGATAATCGTATGCCCCGATGGATAAGAGCCGTTGTTTCGCAACACAGCCTCCACCTTTGGCACTAACGTCGGCTCATTAAAGCGACTATATGGACGCTGGCGACTGTAGTGCTTTTTTGGCTTTAGGGAGATGTTGTTTGCCGTCTCCATACCATCCACTAATAGACGGTAGATTTGAGGTGTACTCTCTGGCGATATCTTTATACCCATTGCCTCACTGAAGTGGTCACACACAACCACTGGGTCAATGCTTGCATGGCGAATAGCCTTCTGGGCACGCTTGCTATCCTTGCGCTGCTCCTTGCCCCAGCCATAGCGACTAATGTCGTAGTCAAAGGCTGCACTACCCTCAGCTGGAGGGGCTGGTAGCCAATTTACCATATTGGGCAGTTCATCTGATGTAAGGTACGCCTTAGCACCCTTAAGAAGTTGCGCCGAGGCTGTAGTTGTTGCGCTCAGCATAGCAAACGCAGTAAGCGTAAATAGTAAAATCTTTTTCATAAGTAGCCTATTATTTACCACAAAGATATGTTTAATTTTCAAGAAAATATTACCTTTGTAGAAAATAAAACGAAAACTTTGTCACTATGAAATATTTTGGAGCTCATGTAAGTGCTGCGGGTGGTGTTGAGAATGCACCACACAATGCAAAAGCTATAGGGGCAACAGCCTTTGCCCTCTTTACAAAAAATCAACGTCAGTGGATTGCCCCTGCTCTGACGGCTGAGCAGTGCGAGCGTTTCAAGGCTGCATGTGCCGAATGTGGATATGCCCCGCATCAGATTCTTCCGCACGACAGCTACCTTATCAACCTCGGACACCCTGAGGCTGAGGGGCTTAATAAGTCGCGCGAGTCGTTTTTTGAGGAGATGGCACGCTGCGAGGCACTTGGTCTTGACCGCCTTAACTTCCACCCAGGTAGCCACTTGAATAAGATTACATCCACCCTCTCGCTTGACCGCATTGCTGAGAGTATCAATATGGCGCTTGACCGCACACATGGCGTTACGGCAGTGATTGAGAATACGGCGGGTCAAGGCTCAAACCTCGGCTTTGCGTGGGAACACCTTGCATACATTATTGAGCGCGTGGAGGATAAGAGTCGCGTGGGCTACTGCATAGATACCTGCCATAGCTTTGCTGCGGGGTATGATTTGAGTACAACAGAGGCTTGCCAAAAGACCTTTGCCGAGCTTGATAGCATAGTAAGCCTCAAGTACCTGCGCGGAGTGCACCTTAACGATGCCCTCAAGCCTCGTGGTAGCCGCGTAGACCGCCACGCACCGCTTGGCGAGGGTACTATCGGCTGGGACTGCTTTAAGTTTATTGCAAGCAGTCCTCTGTTTGATAATATTCCGATAGTGCTTGAGACGCCTGACGAGAGTCGCTGGCCAGAGGAGATTGCAAAGTTGAAATCATTTAGTGAGGGTATATTATGAAAAGGTCTTTAACTCTTCTTGTTTTTGCTCTTTCGGCGTTTGTCGCAATAGCGCAGAGCCGTGCAGAGCGTATTTTAACAGAGATTCGCAACCCAAAGTCAAAGTATGTCGTCGTTATTGCCCACCGCAGTGATTGGCGACACTATCCAGAGAACTCATTAGCCGCTATGGAGGGCGCTATAGCTATGGGCGTGGATATGGTGGAGATAGATGTCCAGCGAACTAAAGATGGAGTACTTGTCTGCTGTCACGACAACTCTGTAGACCGCACAACAACGGGCAGTGGCAAGGTAAACGAGTTGACCTCGGACTATATTGCAACGCTCAAGCTCAAGACCAAGCAGGGTGTAACTGAGTATGGTATGCCGACCCTTGCCCAGGCGCTTGACCTTTGCCGTGGTAGGGTGCTGATAAATATTGACAAGGGCATGAACTACTACGACCAGATACAGGCGATGCTTGCAGAAAGGGATATGGTGGAGCAGGTGGTTATCAAGAGTAGCAAGAAGCCTACGACTGTCGCTAAATATTTTGCAAAGCATAGCCAGAATATGCTCTATATGCCGATTATCAACTACCGCGCTAAGAACTGGGAGAAGCACGGACCTCTCTTTGAGAGCTACCTTGCATCGGATGTTCCTACCATTGCCTACGAAATCTGTTGGGATAGTAGCCTTAAGGGCGAGCGCAAAATCTTCAACCGTGTAGTTAAGAGTGGCGCAAAGCTCTGGGTAAATACCCTCTGGGACTCTATCTGTGGCGGTAAGGAGCATAGTTTTGCAGACAACAACGCCCTTAACGGCAACGAGCATAAAATCTACGGCACACTGCTCAAGTATGGCGTTACGATGATTCAAACAGACCGTCCACAGCTACTTCTTGACTACCTTGAGAGCCAAGGACGACACACACTACCATAGTATGGGACTGTTTTCTAAAATAGGCAACTTTTACGCTATCAGCGCCCCCGCACCGCTATCTGACGATGTTGGCACACCAAAGGGCGACAAGCGCTACCGACGATTAGCCTTTGAGTCGTTTGTGGCAGCGACAGTGGGCTATAGCCTCTACTATGTCTGCCGCACAAGCCTCAATGTGATGAAAAAGCCGATTATTGACTCTGGCTTTTTAGATGCGGCGGAGCTTGGTGTTATCGGCTCGGCGCTACTCTTTGCATATGCCATTGGCAAGGCTGTAAATGGCTTTGTGTGCGACTACTGCAACATCAAGCGATTTATGGCTACGGGACTTGCGGTGTCGCTTACAGTAAACCTTGCGATGGGTCTGCTGGGCTTTATAGATAGCGCAGTGCCTACGGCGATAATCTTCGGAATCTTCGTTGTTCTGTGGGCTATAAATGGCTGGTCGCAGAGTATGGGCTCTCCACCCGCTATTATATCGCTATCAAGATGGTTTCCACTCTCGCGCAGGGGAACATTCTACGGAATCTTCTCGGCAAGCCATAACTTAGGAGAGTTCTTCTCGTTCCTCTTTGTGGGAAATGTTGTCCTTGCAGCGGGTTGGCAGTGGGGCTTTGTAGGCTCGGCCGTTGCGGGTGCTTTGGGTGTTGTGCTGGTGCTCTTTCTGCTTCACGACACCCCGCAGTCTAAGGGTCTGCCCGCTATTGAGACCATCGCCCATGAGAAGGCGCAGAGTGACTTGAGTACGCGCGAAATACAGCGTCAGGTGCTTCTAACACCTGCGGTGTGGGTGCTTGCGGGTGCAAGTGCATTTATGTATATCAGCCGCTATGCGATAAATGGCTGGGGAGTGCTCTTCCTTGAGGAGGTCAAGGGCTTTGATAGCCAGACGGCAGTCTGGATTGTGTCGATAAATGCTCTATTAGGCATCTTCGGCACAGTGCTGTCGGGTTGGTTCTCGGATAGCCTCTTTAAGGGCGATAGGCGAGTGCCTGCGCTGATATTCGGAGTGATGAATACCATTGCATTAGTGCTCTTTGTCTATGGAGGTAATACTCTGTGGGTCAATGTGTTGGCAATGTCGCTCTTTGGCGTGGCTATGGGTGTGCTGATATGCTTCCTTGGGGGACTTATGGCTGTAGATATTGTTCCGCGCAGGGCTACGGGCGCGGCATTGGGCATTGTTGGCGTGGCATCGTATATCGCTGCAGGACTGCAGGATGTTATTAGCGGTTGGCTTATTGAGAGTAATACGACAATACTTGCTGACGGTAGCCGAGAGTATGACTTTACATTATCAACACTATTCTGGATAGCAGCCTCTGTAATTTCGTTCCTGCTACCACTATTAAATTGGAGATATGGCAAAAAAGATAGAGAAGACTAACGCCGCACGACTGCTCGATAGGGCAAAGATTGCCTACGAGCTTGTGCCATACGAGGTTGATGAGAACAATCTTGCCGCAACACATGTGGCAGAACAACTGGGCGAGCCTATAGAGCGCGTCTATAAGACCCTTGTGCTTCGTGGCGACAGAACGGGACACTTTGTCTGCATCGTTCAGGGCGACAGAGAGGTGGACCTTAAGGCGGCAGCAAAAGTCTCTGGCAACAAGTCTGCCGAGATGATACCTATGAAAGAGTTACTCCCCACTACGGGATATATCCGCGGAGGGTGTACGGCAATAGGTATGAAAAAGCGATTTCCGACATTTATTGATACAACAGCAACCGCCTTTGACTATATCTATGTCAGTGCGGGTGTTCGCGGTCTGCAACTCAAGCTTAACCCAACGGACCTTATCGCCTTTGTGGGCGCGCAAGTTGCCGATATAGAGAGTGTTGCAGAATTGGAGTAGAATGTCTATATTTGCATAACAAAACATTATAACTATGGCTATCGGTTTACAATTTCAGAGCTGTGCAGACCCCCTTGAGGGTCAGAGTAAGTGGTGGGGCACACCAGACCTGCCGTTAGATATGGACTACCCTTGCGCGTCAGATGGCGAGCCACTGCTCTTTATCTGCCAAATCCGCCTTGAGGATATCGCGCAGTATGATACTGAGAATCTGCTACCACATACGGGTATACTCTACTTCTTTGCCGATATGGCGGAGTATGTAGCGCCGCTTGAGGGTATTTCGGGCGAGGATCATAACGGACTTGGCGAGTGGAGCGAGAGCTGTTATAGAGTCCTCTATAGCCCAACGTGTGACAATCTTGAGGCATTTGCCATTGTAGACGATGATGACGAGCCGGCCTTTCTTGAGGCGGAGAAGATTGTTTTCAGCGAGGCGAGTCAGTACCACGACTCCTTTAAGTTGCTTGGTCGCCCATACTACGAGGAGATTGCAGAGCTGTATCCAGACGATATTTGCCTGCTGCAGATTGACGAGAGCGACGAGTGGGGTCTTCGCCTATACGACTGCGGTATGATATGCTTCCTTATCTCCCCAGAGGCGCTTGCAGCCCAAAAATGGGATGAAACAAAGGTCTATTTCCACTCATTCTAAACAGTACAGCTATGAAACTTACTATACAGGCGGCTTGCGTAAATAATGCAACGCTAACAGTTGCGGGAAATGTGATTACCAATGGTAGTAAAGACTTTGTCTTTGACTTTGAGAAGGGCGAGCACTTCTACTTTGCCGTAGGTAATGGAGATGGCGTGTTTAAGGGTCAGACAACCACAGAGGCTGCACTTGAGCACCTGCGCGACAGCTTCTCCTTTGGCGATATTACTGCCGAGGCGAAGGGTATGTATGAGCAGCTGGAGTATCTGCACAAGGAGTTTAATGGCATCTACCCGCACCTTAAGGCTGATGAGCACTGCGGAACAAGCGTGTGCGGAGCATATGGCGCAGATGGTCGCTTGCTCTCTTTTAATGCCGGTAGCGGTGCGGTGTTCCTCTTCCGCGACTTTACCCTTATGCCTATCTCTGACCCTACCTATCCTCTCGGATATAACGAGGCTGAGCCTGGTATGGATGTCTGGACAGTGGAGGATAAACTTAAAGATGGCGATGTTATCCTTATCTGTTCCGAGGGCGTTATGGATATTCTTGACGAAGAGACTATTGAGGGTGTTATGAGCTATAGCAAGTACCCTGCAGCCCACCTGCTTGACGAGGCTACTGCCGACGGAAAAGAACTTCCGCTTGCCGTTGTAGCTGTCTTGGTCGGCACAGGCGACTTTATCCCCGACATGATAGACGAAGAGGATTTGCCAGACGATACTGGTGCATATGATGCTTGGTCATAAAAAAAACTGCCGAAAATTTCTTCAGCAGTTTTTTATAATATCTTCTTAACCAGCGAGAAGAGCTTGTAAGGCATATAGCGGAACGGAAGGTCAAGCCATGTTGGGGTTGTCACTACGGCGCGTTGGTGCGAGAAGACATCAAAGGAGTTTTTGCCATGATAGCTACTCATGCCAGAGTTGCCCACACCGCCAAATGGCATGTTCTCGTTTGCTATGTGCATAATGGTATCGTTGATACACGCGCCACCAGAGGATGTACGGCGGATAACCTGCTTGCCACTCTTTCCGAAGTAGTAGAGGGCTAACGGTTTTTCGCGCGAGGTGACAAAATTCACCGCCTCGTCCGTACTCTGGAATGTCACAACGGGGAATATAGGACCAAAAATCTCCTCTTGCATCACTGCGCTCTCTGGATTTACGTTATCCAAGATTGTCGGCGCGATAAATCGCTCACTACGCTCCGTCTTGCCACCGACAACGATATCTCCATCCTTAAAGTAGCCCACAAGGCGGTCAAAAGCGCGCTCATTGACAATTCGCACAAAGTGCTTTGATTGTTGTGGTTCCTCGCCGAGCAGAGCCTTAAACTCCTTACCAAGAGCCGCTATAAGTCTATCCTTTACTGCGCTATGCACAAGCAGGTAGTCTGGTGCAATGCAGGTCTGACCCGCATTGAGGCACTTACCCCACGCAATACGGCGCGCTGCAACCTCTATATCGGCATCGTAATCAACAATACAAGGGCTCTTACCACCAAGCTCAAGCACTACGGGCGTAAGATTCTTTGCTGCCGCAGCCATCACTGTGCGACCAAGCGCAGGGCTACCAGTAAAGAAAATCAGGTCATAGCGCTCAGCTAGTAGGGCTGTGTTCACATCGCGGTTTCCCTGCACTGTGGCGACGTACTCACTCTCAAAAGTGTCGGCAATAAGCTCCTCAAGCGCCCGTGCCACTGTTGGCACGTATGGCGAAGGCTTTAGAATAGCCGTACAGCCCGCCGAGATAGCACCTACAAGGGGGTTGAGAAGCAGCTGCACGGGGTAGTTCCAAGGAGCGATGATAAGGGTAGTGCCCAGTGGCTCGCTCACTATTCGGCTACGCGAAGGGAACATCTTTAGTGGCGTTGGTCGATGAACGGGCGAAGCCCAACTGCGCAGGTTGGATATGTGGTTGTCTATCTCCCCCAGTACGATGCTAATCTCTGTAAGAAAAGCCTCCTCGTAGGATTTGTGAAGGTCTGCCCAGAGGGCATCTGTGAGCGCCTTCTCGTGTTTGAGTATCGCATCCTTAAGAGCACGCAGGGCTGTAAGGCGGTAGGAAATATCAAGAGTCTGTCCTGTGCGGAAGTACTGTTTCTGCGCAGCGGCGAGCCCCGTAATCTGCTCGGTAGGGGTGTTTGTGATAGCCATTATCGTCGTCCTGTAAAGTTATCCATTGTGTGGTAAATACCAAAAACCTGACCAAAGAGCCAGTCAAAGAGTCTTGTCGGAAGTAGTCCCTGCATCAGTCGCACGAAGTGGTGCGGAACGGGTATCCAACGCATAAGCATCTTCATTCGTTTATCCTTCTCTATGGCGCGAATAATCTGACGTGCGGCATACTCTGGCTTTAGCAGTGGTAGCACTCGCGACTTAACACCGTCAAACATACCTGTTGTGATGTAGTATGGGGCAATGGTCGTAATCTTCACTTTGCTCTTCATCTGCTCAAGCTCAATCCTTACAGAGTCCGACCAGCCGATAGCTGCCCACTTACTTGCCGCATAGATACTCATCTTGGGGTTTGAAATCATACCACCTGCCGAGGCTATGTTGCAGATATGTCCGCTATTGCGCGCCACCATATCTGGTAGTACTTGTAGAGCCACTACCATTGGCGCTACAGCGTTGATTGCCATTGTGCGATGAATCTCATCTGTCGTGCAGCGGTCAAAGGTCTTATTGCCCGTTATAATGCCCGCGCAGTTTATAAGGATATCTACATCGCCCACCTCGCTCTTTACTCTGCTGTATGCCTCTGCCACAGCCCTATCATCAGACACATCTACACGATAACCGACAACTTTGCCCATTGGTGCATACTGCGCCACCGTGCTGTCAATATTTGCCTGATTGATATCCCAGATAATTAGTGCCGCAGCACCCTTCTCAAGTGCCATAGCACCCATTAGTCTGCCTATACCTGACGCTCCGCCAGTAATAAGCACTCTTTTGTCATTAAACTTTCCCATAACACATATTTTTACACTCACACAGTAGAATGCAAAGAGTTTTTTAGTATTTTTGTAGTGCAAAATTAAAGTAAAAAAATGAAAACTCAAAACAACATCCTTCGCCGACAGTTTCTAACTCACGTGGCGCAGACCTCTCCTGCACCCCAACTTATAGAGGTTGCAAGGGCTGAGGGGGTCTACTTCTACACCCCAGAGGGTAAAGAGTATTTTGACCTTATCTCTGGCGTGTCGGTCAGCAATGTGGGACATGCAAATAGTGCCGTTGTTGAGGCTGTATGCCGTCAGGCGCGCGACTATATGCACATTATGGTCTATGGCGAGATGGTTGAGCGTCCGCAAGTTGAGTATGCGACTCTTATCGCTTCACTGCTGCCAGAGCCACTTAATAGTCTCTACTTCCTCAACTCAGGCGCCGAGGCTGTTGAGGGTGCGCTGAAACTTGCCAAAAGGTATACCACAAGAACGGAGATGATATCTATGCGCCGAGCATATCACGGCTCTACACATGGAGCGATGAGTATGATGGGATTTCCAGAGGGCGAGGAGTGGAAAAATGCCTTCCGACCGCTGCTGCCCGACTGCAAGGCTATTGAGTACAACAATTTTGACGATTTACAGCAGATTACCGAGCGCACGGCATGCGTGTTGTGTGAACCAGTGCAGGGCGAGGCGGGTGTTAGACTACCAAAAGATGGGTATCTTGAAGCTCTGCGCCGTAGATGCATAGAGGTGGGCGCACTGCTGATTTTTGACGAGATACAGACCGGCATGGGAAGAAGTGGTGAGATGTTTGCAATGACAAAGTATGGTGTTACGCCAGACATCGTCTGCCTTGCCAAGGCATTTGGTGGCGGTATGCCTCTGGGTGCTTTTGTCAGCTCAAATGAGATTATGAACACCCTGCAATCTAACCCCGTACTGGGACATATAACAACATTCGGAGGACATCCCGTATGTTGTGCAGCAGGTCTTGCGGCTACGCGCTATCTTATTGACAATAAGGTTGTTGAGGATGTAGAGCGCAAGGGTGCACTCTTTGAGAGTCTGCTTTCTGACCACCCAAATGTCGTGGAGATTCGCCGTAATGGATTGCTCCTTGCCGTTGAGCTGGGTAGTAGCGAGCGACTGTATAAGATTATGGATATGTTTATTGAGCGCGGAATCCTTAGCGACTGGTTCTTATACTGCAATACGGCATTTAGAATCTCCCCACCGCTCGTGATTACCGACGCTGAGATTTACAAGTGTGTGGAGATTATTGTAAATTGCTTAAACGACCTATAGTATGGCAGATAACTACTTGGGAAAGAAGATGGAGGACTTCCTTGCGGGGAAAAGTTCTGCTCCAAAGCGCACGATGAGTTTTGCAAAGCTCGTTGCTAAAAACCGTAGTTATCGCGGCTTTGACAACACCTTTACCGTCAGAGCTGACCAGCTGCGCCGCATTATGGAGGTTGTGCCACTCTGCCCCTCGGCACGCAATCAGCAGGTGTTGCGTCTGCGAGCCGTGCTTGCGGATGAGGCTGATAAGGTGCTGCCACACATACGCTTAGGCGGTGCACTGAGGGAGCTAAAGCTGCCACTGCAAGGCACCGAGCCTCGCGCATTTATCGTTATATGCTCAACAGTGGCGGAGGATAAGTATGTGAATATGGATATCGGCATTGTCGCCCAGACAATGCTGCTGCAGGCGGTAGAGATAGGTCTTAACGGCATCTGCATAGGGGCATTCGACCATAGCGCCATACAGCAGAGCCTTAACCTGCCTTACGAGCCGATGCTAATTCTTGCCCTTGGTCGTGGAGCAGAGACTATCCGCACCGTAGAGATTTCTGAGTCCGACAGCCACAACTACTACCGCAAAGATGGTATCCACTATGTCCCTAAATTGCCATTGGAGGCTATATTACTGAAGTAGGCTGCTATTCAGCAAATCCACCGCATAAGGTCCTTCACTCATCAACAGATCTATAATTGATAGATTTTCGGCAAAAGGTATGCGGTCAGAAAAGAGCTGGAAGTAGTTGGGCGTGGTGAATGTCGTGCTGCGCTGCTTGGGGCGCAAATCTATATCCTCGGCAGTTGCCGTAACATACTCCGTTGTGGTCTTAAGCGGAGCGGTATAACCCATAAAACCGAGCAGAACTCTAAGCAGGGCGAGGTTAAACTGGACAAGGTTTTCGTGGTGTTGCTTGTAAAATGGCTCTAACCACTCAGCTATCTCATCAAAGTATGGCGAGGAGCGGTATGCTGACTTAAGAGCCACCCAATGCTGATGTTGCCAGGGGGTAGAGTAGTCTATCTTTACGGTGTGCATAGGGGTGCGTGGGCGGTTTGCCTTGACTACGGGAACGGTCAGATTAAGCACTCCGTTGGCGGTCATAATCTGTGTACGGTTGCGTGCTGAGCGCTTTATATAGTGCTCACCACAGTCAATGATGTAGTTGTCGCCGGCGGCAATAAGTCGCGCAACATACTCTATATTAGGAAGATACTCAGCTGATAGGATTAACATTCTGCCCAATCTCCATTCTCTTTAATAATCTCAATAAGGCGATCAAGCGCCTGCTCTTGTGGAATGTTGCGCGCGATAACCTCACGACCCTTATATAGGGTAATCTTTCCCGCTGCAGCACCCACATATCCATAGTCGGCATCAGCCATCTCACCTGGACCATTGACAATACACCCCATAACGCCAATCTTAAGACCCTTTAGGTGCGATGTGCGAGCCTTTATCTTGGCAAGCGTACCCTCAATATCGTAGAGCGTACGCCCACAACTTGGACAGGCGATATACTCTGTATGCGACATTCTCACGCGTGACGCCTGAAGTATGTTGAGCTCTATCTGCTCCAGTTCGCTATCGCTAAACTGAGGTGCTACAATCCACACGCCATCTGCAAGTCCATCAAGCAGTAGCTGACCCATATCAGCCGCCGCCTTGACGGCAAGGGTTGTAATGTCGCTGTCACTATACTCGCGGCGGATAACTACTGGCTGTGTAGCACTCTGTAGGCTCAGAATAGCTGCTCGCCACTCCGCTGTAGGGTTTTCTGAAACGGCATCAAGAACCAAAAAGTCATCTGTAACCTCGCTATGAACTATCGGACACTGAATATTTGAGCGACGAGAGAAAACGGTTGGGCTGTATCGCTCTGGATGCTTAACCGTAAACTCGCCCGTGCGAGAAGCGAAGTGCTCAACAAGTAGTTGCGCCACTGGAACTTCATTCTCTGGCGCTTCGGTAAGAGATACGCGAATAGTGTCACCAATGCCGTCAGCAAGCAGTGCGCCAATGCCCACAGCGCTCTTTATACGACCCTCAATGCCATTTCCCGCCTCAGTGACGCCAAGATGTACGGGATAGTGCATATCCTCACTATCCATAGCCTGAACGAGCAGACGATAGGCGTGTACCATCACGCGAGTATTTGAGCTCTTCATGCTCACCACCACCTGGTCAAAGTCGGCAGCACGACAGCGACGCAAAAACTCCATTGCCGAGGCTACCATGCCCTGTGGTGTATCTCCGTAGTTATCAACAATATGGCGCGCAAGTGAGCCGTGATTAACACCTATTCGCAGAGCTACGCCACGCTCTTTGCACTGCTCAATCAGAGCCTCTAACTCGCCACCTTCGGTGCGGTAGTTGCCAGGGTTAATCCTCACCTTGTCTACATACTTGGCAGCTATTGCTGCAATCTGTGGCACAAAGTGTATGTCGGCAACAATTGCCGTATTGTATCCATCAGCGCGCAGAGCTGGCATAATCTGAGCAAACGCCTCGCCCTCAGCCCTACCCTGAGCCGTAAGGCGAACTATCGGCGCACCCGCATCAGCAATACGCTCTATCTGCGCTACTGAAGCGGCAACATCTGCCGTAGCGGTATTGGTCATAGATTGCACTGCAATGGGGTTGCAACCACCTATCTTTGTTGTGCCGACAGCCACCTCAATGCTCTGTCTGCGTGAAAACTTGGTCAAATTCATAGTCAAAATATTGTTACAACAACAAAAATAGGCAATTTTTAGTTAATACCTCACATCTTCTAACTATTTTTCTCGGCAAATAACCCCAATTAGCCTTCTATTACATCTCGTACAATCTCATTTACAACATATGGTACCATCATAGCGCCCTCGCTAACAGTAACTTCATAACGCTCACTTTCTTCACCTTCAAATATTATGATTATAGTATTCCCTGAGTAAGTTACATTGTAGGTATCGCTAAAATTATAACTTCCCTCTATTGTCTTCCTATAAGCAGCAGAAATTCTACCTTTATCGTCATACTTATATTCTAAATTATCTCTAACATCTCCTCCCGAATACCTAACATTCAAAACTCGTGCATTTCTCAACTCTTTGAACTCCGCCCATGAGAGCTGACCCAGAGATGAATCATCGTCATTGTCTGCGCATGCGATAATGCTAATACTGATAAAAAGACCTAAAAAGAAGGCTGCCAAAATTGAAAAAAACTTTTTCATAATAGATAATTTGTGCTGTCTATCTCCAACACAGCTATTAAAAAAGAGAAAGTGTGGAGATAATTAGTCTATCTGAACGAAGGTTGTGGAATGACCCGAACACAAATAGACAATACCCCACACTCGTATTGGAATGAGTACGGGGTATGTAACTCAAACATAACAATACAGAGTAAGAGTGTCTTGCCATCCTTGTGTTCAGAAAACTTCCACATTTTCGCTCAAGGATAAAAGCTAATACACTTTCATCAATAAATATCTCTGCCAAGAGCATCTGCCCAATGGCGCTACTAAAATAGGCAATTTTTCTCAAATACAACCACAAAAAAAGAGTGTGTCCAACAATTTTTGTACTGAACACACCCCTTTTGTCTTAACTTTTTCTACTTCAGCAGCTCTGGCAGGAAAGAGCTTAGGATAAGGATCGCCAAGCCTAAGATAAGCACAGCGATAGTCTTTCGTGAGCAGCCCTTCCACTCCTTAAGGATAATACCCCAAACATTTGCAAAGGTGACATTAAGAGCCATAAGGATGCAGAAAGATAGGGTCATAAGTGTTGGCGACTGAGTCAAAAAGCCTTTGCCAAGGCTCAGCCCGAAGAACTGGCTATACCACAAAGCTCCAGCCAGGGCGCAAAATAGCAGATTATTAACCCACAGATTACTCTGTTTATAGTCGCTAAAGCTCTTGTTCTTATAGTTCTGGTAGAGGCAATAGATGGCATTGGTAATAAATCCACCTATAGTGACAAGCAGAGTTGCTGGTAGCGTTTTATACATATCTGCAGTCAAAGCGCCAAAGTTAATATCCTTGCCAAACTCAAGTCCGACATTAAAACATCCGCTCATAATACCAGCCAGCAGGGCGATAGCAATACCTTTGCGGAAGTTAAACTCCTTGACAGCCTCCTTTTTCTGCTCCTCAGGTAGCGACGACGCCTTCATCATGCCCGCAACACCTATAACGGCGATACCCACAAGGGTAACCACCACGCCAGATAACACGGCAAAGGTTAGCGATGATAGAGCATCAATCTCTGGGAAGAAGCCATTGAGAAGCACAGGACCTAAGATTGTTCCACCTGCAGCACAAGTACCCAAGGCGATACTCTGCCCCAGAGCAACGCCCAAGTAGCGCATAGAGAGTCCGAATGTAAGACCTCCAATACCCCACAGCACTCCGAATAGCACTGTCATCAGCACATTAAAGCTGTTGCCAGAGGTAAAGAGTTCACTAAGACTATGACCCTCAGGGACAGCCAGCAGTGCACCTAAGAGTGGGAAGAGTAGCCATGCAAAGAGCCCCTGCACAAGCCAGTAAGACTCCCAGCTCCACCCTTTAATCTTGTTAATAGGTACATAGCTGCTTGACTGGCAGAATGCGCCCACTGCAATTATCAAAAGACCTATAAATATATCCATTGTTCTACTGGTATGCTATCTCGTACAACTTAACAATATCCTCAACAGATGTTGGGCGAGGGTTGCCACCTGTACAAACATCGTTAAACGCAGCTACAGCGAGAGCTGGAATATCCTCTCTCTTCACACCAATCTCGCACAGGTGCTGAGGAATGCCAACGCTCAGCGACAGAGAGCGAACTGCATCAATAGCAGCACGCACACCCTCATCAACGCTCATGCCCTCGGTATTTACACCCATAGCCTTTGCAATGTCAAGATACTTTGCGCGAGATGGGGAGTCGGCATTGTACTCCATAACATAAGGCAGCAACAGCGCATTAGCCACGCCGTGTGGGGTGTCATAGAATGCACCAAGAGGGTGAGCCATTGAGTGTACAATACCCAGACCGACATTTGAAAAGCCCATACCGGCAATATACTGAGCCTCAGCCATACCTGAGCGAGCAACCTCGTCGTTACCGTTATCAACAGCATTCTTAAGGTGCTTTGCAATAAGCTCAATAGACTTATACTCAAACATATCGCTCATAGTCCACGCGCCAGGGGTGATAAAGCTCTCAATGGCGTGTGTCAGCGCATCCATACCCGTTGCAGCAGTAAGACCCTTTGGCATTGAGTACATCAGCTCGCAGTCAATAATAGAACACATAGGGATGTCGTTAGGGTCTACACATACCATCTTCTTCTTTGCCTGCTCGTCAGTAATCACGTAGTTGATAGTAACCTCCGCTGCTGTTCCTGCAGTTGTCGGAATAGCAAATGTAGGCACGGCGCGATTCTTTGTAGGTGCTACACCCTCAAGCGAGCGAACATCTGCAAACTCAGGATTGTTTACGATAATACCCACAGCCTTAGCAGTATCAATAGATGAGCCACCACCCAGGGCGATGATAAAGTCAGCGCCAGAGTTCTTGTATGCCTCAACACCGCGCTGTACATTGCCAATTGTAGGGTTAGCCTTCACATCGCTGTAAATTTCGTAAGGGATACCTGCGCCATTAAGCACAGCCTCAATCTTCTCGGCAACGCCAAAGCGAATTAAATCTTTATCAGTTACGAAAAAAGCCTTCTTGAATCCCCGTTTTGCCACCTCTTCTGCAATTACAGAGCGGCATCCAGCGCCGAAATACGACGTCTCATTTAATACAATACGATACATAGTTTTTGGTTTTTAAGGTTATTGGGTTAATTTGTTAAGTGTCAGATAGTTTTGTTTCTAAATACAAATGTAAAGATTTTTATTGAATTAACAAAACGGGCATCAGATGTGATATTTTCCTAATTTTTACTAAATTTGTGCTATGAACCCGTTAGATAACGATATAAAATATGTCTCAGGGGTGGGAGAGGTGCGTGCTAAGCTGCTTGCAAAGGAGATTGGCGTGCATACTATGCGCGATATGCTCTACCACTTCCCCTTCCGATATATTGACCGCACAAAGATATACAACATCGGAGAGCTTAACGAGGCAAATACCTCTGGTGGATATATCCAGATTCGTGGTCGTGTGACGGGCAAGAACTATTTTGGCGAGGGGAGAAATCAGCGCTTTGTAATCTATATCACAGACCAGACGGGCAAGGCGGAGCTTATCTGGTTTCGTGGCATAAAGTGGATAGAGAACAAGTTTGAGCTTGGGCGCGAGTACCTTATCTTTGGTCGCCCATCCTTCTATCGCAGTGAGCTGAGCCTTGTACATCCAGAGGTTGAGCCTATAGAGGTCGCCCTCTCTCGCAAGGAGAGCTGCGGCATGCAGGGCATCTACTCTACCACAGAGAAGCTCTCTGCTGCCCTCGGCACAAAGGGTATGTACACCATCATCGGCAAGATTTTAGACAACTGCAAGGGTAAGATTGTGGACTATATGCCCCACTACCTACGCGAGCGATATGGACTTATACCCCTTGAGCAGGCGTTAGAGAATATCCACCGCCCTCAATCTGCTATGGCGCTTAAGCAGGCTCAATATCGTCTGAAGTTTGACGAACTTTTTGGCATACAGCTCAACATTCAGAGCCTCCGCGCTGCACGTACCACCGCCCGTGCAGGTTTTCACTTTGGGCGCGTGGGCAAATTCTTCAACGACTTCTATAACAACCGCCTACCATTCCCCCTTACTGGCGCACAAAAGAGTGTTATCAAAGATATTCG
Organism: Rikenellaceae bacterium; assembly: GCA_015059805.1. Classification (GTDB taxonomy): domain Bacteria; phylum Bacteroidota; class Bacteroidia; order Bacteroidales; family Rikenellaceae; genus Alistipes. The sequence goes on from SUZO01000002.1 coordinate 178,063, forward strand.
CGCCGATACGGTGTCAGGCTGTCAGATGAACCGCCTGCTGCAGGGTGATGTTGGTAGTGGTAAGACTATCGTGGCGCTTATCTCCATGATTCTTGCCGTAGATAACGGTTTTCAGGCGTGTATGATGGCTCCAACAGAGATTTTGGCGCGACAACACTACGCTACAATCACCAAAATGGTTGGCGATATAGGTCTGCGCATAGCCGTTCTCACTGGAACAACAAAGGCTAAGGAGCGCCGCGAGATACTTGCTGCCCTTGCCGCTGGTGAGGTGGATATTCTTATCGGCACGCACGCCCTTATCGAGGATAGGGTGCAGTTTGCAGCCTTGGGCTTTGTGGTTATTGACGAGCAGCACCGCTTTGGCGTTGAGCAGAGGGCAAGGCTGTGGGCTAAGAATAACAACCCGCCCCATATTCTTGTCATGACCGCCACACCTATACCGCGAACACTTGCCATGACGCTCTATGGCGACCTTGACGTCTCTACTATCAACGAACTACCCCCAGGCAGAAAGCCAATTAAGACGGTACACTACTACGAGTCGGCTCGCCTACGCCTCTTTGGCTTTATGCGCGAGCAGATAGCTCAGGGGCGACAGATATACATTGTCTACCCACTTATCAAGGAGTCCGAAAAGGCGGACTACGCCAACCTTGAGCAGGGCTTTGAGGCTATAGTGCGCGACTTCCCACTGCCTAAGTACCGCGTATCGGCATGCCATGGCAAGATGAAGCCAGAGGATAAGGAGGAGTCTATGCGCCAATTTAAGTGTGGTGAGGCGGATATTCTTGTGGCTACATCAGTAATTGAGGTGGGTGTAGATGTGCCAAATGCAACCGTTATGGTCATTGAGTCTGCCGAGCGCTTCGGTCTTGCCCAGCTGCACCAGCTGCGAGGTCGTGTGGGTCGTGGTGGCAACCAGTCCTACTGCATCCTTATGTCCGACGAGAAGCTCTCTAAAGAGTCCCGCACGCGTCTTGAGGCTATGTGTGAGACCACCAATGGCTTTGAACTTGCCGAGCTTGACCTTAAGCTGCGTGGCGCTGGAGATATTAACGGCACACAGCAGAGCGGCGAGATTATAGACCTTAAGATTGCCAACCTCGCTGAGGATAACCAGATTGTACAGATAGCACAACAGGCGGCTGTTGCGCTGCTTACTGTAGATAAAAACCTCTCACTGCCTGAGCATCAGCCTCTCCAACAACTCAAGGCGCGATATTCAAAGCGTGAAGAGATAGATTTTTCGGTAATTTCATAGCTATCCATAATAAGGCTCAGTTGTTGCTCGTTATATAAAGTAGAGATATGAAGCGATTTTTAATCATACTTTTTGCCCTTTGGTCCACCCTGCCACTCTCGGCACAGCTCTACAATGCTGGTGAGTGTCTTGACTATCGTGTGGCATACAAGGCAAAGTTCGTACCCAATACCGAGATGGCTACTGTCACCGTTCAGACCACTCTTGATACGCTCAAGGGCAAACCCGTCTACCGCGTTATGGGTCTTGGAAAGATTATGCCCGAATTTCGCTGGTTCTTCAACCTTGAGGACCGCTATGACATTTTTGTAGATACCCTAACCCTCAAAACTCAACGCTTTGAGAGCGATATTAAGGAGGGCGACTACACCTTCCGTAGCCACTACGACTATGACTGGGATGGTATGAAGGTGCATACGTGGGCACAGAGCCGACAGAGAACGCCAAAAAGCAAAACTATGAAGCTCACAGCTCAGAGTATGGACCCCGTGTCGCTCTACTTCAACCTCCGCTCTATAGATGCCTCAACGCTCAGCGTAGGTCAGACTAATAACCTTGAGATGGTGCTTGAAGATACAATCAAAGTGTTAAAATTCAGGCTCTTAGGTCGTGAAGTTTGTCGCGTACCACAAAAGGGTAAGTTCCGAACTATCAAACTCGCCTGCACTCTTGGCACAAGCGAGGGCTTCTCCTTTACCGATGGCTCGGAGTTCTTTATCTGGATTACTGATGACAAAAATAAGTTCCCCGTAATGCTTGAATCTCCAATCAAAATTGGCAGTATTCGTGCATATATCTCTGATTTTAAGGGTTTGAAATATCCATTGACGAGCAAAATCCGATAATTTTTTCTATCTTTGCAACATAAAACTATCACTATGGCAGATAATAAGTACGACTACGAAGACGATCGTTACGACGATTATGATACCGAGACCGACGATGCGGCGAAAAAATCTATCCGAGGCTACCGCGTTGTAATTATCCTTTTGGCTGTTATCCTTGCAGGAATCTCAGCCCTCTACTTCAACCTCAACCGTCAGCAACAGCGTGACTATGAACTTCTTAAGGTAGACCGCGACTCTATCCAGAGCAACCTTGAGGGTCTTATTACAGAGTACGATAGCCTGAAGTTTACCAACGACACTATCGCCGCTAAGCTCGTTGAGGCAAACCAGATGATGGAGCAGCTCAAGCGTGAGCGCCGCTGGAACTACGCCAAGATTAAGGAGTATGAGAAGGAGGTGGGTACTCTGCGTAGCGTTATGCGCAACTATCTCAAGCAGATTGACTCACTCAATAGCCTCAACAAGAAGCTCGTTGCCGAGAATGTCTCCTACCGCAAGGAGATTTCGACAGCCAACCTACGCGCCGATGTTGCCGAGGAGAAGGCTTCAGAGCTTGAGAATAAGGTTCGCCAGGGCGCAGTCCTTCGCGCCCGCGACATCAGCATGGTGGCGCTTAATGAGAAGGATAATGAGGTTACTCGCATCAAGAGAGCTGTCACCCTGCGCGTGGATTTTGCTATCTCGTCTAACGAGCTTGCCAGCCCAGGTAATCGTGAGGTCTACCTCTGCATCAAGTCCCCTGATGGCTATCTGCTCACCTCTGAGAGCATGCCAACCTTTGAGTATCAAGGCATGGCTACTGGTTACTCTGCAGCTCGTGAGGTTGATTATCAGAACGAGGATGTTGATATGAGCATCTACTACCACGGTAGCGGTTTTACTGAGGGTCAATATACCATCGAGATATATACCGACGGAAATCTTATCGGTTCTGGCTCTGTCTCGATGCGATAGATTCTCACTATCATAGCCATATAAAAACCTTAAAACAATGAAGAGCGATTTTCTGGTAATCGGTTCTGGCTCGGCTGGGTTAAGCTTTGCACTCAAGGCTGCAGAGCATGGAACGGTGACTATTGTCACAAAGGGAGAACTTAATGAGTGTAATACCAACTATGCACAGGGCGGTATCTGCTCGGTAACCTATCTACCCGACACCTTTGAGAAGCATATTGAGGATACGCTAATTTGCGGAGCTGGCAAGTGTGACCGCGAGGCTGTAGAGTTGGTTGTCCGCAATGCCCCTGAGGCGGCTAAGGACCTTATTGCATGGGGCACGCAGTTTGATAAGACCGAGGATGGTCGCTTTGACCTGCACCGCGAGGGTGGACACTCTGAGCACCGCATTCTCCACCACGAGGACCTTACTGGTGCAGAGATTGAGCGCGCGCTTATTCAGAGCGTAAAGGCTCACCCAAATATCACAGTCCTTGAGCACCATTTTGCCATTGACCTGCTCACTCAGCACCACCTTGGCGAGATTGTTACCCGCCACACAAGGGGATTAGCGTGCTTTGGAGCATACGTCTTAGATACAGATAGCGACCAGATTAAGACCATACTTGCCAAGGCGACAATCGTTGCAGCAGGTGGTTGTGGAAACATCTATAACACAACGACAAACCCTACGGTAGCTACCGGTGACGGTATTGCTATGTGCCACCGCGCCAAGGCGATAACCAAGAATATGCAGTACATTCAGTTCCACCCAACGGCACTCTATCACCCAGGGGAGCGTCCATCGTTCCTCATCACAGAGGCTATGCGTGGCTATGGTGCAATTCTGAAACTGCAGAATGGCAAGGAGTTTATGGATAAGTATCATCCGATGAAATCCCTTGCTCCGCGCGATGTCGTTGCTCGCTCTATAGACCACGAGCTAAAGATTCGCGGTGAGGAGTTTGTCTACCTCGATGTTACACACATGCCAGCCGAGCAGACAAAGGCTCACTTCCCAAATATCTACGAGAAGTGCCTCTCTATCGGCATTGACATCACCAAGCAGATGATTCCAGTCTGTCCTGCGGCGCACTACTGCTGTGGTGGCGTTGTTGTGGATAGCAATGGAGAGTCGTCAATTCGCCGACTCTATGTTATTGGCGAGAGCTCTTGCACTGGTCTACATGGAGCAAACCGTCTTGCCTCAAACTCACTCACTGAGGCTATTGTCTATGCTGACCGCGCAGCTAAACATGCATCGGCTCAGATTGAGAAGATAGATTTCCAGGAGGGTATTCCAGATTGGGACTTTGAGGGTACTGCCGAGGCGGAGGAGATGGTGCTTGTGCTTCAGAATCGCCGCGAGCTGCAGGCAATTATGTCTAACTATGTGGGCATTGTCCGCTCTAACCTACGCCTTGAGCGCGCAATGAAGCGACTTGCCATCATCTGGCAGGAGACCGAGGGACTCTATAACCGCACAAAGCCTTGCCGAGAGCTGTGCGAGCTGCGAAATATGACAGCCGTTGCATACCTTACAATCAAGCAGGCTAAGGAGTGTAAGGAGTCTGTGGGACTGCACTACACGATAGATTATCCGCCAGTGAAGTAACAGCGACGACTGAGAAAATGTCAAGCCCTTTTGCTTGACATTTTTTGTTTTTCAAAATATTCACTATTGTTGCGGTAATCTCTATTAAAATTAGTATTTTTGCAGCCGCTAATAAGCTAATAGACAAACAAGATATGACTTTACAGGAAGAGATTACAAGAAGACGAACATTTGCCGTTATCGCCCACCCAGATGCTGGTAAGACGACCCTTACCGAGAAGTTGCTCCTCTTTGGAGGCGCTATACATATCGCAGGTGCGGTAAAGAGCAACAAGATTAAGAAGGGTGCAACATCAGACTTTATGGAGATTGAGCGACAGAGAGGTATCTCAGTGGCTACATCTGTAATGGGTTTTGAGTATAAGGATATAAAGATTAACATCCTTGATACCCCAGGTCACGAGGACTTTGCCGAGGATACATACCGCACACTTACTGCCGTAGACTCTGTAATTATCGTTATTGACGGCGCTAAGGGTGTTGAGTCCCAGACTCGCAAGCTGATGAATGTCTGCCGTATGCGTAATACCCCTGTAATGGTCTTTGTAAATAAGCTTGACCGCCCTTGTAAGGACCCATTTGATTTGTTAGACGAGATTGAGAATGAGCTGCAGATTCGTGTGCGCCCACTCTCTTTCCCTATCTCAAGTGGACCTACATTTAAGGGTGTGTACAACCTCTATGAGCACAATATCAACCTCTTTACCTCTGACGAGCGACAGACTGCTGACGCTACGACCGTGCAGATTGAGGATATCTCTTCGCCAGAGCTTGATACCCTTATTTCGGAGCGATATGCTACCCAGCTACGCGATGATATTGAGCTTGTTGAGGGCGTATATGAGCAGTTTGAGCGCGAGCAGTACCTTGCAGGTCGTTTAGCCCCTGTATTCTTCGGCTCAGCGGTAAATAACTTCGGTGTGCGCGAGCTTTTGGAGTGCTTTATCCGCATTGCTCCATCGCCACGCCCATCAACAACGCAGACTCGCAACGTAGAGCCTGCAGAGCAGAAGCTCACTGGCTTTATCTTCAAGATTCACGCCAATATGGACCCTAACCACCGCGACCGTATCGCCTTTATGAAGATATGTTCTGGTGTGTTTGAGCGTAATAAGAACTACCTCCACGTGCCAAGTGGCAAGAGTATGAAGTTCTCCTCTCCAACAGCCTTTATGGCGGAGAAGAAGTCGGTCATTGACTTTGCATACCCAGGCGATATTGTCGGTCTGCACGACTCTGGCGGCTTTAAGATTGGAGATACCTTTACCGAGGGCGAGAAGCTCAAGTTTACGGGCATCCCGTCGTTCTCTCCAGAGCTGTTCCGATATATTGAGAATGCCGACCCTATGAAGTTTAAGCAGCTTGCAAAGGGTATTGACCAGCTTATGGATGAGGGTGTGGCACAGCTATTCGTTTCATCGCTCAATGGTCGTAAGATTATCGGCACAGTTGGTGCGCTGCAGTTTGAGGTTATTGAGTACCGCCTTGAGCACGAGTATGGTGCAAAGTGTCGCTGGGAGCCTATATCAATACACAAGGCTTGCTGGATTGAGAGCGATAATGCCGAGCAACTTGCCGACTTTAAGCGCCGCAAGCACGCCAATATGGCTGTTGATAAACATGGTCGTGACGTCTTCCTTGCCGATACGAGCTACTCGCTTGCCCTTGCGCAGGAGAAGTTTCCTGATATTCGCTTCCACTTTACCTCTGAGTTCTAGGAGCTGTTAAAATCAATTGGGGGGCTGATTTTGCTTCGGGACCTCTTTTGTGATGCACCGCATCTTACGCCTTCTGACGAGAAATTGGGGCTCTGATTTGGTGGAGTAGTGATAAATGACATTTAATAGCAAGGGCTTTCAGCCCCTAATGGCATTGAATAGCGCGCTTGCGCGCAGTATTAAGGGTAATGATGCCAAAAGCGGCGCTTGATTAAAAATGTAATTGCCTATAAATTTGGAAATTACAGCGATATTTTAGAGATTAGTAGAAACCGGTTTCTACTAATCTCTATTTTTTATGGTAAAAA
>SUZO01000012.1 GCA_015059805.1 Rikenellaceae bacterium
GAGTTGGTAAACTTGACTGTTAAAGAGGTAAACGAATTGGCTACCATCCTCAAGGAGGAGTACGGTATTGAGCCAGCTGCTGCAGCTGTTGCAGTTGCTGCTGCACCTGCTGCAGGTGAGGCTGCTGCTGCTGAGAAGACTACTTGGGACGTTATTCTTAAGAGCGCAGGTCAGGCTAAGCTTCAGGTTATCAAGGCTGTTAAGGAGGCTGCTGGTCTCTCTCTTGGTGACGCTAAGGCTCTCGTTGATGCAGCTCCTAAGGCTGTTAAGGAGGGTGTTTCTAAGGAGGAGGCTGAGGCACTCAAGGCTTCTCTCGAGGAGGCAGGTGCTGAGGTTGAGCTTAAGTAATTATTACTTTAGTTTATCCAAACACATCTCAGGTGTAGAGCTTACTACTGCAGTGTAAGCTCTATGCCTTTTCTGGTCTTAAAATCCGTTTTTGCGCAATATAGCGAATTTTAAGCCACACAAATAATAAATCGCCATCTTCGGAGTGCTAAGCTGTGCCGAGGTTGGAGATAAGGGGTTCAACAAAAATCCATGACCTTGATAGCGCGAAGAGACAGCTCGCGGCAGGGGGTGAAGGAGAGCTTTCACTTCTTGAGGCGAAAGATAGTTCGGCTATGAGGGTAATGGCAAACGGTTGGCTCCTACGGATGCTCTCATTGGTGCTATGCGCCACTATTGAGGGCATTAGCGGTGTGAAAAAGAACCGTATTAAGGGTAGTTTTTTCCCTTTAGAGTACTCACAAAAAACAACCGGATTTATTTTATGTCCACAAAAGCACAAAATCGTATCAGCTTCTCCACGGTCAAGAATCGTGTGCCTTACCCAGACCTGTTGGAGATTCAGCTTAAGTCATTTAGAGACTTCTTCCAGATGGACTCTACCGCTGAGCAGCGTAAGAGTGAGGGTCTGTACAGAGTCTTTCAGGAGAATTTCCCTATTACCGATACTCGCAACAACTTTGTGTTGGAGTTTCTTGATTACTACATTGATCCACCACGTTACACCATTGAGGAGTGTTTAGAGCGCGGACTTACATACAATGTTCCGCTCAAGGCTAAGCTTCGCCTCTCATGTAACGACAATGAGCATGAGGATTTCAAGGTAGTTGTTCAGGATGTCTATTTCGGTAACATCCCTTATATGACGGAGCGAGGCACCTTCGTCATCAATGGCGCTGAGCGCGTAATTGTATCGCAGCTCCACCGTTCTCCAGGCGTATTCTTTGGTCAGAGCCTCCACACTAATGGTACTAAGCTCTACTCAGCACGTATTATCCCATTCAAGGGTTCGTGGATTGAGTTTGCTACTGACATCAACAATGTCATGTACGCATATATCGACCGTAAGAAGAAGCTCCCTGTAACAACACTTCTTCGTGCTATCGGTTATGAGACCGATCAGCAGATTCTCAATATCTTTGACCTTGCAGATGAGGTTAAAGTTACCAAGACCAACCTCAAGAAGGCTGTAGGTCGTAAGCTCGCTGCACGTATTCTCTCTACTCGTTTTGAGGACTTCGTTGATGAGGATACTGGTGAGGTAGTATCTATTGAGCGCTACGATGTTATCGTAGACCGTGAGACCGTGCTTGAGGAGGATCATATTGATGCTATTCTTGAGAGTGGTGTTAAGACCATTATCCTGCATAAGGAGAATGCCTCTGGCATCGACTTCTCAATTATCTATAACACACTTCAGAAAGACGCATGTAACTCTGAGGTAGATGCTGTACGCTACATCTACCGTCAGCTGCGTGCTTCTGAGGCTCCAGATGATGCTACGGCTCGTGATGTTATTGACAAGCTCTTCTTCTCCGACAAGCGCTATGACCTTGGTAATGTAGGTCGTTTCCGCATCAATAAGAAGCTTGAGCTCGGCATTGACCCATCAATCCGTACACTTACTCGCGAGGATATTATCGCGATTATTAAGTATCTGATTCAGCTTATCAATTCACACGCTGAGCTTGATGATATTGACCACCTCTCTAACCGTCGTGTTCGTACCGTAGGTGAGCAGCTGTCTAACCAGTTCTCTATCGGCTTTGTGCGTATGGCTCGTACCATTCGTGAGCGTATGAATGTGCGTGATAATGAGGTCTTTACACCAGTTGATTTGATTAACGCAAAGACTCTGTCAAGTGTTATCAACTCCTTCTTTGGTACTTCACAGCTCTCGCAGTTCATGGATCAGATTAACCCACTTGCTGAGGTTACTCACAAGCGTCGTCTGTCGGCTCTCGGTCCTGGTGGTCTTTCTCGTGACCGCGCAGGCTTTGAGGTGCGAGACGTACACTATACACACTACGGTCGACTTTGTCCTATTGAGTCTCCTGAGGGTCCAAATATCGGACTTATCTCATCTCTTTGCGTATATGCGAAGATTTCAGATATGGGATTCATTGAGACTCCATACCGCAGTGTAGAGAATGGCGTTGTAGACCTTGACAACTCCCATATCCGCTACTACTCTGCAGAAGAGGAGGAGGGTAAGATTGTTGCACAGTCTAATGAGCCACTTACTGACGATGGTCACTTTGTAAATCACGACCGTATTAAGGCTCGTGAGGGTGCAGACTTCCCAGTTGTACACGACACAGATGTACACCTTATGGACGTTGCACCAAACCAGGTTGCCTCTATCGCTGCGAGCCTTATTCCGTTCCTTGAGCATGACGATGCTAACCGTGCGCTGATGGGCTCTAACATGATGCGCCAGGCAGTGCCACTTGTAAACTGCGAGGCTCCTATCGTAGGTACTGGTATTGAGAAGGATATGATCTCTGATAGCCGCATACAGATTGTCGCTCGCGGCAATGGTGAGGTTGTCTTTGCCGATGCAACACGTATTGACATCCGCTACGACCGCACTGAGGAGCAGGAGATTTGTACCTTTGAGCCAGAGATTACCTCATATACTCTGCCACGCTACCGTCGTACAAACCAGAACACCTCTGTAACACTTCGTCCACTCGTTCTTACTGGTGACCGCGTTGTAGAGGGTCAGATTCTTACTGAGGGTTACTCTACTCAGAATGGTGAGCTTGCTCTTGGTCGTAACCTTAAGGTTGCATTCATGCCTTGGAAGGGTTACAACTTCGAGGATGCGATTGTTATCTCTGAGCGTATCCAGCGTGAGGATTTGTTCACATCAGTACACGTAGACGAGTATATCCTTGAGGTGCGCGATACTAAGCGCGGTAAGGAGGAACTGACATCAGATATTCCAAACGTTAGCGAGGATGCAACTCGTGACCTTGACGCAAACGGTATTATCCGCATCGGTGCAAATGTTAAGCCAGGCGATATCCTTATCGGTAAGATTACCCCTAAGGGTGAGAGCGACCCATCTCCAGAGGAGAAGCTCCTTCGCGCTATCTTTGGTGACAAGGCTGGCGATGTTAAGGATGCATCACTTAAGGCTCAGCCTTCACTCCACGGCGTTGTTATCGACACTAAGCTCTATAGCCGTGCAGGTACAGTAGATAAGAAGAACCGTAACGCTGAGCGCGAGGCTCTTGCAAAGATTGACGAGAAGCACCGCGAGCAGGTTCTTGCCCTTACAGCTGTATTGGTAGATAAGCTGTGGAAGGTTCTGAAGGATAAGACCACAGTCGGCATCTCAGACTACTTCGGCGTTGAGCTGTATGCTCCAGGAGCTAAGTTTACTCAGAAGATGCTTGATGACATCTCTCGCAAGACTATTGACGAGAAGAGCAAACTTGAGACTGGTTACCTAAACCTCGGCTCTTGCAACTGGACTGACGATGCTCATACTAACGAGCTTGTTGAGCGTATTATCAACAACTATATCGTTGAGTTTAAGAAGATTGACGCCGCTATTAAGCGTGAGAAGATCAACCTTACAAATGGTGATGAGCTTCCACAGGCAGGTGTTATTCAGGTTGCAAAGGTTTACATCGGTAAGAAGCGTAAGCTTAAGGTAGGTGATAAGATGGCGGGTCGTCACGGTAACAAGGGTATTGTTGCTAAGATTGTCCGCGACGAGGATATGCCATTCCTTGAGGATGGAACTATCGTAGATATCTGTCTTAACCCACTTGGTGTGCCTTCACGAATGAACTTGGGTCAGATTTACGAGACTGTTCTTGGATGGGCAGGTCGTGAGCTTGGTCTTAAGTTCGCAACACCAATCTTTGACGGTGCATCCCTTGAGCAGATTAACGAGTACACCGCCCAGGCAGGTGTTCCACGCAGTGGACGTTGTCACCTCTATGATGGTGGTACAGGTGAGCGCTTTGACCAGCCAGCAACTGTGGGTGTAATCTACATGCTTAAGCTGGGTCACATGATTGACGATAAGATGCACGCACGTTCTATCGGTCCATACTCACTCATCACCCAGCAGCCACTTGGTGGTAAGGCACAGTTTGGTGGTCAGCGATTCGGAGAGATGGAGGTTTGGGCACTTGAGGGCTTCGGTGCAGCAAATATCCTCCAGGAGATTCTTACCGTTAAGAGTGATGATGTAACAGGTCGTGCAAAGACATACGAGGCAATCGTTAAGGGCGATAACCTTCCAAAGCCAGGTATCCCAGAGGCTATGAATGTGCTGCTGCATGAGCTTCGTGGTCTTGCTCTGTCAGTAAAACTTGAGTAATAATAAGTAGGTATAAATAAAAGTAACAAATATGGCAAGCAATAAAGATAATACAACCGGTTACAGCCGCATTTCGATTAGCCTCGCCTCACCTGAGGAGATTCTGGCACAGTCGAGCGGTGAGGTGCTCAAGCCTGAGACTATCAACTATCGTACCTACAAGCCGGAGCGTGACGGACTGTTCTGCGAGCGCATCTTTGGTCCAGTAAAGGACTATGAGTGTAACTGCGGAAAGTATAAGCGTATTCGTTATAAGGGTATTGTCTGCGACCGATGCGGTGTAGAGGTTACCGAGAAAAAGGTACGCCGTGAGCGCATGGGTCACATCTCCCTTGTAGTCCCTGTAGTACACATCTGGTACTTCAAGTCGCTCCCTTCAAAGATTGGTTACCTGCTCGGTATCCCATCAAAGAAGTTGGAGGGCATTATCTACTACGAGCGTTATGTAGTTATCAACGCTGGTGCAGCTGAGAAGCAGGGTATTGCTAAATACCAGACTCTTGCAGAGAAGGAGTATCTTGATGTTCTTGAGGCTCTTCCAGCAGGTAATCAGAACCTCCCAGACGGCGATCCAGATAAGTTTGTTGCAATGATGGGTGCTGAGGCAATCAAGATTTTGCTTCAGGAGGTAGACCTTGACAAGATGTCATACGAGCTTCGTGACCGCGCATCTCGTGAGACTTCACAGCAGCGTAAGAGCGAGAGCCTTAAGCAGCTTAATGTCATTGAGTCTTTCCGCGCATCACAGGGTAAGAACCGCCCAGAGTGGATGGTGCTGGATGTTATTCCAGTAATTCCACCTGAGCTTCGTCCACTCGTGCCACTGGATGGTGGTCGTTTTGCAACTTCAGACCTTAACGACCTCTATCGTCGTGTAATTATCCGTAATAACCGTCTTAAGCGACTCATTGAGATTAAGGCTCCAGAGGTTATCCTTCGCAACGAGAAGCGTATGCTTCAGGAGGCTGTAGACTCACTGTTTGATAACTCACGTAAGAGCAACGCAGTAAAGAACGAGAGCAACCGCCCACTTAAGTCACTTTCAGACTCTCTGAAGGGTAAGCAGGGTCGTTTCCGTCAGAACTTGCTCGGTAAGCGTGTAGACTACTCAGCTCGTTCAGTTATCGTCGTAGGTCCAGAGTTGAGAATGCACGAGATGGGTATTCCAAAGGATATGGCAGCAGAGCTCTACAAGCCATTTATCATCCGTAAGCTCATTGAGCGCGGTATTGTAAAGACTGTCAAGAGCGCTAAGAAGATTATTGACCGCAAGGATCCAGTAATCTGGGGCATCCTTGAGAATGTTATCAAGGGTCACCCAGTGCTAATGAACCGAGCTCCAACCCTTCACCGTCTTGGTATTCAGGCATTCCAACCTAAGCTTATCGAGGGTAAGGCAATCCAGCTCCACCCACTCTCATGTACAGCGTTCAACGCGGACTTTGATGGTGACCAGATGGCTGTTCACTTGCCACTTGGCAACGCTGCAATTCTGGAGGCACAGCTGCTGATGCTCGGCTCACATAACGTCCTCAATCCAGCTAACGGTGCACCTATTACCGTACCTTCACAGGATATGGTACTTGGTCTGTACTACATTACTAAGCCTCGCAAGGGCGTTAAGGGTTCTGGACTTAAGTTCTATGGTCCTGAGGAGGCGATTATCGCATATAACGAGGGTCGTGTAGATATCCACGCTGAGGTTAAGTGCCGCGTGCGCGACCTTGATGAGAATGGTCAGCCAGTTATTAAGCTTGTAGATACTACTGTAGGTCGTATCCTTGTAAATCAGGTAGTTCCTGAGGAGGTTGGCTATGTAAACGAGCTTCTGACTAAGAAGTCACTGCGTGATATTATCTCTGTAGTGATGAAGAAGGCTGGTGCTGATAAGGTGGCTAAGTTCCTTGATGATATTAAGAACATGGGTTACCAGATGGCATTCCGTGGTGGTCTGTCATTTAACCTTGACGCCGTAATTATCCCAGAGGCTAAGGAGCAGCTTGTTGCAGAGGGTTACCAGAAGGCTGAGGCGATTATGGACGACTATAGCATGGGTCTTATCACCAATAACGAGCGTTATAATCAGATTATTGACGTTTGGACCAATGTAAACAACCGTCTCTCAGCGCAGGTGGTTAAGACACTGACAAACGATGATGATGGTTTCAACCCAGTATATATGATGCTTGATTCAGGAGCGCGTGGTTCACGTGAGCAGATTCGTCAGCTCTCTGGTATGCGTGGTCTGATGGCAAAACCACAGAAGTCAGGTGTTGAGGGTGGTCAGCAGGTTATCGAGAACCCAATCCTCTCTAACTTTAAGGAGGGTCTGTCAGTGCTTGAGTACTTTATCTCTACTCACGGTGCGCGTAAGGGTCTTGCGGATACCGCTCTTAAGACTGCCGATGCAGGTTACCTTACCCGTCGTCTTGTAGACGTTGCTCAGGATGTTATTATCACTGAGGAGGATTGCGGTACATTGCGTGGTCTTAATGCAATAGCAATTAAGCGTAACGATGACGTTGTTCAGACACTCTACGACCGTATCCTTGGTCGTACAGCTCTTAACGATGTTGTAAATCCACTCACTAACGAGGTACTTTGCCGTGCTGGTGAGGAGATTACAGAGGATATTGCAGCAGCTATTGATAAGTCACCTATTGAGTCAGTAGATATTCGCTCGGTGCTCACTTGTGCTTCTCGCCATGGCGTTTGTGCTAAGTGTTATGGACGAAATCTTGCTACTGCACGCATGGTACAGAAGGGTGAGGTTGTTGGTGTTATCGCTGCACAGAGTATCGGTGAGCCAGGTACACAGCTTACACTTCGTACATTCCACGTCGGTGGTGTTGCAGGTGGCTCTACTATTGAGACCAATGTTGTGTCAAAGTATGAGGGTCGCCTTGAGATTGATGAGCTTCGTACTGTTAAGGGTAAGAACTCTCAGGGTGAGGCTATTAACATCGTTATCTCTCGTCAGTCAGAGTTCCGCATCGTTGATCCTAAGACAGGCATTACACTCTACACTCACGCACTTCCATACGGTGCAACCATCTTTATGGAGCATGATGCTGAGGTTAAGAAGGGAGACCTTATCTGTGAGTGGGATCCATATAATGCAGTTGTTATTGCTGAGCACGATGGTAAGGCTGTCTATGAGGGTCTTAAGGAGGGTGTTACCTACCGTGACGAGCGCGATGAGCAGACAGGTATGTCTGAGCGCGTAGTTATTGAGTCTCGTGACCGTCGTACTGTTACTCCATCAATTAAGATTGTGAGCAAGGAGGGCGAGGAGCTTCGCTCATACAACCTCCCAGTATCTGCCCACATCGCTGTTAAGGATAATGGTAAGATTCATGTCGGAGATATCCTGTTCAAGATTCCACGTGTAGTTGGTAAGAGTGGTGGTGATATCACCGGAGGTCTTCCACGAGTAACTGAGCTCTTTGAGGCTCGTAACCCATCTAACCCAGCTATCGTATCGGAGATTGATGGTGAGGTATCATTCGGTAAGATTAAGCGTGGTAATCGTGAGATTATCATCACCTCTAAGTCTGGTGAAATCTGCCGTTACCTTGTGCCACTGTCACGACAGATTATCGTACAGGAGAACGACTTTGTTCGTGCAGGTATGCCACTGTCGGATGGCGCTATCACTCCAAGCGATATTCTTCGTATCCTCGGTCCTACCAAGGTTCAGGAGTATATCGTAAACGAGGTTCAGGAGGTTTACCGTATGCAGGGTGTGAAGATTAACGATAAGCACTTTGAGGTAATTGTCCGCCAGATGATGAACAAGGTTCAGATTGAGGATCCAGGAGATTCACGCTTCTTCGAGAACCAGATTGTTGATAAGTGGGAGTTTATGGATGTAAATGACGAGCTTTACGATAAGGTTGTTGTTACCGATGCAGGTGATTCGCAGAATGTCTACGCAGGTCAGATTATCTCAATGCGTAAGCTGCGCGACGAGAACTCTTCTCTCAAGCGCCGCGATATGAAACTTGTACAGACACGTCCAATCGTTGCTGCAACGTCTAATCAGGTGCTTCAGGGTATCACCCGCGCAGCACTGCAGACAACCAGCTTCATCTCTGCAGCATCGTTCCAGGAGACTACTAAGGTGCTCAACGAGGCAGCTATCCAGGCTAAGACCGACCACCTTGTAAATCTTAAGGAGAACGTTATCTGTGGTGGACGTATCCCTGGCGGTACTGGTCTACGTGAGTATGACGACATCATCGTTGGTCTTAGAGCCGACGTTGAGGGCATCCTTACTGCTGAGAACTAATCTGAAAATCTATATAAAGAGTTGGCAAGTTTTCGCTTGCCAACTTTTTTGTGCCTTTGCAAACACAAAAAAGCGTGTCCCAAATGGAGCACGCTCTTGTTATCTACTCTAAGCTGTTAGATCTTAGCGATTGCAATCTTTACTGGGGTGTCGTTCACCTCGTTGTACTTCTCAATTGTAAGACCTGCAGGATTTGCTACGCAAACGACCTCTACCGCGAGGGTCTGCTGGCAGATATACTCTGCAAATTGAGCGACAGCATCGCAAACAAGCTCACACTGCTCAACCTCAACGCGAATCTTATCAACAATCTCAAGACCAGACTCCTTGCGGATGTTCTGAATACGATTTACAAGCTCACGAGCGATACCCTCGCGTTCAAGCTCAGGGGTAACGGTAATATCGAGAGCCACAGTGAGCTTCCCCTCTGAAGCGACTAACCAGCCTGGCATATCCTCTGAGGTAATCTCAAAGTCGGCAGCGCTAACGACGATAGTCTCACCAGCGATGTCAAGAGTTGTTATTTCGCCACTCTCAACGGCTGCAATCTGAGCCTGATCAAATGTTGCGACAAGTGCCTGAATAGCCTTCATATACTTGCCATATTTTGGTCCCAAGGTCTTGAAGTTAGGCTTTATGCGCTTAGTGATAATGCCTGCAGTGTCATGTATAAGCTCTACAGCCTTAACATTCACCTCGCTTGCTACAAGCGCCTGAACCGCCTTTGTGCGGCGCTCAAGCTCTGCATCAAGCACTGGGATGATAATCTTTGCCAGTGGCTGACGCACCTTAATATTCACCTTACGGCGCAGGGCAAGCACCATAGATGAGAGTTGCTGCGCTACGGCTGTAGTTTGCTCAAGGTCCGTGTCAATAAGGCTCTTATCGCACACTGGGAACGATGAGAGGTGTACTGACTGCTCAGCATTGCGACCACTAACGGCGTTAAGGTCGCGGTATATGCGGTCAGAGATAAATGGAGCAAATGGAGCAGAGAGCTTAGCAACGGTCTCAAGGCAGGTGTAGAGGGTCTGGTAAGCTGCAAGCTTATCCTGTGTTAGACCACCGCCCCAGAAACGCTTACGATTAAGACGTACGTGCCAGTTACTTAAGTTGTCGCAGACAAATGTCTGGATAGCACGTGCAGCAGGGGTTGGATCGTAGTTATTAAGGCACTCTGTTACGCGAGCGATGAGTGTATTTAGCTCTGAGAGAATCCAACGGTCCATATCTGGGCGCTGAGCCACAGCAATCTCCGCCTCCTGACCAGTAAAGCCGTCAATATTTGCGTATAGAGCGAAGAATGAGTAGGTGTTGTAGAGAGTTCCGAAGAACTTACGACGTACCTCATCCACACCATCAGCATCAAACTTAAGGTTATCCCAAGGCTGTGAGTTGCTAATCATATACCAACGAGTAGCATCTGCACCATATTTATTTAGGGTCTCAAATGGGTCTACAGCGTTACCAAGGCGCTTAGACATCTTCATGCCATTCTTGTCAAGCACAAGACCGTTAGAGATAATATTGCGGAAGGCAACCTTGTCAAATAGCATCACAGCAATTGCATGGAGCGTATAGAACCAACCACGAGTCTGGTCCACACCCTCGGCAACGAAGTCTGCTGGGAAGACAGTCTCAAAGAGCTCCGCATTCTCAAATGGGTAGTGCAGCTGTGCGTATGGCATAGCGCCAGAGTCAAACCAAACGTCAATAAGGTCGCTCTCGCGGTGCATAGGCTCGCCCTTTGAAGAGAGTAGCACAATGCGGTCTACGTATGGCTTGTGAAGGTCAATACGCTCAGTAGAGTAGTTCTGTTTTGACATATCGCCCACAACAAAATCCTTGTATGGATTCTCGGTCATCACTCCTGCAGCTACAGACTTCTCAATCTCGGCAATAAGCTCCTCAATAGAGCCGATGCACTTCATCTCTGAGTGGTCCTCAGTAGCCCATATAGGCAGTGGAGTACCCCAGAAACGTGAACGAGAGAGGTTCCAGTCTGCCAGTCCCTCAAGCCACTTGCCAAAGCGACCGCTACCGGTACTCTCTGGCTGCCACTTGATGGTCTTATTGAGCTCAACCATTCTGTCGCGCAGCTCGGTAACCTTGATAAACCAAGAGTCAAGAGGATAGTAGAGCACTGGCTTATCAGTTCGCCAGCAGTGTGGATATGAGTGGGTGTGCTTCTCAATCTTGAACGCCTTATTCTCGCCCTTCAGAGCGACACAAATATCTACGTCAAGGGTTGGAGTCTGCTCGTCAGCACTCTCGTCATAGGCATTCTTAACATAGCGACCAGCCCAATCCTTATATGCCTCAACATCAACATATTTAGCTACAAAGTCGCTATCCATATCCTCAAGGCGGAACAGACGACCTGAGCGGTCTACCATAGGGCAGTTCTTACCCGCAGCATCAACAACAAAGAGCGGCGCAATACCTGCAGCCTTAGCTACGCGGTCATCATCAGCACCAAAGGTAGGGGCGATATGCACGATACCAGTACCGTCAGAGATAGTCACATAGTCACCAAGAATTACTCGGAACGCATCGCCATACTGCTCCATTGGCTTCACCCAACCGATAAGCTGCTCGTAACGAATGCCCTCAAGTTCTGTACCCTTATAGTGCTCGTCAGTGACGGTATACTTGCCCTCCATCTTCTTACCAAAGAGGGTCGGAACAAGGTCTGCAGCCATGATGATGGTCTGAGGAGCCTCGGTATATGGATTAAGGCACTTAACCTTTACATAGTCAATATTAGGACCAACGCAAAGAGCAGTATTTGATGGCAGAGTCCATGGAGTTGTTGTCCAAGCAAGGAAGAAGAGCTCTCCCTCAACATCTGCAAATAGATGCTCGCTCTTCTCATTGCGCACAATGCGGAACTGCGCAGTACAAGTTGTATCCTTTACATCACGGTAGCAACCTGGCTGGTTAAGCTCGTGGGTAGAGAGTCCCGTTCCTGCAGCTGGCGAGTATGGCTGGATTGTGTAACCCTTGTAGAGCAAACCCTTGTCAAACAGGCGCTTAAGCAGATACCAAAGAGTCTCAATATACTTGTTGTCATAGGTGATATATGGGTCGTCAAGGTTTACCCAGTAACCCATCTGGCGGGTAAGGTTGCTCCACACGTCGGTGTACTTCATCACATCCTGACGGCAGTAGCGGTTGTACTCCTCTACGGTAATAGTTCTACCAATATCCTCCTTCTTGATACCTAAGCTCTTCTCAACGCCAAGCTCCACTGGCAGTCCGTGAGTATCCCAGCCAGCCTTGCGGTGAACCTTGAAGCCCTGCTGAGTCTTGTAGCGGCAGATAATATCCTTAATAGTTCGCGCCATAACGTGGTGGATGCCTGGCATACCATTAGCTGATGGCGGACCCTCATAAAAGACAAATGCTGGATGTCCTTCGCGTGTTGAGATACTTTTGCGGAAGGTATCCTCCGCATCCCACAGCTGCAGCACCTCTTCGGCTGTCTGTGGTAAATTTAAGTTCTTGTACTCTGCAAATTTCATATTATAGTGTTTTATCTGATTTTGCTTGCGTGTGTATGCATGTATATAATCGTGCAAAGTTAATATTTTTTATTAAAAATAACAATAGGTAATACCTGAACAGTTCAATCGCTCTGCTCTTTTGTCCTCTATTTTGAGAGTGCCAGGATAGCGAAAAACTCCAAAAATAGGCTTCGCAAGCCTCTAAAATTGTAAATTTCGCCCCTAAATAGGGTATTTCACCCCTAAAATGCGCGAAAATCTCCCTAAGTAGGGGTTGCTATCACTTAAATTTCCAAGTAGCAAAACAATGCACTATCTTCGCCGCTGTTGAAATCAAAATTCAAGAAAAAAATGAAGAAAATTCTACTTACTATTATCTCGCTTGCGGCTGTAGCTACAGCGTTTGCTGGCGGAACAAATGTAAACACAAACCACGCTGCTGCTTATCTTCGTAGCGTTGCGCGTGGTACAACACTTGACCCAGATGCGGTATATCACAATCCTGCTGGTGCATCATTTATGAGTGACGGTTTCCACTTCTCACTTAATATACAAGAGGTATATCAGAAGCGTTCTACAGTATCTACATTTGCACCTTTTGCATACAATACAAATAATACCGGCAACTCTACTAAGGAGTTTGTAGGTAAGACCTTCGCGCCAGTAATTCCGAGCTTTGACCTTGTGTGGAAGAGAAAGCGTTGGGCGGTAATGGCATCGTTCGGAATTGGCGGCGGAGGAGGTACTGCAAAGTACGACCAGGGTCTTGCCTCTTTTGAGAGTATGCTCGCTCAGATTCCATTTGGAGTAGGTATGCAGGCAACTCAGGGACAGCAGGGCTTCCCTTACTCTATGGATATGAATATCAAGGGTAGCTCTATGACCTTCCAGGGTCAGGTGGGTGTATCATTCCGCATCACAAATTGGCTCTCTATAGCAGCTCAGGCTCGCCTTAACTACGCAACAAAGAGCTATACTGGATACTTGAAGAACATCCAGATGTTCAACCCACTCACTCAGGCAATGGGCTCTGCCCCTCAGTTCTTCACTGCTATGGCAAACCAGTACGCTCCAGGCGTTCAGGCTGGAAATGCTGAGGCTATCGCTGCATATACTCAGTATATGACCTACGCAGCCCTTACATCAGACCATGAGCTTGATGTTAAGCAGAATGGCTGGTCAATTTCGCCAGTTGTTGCACTGATGTTCAACCACAAGGGCTGGGCAGCAAGTGTTAAGTATGAGTTCCGCTCAAACCTCGACCTTACAACTAAGGCGGCAGAGGTATCTGCTAAGGACCCAGTTATCGGTGGCATCTTCCCAGATGGCGCAGTAACTGCTGCAGATATGCCAGCACAGCTCGCTATTGCTGCAAGCCGCACATTTGCCGACAAGGTAAAGCTCACTGTTGAGTGGCACCACTTCTTTGAGAAGAGTGCAGACAACGGCTTTACTGCTGCAGGTGCTGTGCTTGGTAATACAAACGAGTATCTTGCTGGTGTAGAGTACTATATCAACAATAAGTGGCTCGTTAGTGCTGGTTACCAGTTTACAGACTTTAACCTTGACGTTGCAAAGTACTCTGACCTTGACTTTGTCTGCGAGGCTCATACTATCGGTCTTGGTTTTGCATACAACTTCAGCGAGCATGTTCGCCTCAATGCAGGTGTTATGAAGCCTCTCTATAAGGATGTTACAAAGAGCGTAGAGAGCGGTTATAATGATAACACCCTCGGTCTTGGAGGTTCGGATACTTACAAGTATAACCGTTGGGCATGGGGTATTGGCGTGGATTTCCACTTTTAAGTATTCTTAAAAGGTAATCATAATGTGTGTGTCGTCAGCGGAGCGAAAGCTTCGCTGATTTTTTTGGATTTTTAATTTGCAATAACTACCTTTGCGATATGATGAATGAGAAACTGATTTTTGTGACCAATGATGATAGCTATGCATCAAAGGGCTTTAAGGCGGCTATAGAGGTTGCCCGCCACTTTGGACGTGTTATTGCCGTAGCACCAGATACGGTGCAGAGCGGTAAGAGTCAGGCAATTACAATATGCGATACCCTCCGCCTGAAGTGTATTAGTAAGAGTGAGGATGTGGAGATATATTCACTCAATGGAACACCTGTGGATTGTGTGAAGTTCGCCTTTGACTACTTTCTGAAGGGTAAAAAGGTCGATATGACAATCTCTGGAGTCAATCACGGCTCAAATGCTGCTGCAAACTTGCTCTATTCTGGCACTATGGGTGCAGCTATAGAGTCTGCATTTTATGGCGTTCCCTCTATCGGTCTGTCAAATATAGACCATAGCGCTGATGCTGACTTTGAGGCATCTGTGGAGTATGGTATAAGGATTGCTAAGAGGGTGATTGAGAGCGATATACGTCCTATATGCCTTAATGTGAATATTCCGATTTTGCCTGTTGAACAGATAAAGGGTATAAAGGTGTGCCGTCAAACTAAGGGCTTCTGGAGAGATGAAATTCTGGAACGCAAAGACCCTAATGGCGAGAGCTACTACTGGCTAACTGGCGGCTTTGAAAATCATGAGCCAGATGCTGCGGATAGTGATGAGTGGGCACTCAAAGAGGGCTATGTGGCGGTGGTGCCTGTGCAGGTAGACCTTACATCATACAGCCAACTGAAGGCAGTGGCAGATATTTTGGAGTAGAATTTTTTGACTGATAACAATGGAGACTCCTCTTGTACTTAGGGTTGTGGTGGTTATTGCGCTGATTCTCCAGCTCATAGCCATTATTTATGCGATACGTCTTGTTCGCAGAACTAAGTATAATGCCATTTGGATTCTCTGCATTATCGGTTTTGTGCTTATTGCTATAGAGCGATATTTTGAGGTTATTGGCATTGAGAATACGCAGGTGGGGCATATCATATCCATCGCACTGGGCGCTAGCGTCTCTATCTGTGTTTCGGTGGCGGTGATGTTTGCGCACCGATTAGTGAGCTACCTTGAGCGTGTGGATCGTCAGCGAGCACTCTTTAATCGCCGCATTATGACAGCCGTCTTACGCGCCGAGGAGCGCTCAAGGCTCAACTTCTCCAAGGAGCTACATGATGGTTTAGGACCACTGCTCTCGTCAGCGAAGATGTCACTCTCAGCCCTCTCACGTGAGGGTCTTACCGAGCAGCAGCGTGGGATTGTGAGCAATACAACCTATGTCCTTGAGGAGGCTCTGCGCTCAGTGAGGGAGATCTCTAACAACCTCTCACCACAGGTGCTGCTTGATTTTGGACTTCAGCAGGCGGTGCAGAATTTCGTCACTCGCTTGTCTGCACTTCAAGATGTTGAGATACAATATAGTACTACATTGCGCTCAGAACGCTTTAATGGCGATGTGGAGGTGATTATCTATCGAGTTATTTGCGAACTTATAAATAATTCACTCAAACATTCGGGTTGCTCGTCCATAAAGCTGACACTTGAGTACCGCCACGGCTCACTCAATCTGCAATATATGGATAATGGACGCGGCTTTGACCCTCAGGCTATGATGGATTGTGGCATGGGGTTGTCAAATATATCCTCTCGCATAGGCTCATTAGGTGGTAGCTTTACTATTGACAGCGGCAAAGGTCGCGGTATGAGCGCAACAATATCAGTAAGGGTAAATAGTGTGTCAGATGATAAAGATAGCTCTCGTTGATGACCATACCCTCTTCCGCAATGGACTGAAGGGGCTGCTCTCGGCAAACTCGCACTATACAGTTGTGGGCGAGTTCTCCGATGGCTCTCAACTTATTGCCGCCCTGCCAACTCTTGATGTAGATGTGGTGCTGATGGATGTATCTATGCCCAATATGGATGGCAAAACAGCCACTACGCTCGCCCTAAATCAACGCCCAGAGCTGAAAATTATAGCACTTACAATGTATGGCGAGCAGCAGTATGCTCAGCAGATGATCGATGCAGGTGTGCTGGGCTTTATCCATAAGGATTCAGATATACAGACAGTCTTTGATGCTATAGATACCGTTGTTAGTGGAGAGAGTTACCTGCCTAATTATCAGAATATTACCAGTGCAATAGACCCCGATGCACTTACAGAGCGCGAGATTGCTGTGCTTACATGTATCTGTCAGGGTCTCTCAACACCCCAAATAGCTGAGCAGCTTAACATCTCAAAGCGCACCGTAGATGCCCATCGTGCCCGCATTCTTGAGAAGACAGGGTGTAATAATACGGCAAGTTTGGTGGTACATGCTGTGACTAAACTTAAAATTTTGTCGTAATTTTGTCGTGAAAATGGCGTATTTCCTGCCGCTAACGCCAAATGCCTGCTGGTCTGTACTACTTGGTACTATCCTGCGCAGGCATTTGTCGCCGAGCGTTGTAAATCCACCATTTTGACGACAAAATTGACCATTAGCTGTTAGCCATTAGCCATTAGCTTTTTAGCGGTGTCGGCTTTGCCGACAAAATTTGAGCTCTGATTTGGCAGGGTCATTGTGAATGACATTTAATAGCAAAGAATGACATTGAATAGCGCGCTGTGCGCGCAGTATTAAGGGCGTTAGCCCGCTGTCATTCATTGTCATTTGCTGTTATTGTGCGCTCTCTAACACTCCTAAGCTATCTGTTCTGCGTAGCAAAAAAATATGGAATTTTTTGGAGGTGATGTATAAATCTGCTATCTTTACACAAAAAATAGGCATTATGCAATTTTCTATCAGTCGCTACACTATCACTTCGGTGCTACTTGTTTTGGTGGCAGGGGTTATGTCGTGGCTATTAGAGAGTTATTTGGGTGCTTTTTCGGTTGAGTTTTTTGCCTTTCCGATGAATGTTATCCTCATAGTGCTGTGGGCGGCTGGTGTTGTGGAATTATATCGTCATAGGGAGCACAGTGTTGTTGCTCGTTATCTGCTCTCTGTTTCGGCGACTGTTACGGCGATTGTGCTCTCGGCTGTGGGGTGTGTTGTTCTGGGGTTGCAGAGTGAGCCAGCCTCGCAGAGTTACGCCTTTGTGCTATTGCTGCTCTATGTGATGACGGTCTTGGCGATGGTTACGTTGCGCGGATGTCAAGCTGGTGGGGGTATTCGTTGGCGATTTTTGTTTAGCCACTTGGGTCTACTGCTTGCGCTCATTGGGGGCTTCTGGGGAGCTGCGGATTATGAAGAACTGCGCATGGTTGTGGATGATAAGCCTCGCCAGGAGGCTATCTGTGTAGATGGTACGGCCGCCAGTCTTGACTATACTGTTCGCCTTGAGAGTTTTGATGTTGAGTATAGTGATAGTGGTATGCCAGAGCAGTATAGCGCTGATATTGAGGTAGATGGCAAGAGTGTAACTATAGAGGTGAATGACCCATACAGGGTACGTTTCGGAGAGAGCATCTACTTGATGAATTTTGACAAGAGTGACCAGGGTACTCGCCTTATTTTGCAGATAGTGCGCCAGCCGTGGCGTGGCGTTATGGTTGTGGGTATAGTGATGATGATTGTGGGGGCAGTAATGATGTTTTTAGGAGGAGCGAAGCGATGATAGGGTGGGAGATATTTCCGTTTTTTACCATTGTGGCTGTGTTGGCTGGCGTTGTTGGCTCTATAGCTGCATGGAGGGGCTCTGCTCGCAGTGCTACAGCGCTATGGAGCATGTGGCTTGCAACGGCTACGCTGCTGATTTTTATTGTTGGGCTATGGACGACCCTTGACCGACCTCCTATGCGTACTATGGGCGAGACAAGACTATGGTATAGCTTTTTCCTCCTCTTTTCGGGGTCATTTACATATCATCGCTGGGGGTATCGCTGGGTGCCAACGTTTGCTACGATGCTCGCTACGGTCTTTATGGTAATCAACTGCCTAAAGCCAGAGATTCATGATACGACCCTTATGCCAGCGTTGCAGAGTGCGTGGTTTATACCTCATGTGGCAATATATATGTTTGCATACGCACTCCTTGGCTGTGCAACACTGCTATCTATCTACTCGCTCTTTGGTCGCAAGGATGTAGATAGGGCGATGGAGAGCCTGCTCTATGGTGGTGTGGCGTTCCTTACGGTAGGCATGCTTACGGGCGCTCTGTGGGCAAAGCAGGCGTGGGGTGACTACTGGAGCTGGGATGCCAAGGAGAGCTGGGCAGCGGCTACGTGGCTTTTGTACCTGCTGGTGATACACCTTTTGAGGCTCAAGAGGGGCGGCAGGGGCGTTGTCTGCGCGGTTATAGTTGTGGCTTTTCTATCGCTGCAGATGTGCTGGTATGGGGTAAACTACCTGCCATCGGCAAAGCAAAGTGTACATGTATATAATAGATAACCCATTAAAAATTAAACAGTTATGATGAAGAAATTGCTTTATGGATTTCTGGTGATAGTGGCTGCGCTGCTTGCCGTCTATCGCATTAGCTGTTCAGCTCCGTCTGAGCAGTTATCGCAGAGCGAGCAGCTACTGGAAATTTTAGATGAGGGTGGTTGCTTGAGTTGCCATAGCGCAGAGCCAAAGCTTCCGTTCTACGCCTCTTTCCCAGTTATTGGCGATGTGGTTAAGGCAGATAGCCAGACTGGCTATAAGATGTTTGACATCGCTCCGATGATTGAGGCTCTAAAAAATGGAGGCAAAGTGTCAATTGTTGATGTTGCAAAGGTTGAGAAGGCGGCGCTTGATGGCGATATGCCAATGGCTAAGTATTATCTTGTACACTGGGGAAGCCAGATGACAAAGGCTAAGGCTGCTATTGTTGATGCTTGGGCTGATGAGTATCGTGCTCAGTACTATAACGACGGTCTGGAAGGTCAGCCTATCCGACCTATCGCGCAGAGTATACCTACAGATGCTGCAAAGGTTGAGCTTGGTCGTATCCTCTACCACGACACACGTCTGTCGGTTGATAATACCGTTTCATGTGCCTCATGCCACGCTCTTAATACAGCAGGTGTGGATAATAAGCAGTACTCTGAGGGTGTGTATGGTCAGTTTGGTGGTGTGAATGCTCCGACAGTATTCAATGCTCTCTATAACTTCGTGCAGTTCTGGGATGGTCGCGCTGCAACCCTTGAACTTCAGGCTGCAGGTCCACCGCTCAACCCAGTAGAGATGGGCTGTGAGTCGTTTGACCAGATAGTGGCTAAGCTGGCGAAGGATAAGGCTCTGACAAAGAAGTTCAAGGCTGTCTATCCAGATGGCTGGAGTGAGAAGAATATCACAGATGCTATTGCCGAGTTTGAGCGTACGCTTATCACCCCAAACTCCGCCTTTGATAACTACTTGCGTGGCGATGCTACGGCTATTACCGAGGAGCAGAAGCAGGGTTATGAGCTCTTTGTTAAGTATAACTGTGCAACCTGCCATGTGGGACCAAATCTTGGTGGTGAGTCGTACGAGTTGATGGGTCAATATGCTGATTACTTTGCCGATAGAGGTACAGAATTAACCGTTGAGGATAATGGTCGCAATAAGGAGACCGCTCTTGAGCGTGACCGCCACCGCTTTAAGGTGCCAGGTCTTAGAAATGTTGCCCTTACAGCGCCTTACTTCCATGATGGCACTGAGCCAGAGCTTAAGGAGGCTGTCTGCAAGATGGGTACATACCAGGTGGGCGTTGAGCTTACAGATGAGGATGAGGAGAAGATTGTCGCCTTCCTTGAGAGCCTCACAGGTGAGTACAACGGGAAGCTACTTACTAACGACAATATGAAAAAGTAGCCGCCACACTTTGAACTTTACTTAAAAAGCACTACCTTTGTAGCCAGTACTACATAGGGGTGCTTTTTGTTGTCCACTTCTGTCTGCTTGCGGTCGGGGTGGGTGCTAAGGCTGAGATTATACCCATTGAACCGGATACGGGTAATGCTGAGACCGGGATGAGAGTAATCAATACATACCCCTTTTCTAATTTTTTAACTATTTAACACTTAAGAAGTTATGAAAAGGTTTTTTCTAACTCTCGCCGTGGCGGGGTTATCGCTCGGCGTACAGGCGGCAAATCATGTCGCTCAAGACAGTAAATCAACACAATCTTTATCCTCTCAGGCAGACTCGGTGGCGATGTATGGCGACATTGGCACTATTGAGGTCATCGCTCTGCGTGCAGGTAAATCCTCGCCCGTAGCCTATACCGATATTGGGCGTAAGGAGATTGAGCGCAACAGCTACGGTACAGATATCCCCTCGCTGCTGGCGCTCTCACCGTCGATGATTGCCACAAATGAGACGGGTATCGGCATTGGTGGAACGTCTATTCGTCTGAGGGGTACAGATGCAGCCCGATTGAATGTGACGGTAAATGGAATGTCGCTCAACAACCCCGACTCACACTCAACCTATTGGTACGACACTCCCGACCTTATATCGTCAGTGGAGGATGTGCAGATTCAGCGTGGCGCAGGTATCTCTACAAATGGCACAGGTGCTTTTGGTGGTGCGATAAATATGACCACCTCGGCTCTGCAGACAGATTTTGGTGGCTCAGCATCACTCTCCTATGGTTCGTACAATACCAACAAGCAGTCTGTCCATATCGGTTCTGGATTGATGGCGAACCATTGGGTTGTGGATGCTCGCCTGAGCCATATTGGCTCGGATGGTTATATTGACCGTGGAGCTACAGACCTTAAGTCCTACATGGTTCAAGGTGGCTACTATTCAGGACATACGTCGGTAAAGTTGCTCTCTTTTGGTGGAATGGCTAAGACCTACCTCACCTATACGGGTGTGACAAAGGAGGAGATGGAGCTCTATGGTCGCCGCTACCACACTGAGGGTCAGTATGAGACATCTAATGGACCATATACCCTTGCTGATGGAACAAAGGTCGATTATTATGATGATCAGACAGATAACTACCTACAGTTGAATAATCAACTTATTGTAAATCATAGCTTTAATGAACGCTGGAAGATGAATGTCACTGGCTACTACACCTATGGCTATGGATACTATAAGCAGTATAAGGCTGACCGCACTCTACTTGAGTATGGTAATCTTGGAGTTGAGGATTCAAGTGTTGAGGCGGATATGATTCGTCGTAAAATTATGCGCAACCACACCTTTGGAGTCAATGCTTCGGCGCACTACAATACTAAGAGACTCTCAGCTATATTTGGTGGTGCGTGGAGCCACTATAGCTGCCCTCACTGGGGTGATATTGAGTGGGTAGATGGTATGGCGAGCAGTGAGGTTGCTGGACGATGGTATGACAATGATGTTCGCAAGCAGGATGGAAATATCTTTGCAAAGATGGTCTGGAGTCCAGTGGAGAAGCTGAATATCTCTGCCGATTTGCAGTACCGTATAGTAAGCTATCGTGCGTGGGGTGTAAATGATAACTTTGACTGGAATAGAATGCAGATGCAGCCTATATCTATTGATAAGTTGTACCACTTTTTTAACCCTCACGTGGGCATAAACTACAACTTTGCAAAGGGACATAGACTCTACGCCTCATTTGCCATTGCAAACAAGGAGCCGACCCGCGCAGATTTTACTGACCGATATATGTTCTCGCAGGATGATAGTGAGCCGATGCCAGAGCGACTCTTTGACTATGAACTGGGTTATCAGTACACTTCAAAACGACTCAATGTGGGGATTAACTTCTACTATATGCAGTACCGTAACCAGTTGATTCCTACAGGTATGGTAAATGATAGCTCAGATGCTCTAAATGTCAATGTGCCTGATAGTTATCGCTGTGGTGCAGAGGTGGTTTTAGACTGGAATGTTGCAAAATGGTTCTCTGTCAATGGAAGTGTTACAGTAAGCCGCAACAAGATACGCAACTATATTGACCTGCTTGCCGATAGCCCAACTTTTGAGCAGAATCTTGGTGATATGACAATCGCCTACTCGCCTAACTGTATGGCTTCGCTCGGTTTTGATTTTCACCATAAGGGCTTTGAGGCGCTACTAAATACCCGCTACGTGGGTAAGCAGTATCTGACAAATAACCAAATTGAGAGCCTGACCCTTGATAGTTACTGCGTTACAAATCTTGACTTGGGTTATACGCTCAGTCTGCCTACGGCACGCTCTGTGCGCTTTGGTATTACAATCTACAACCTCTTCAATACAGAGTATTGTAGTAACGCCTATGGATACTCCTATATGTGGGATGGGGTGCGATATGACGAGGCATACTACTTCCCGCAGGCTCCGCTGCATCTACTGGCAAATGTGACTGTAAAGTTCTAATCTACAGACCGACAAAGGGGAGATTGGTTAAATTTTTAGCCAATCTCTTTGTACTTTAGTACAAAAGCACTACCTTTGCCCATTATGAATTCACTCAAACTTTTTTTTCTTTCATTCGGCACTTTACTGTTAAGCATACTTGCCTACAACTCTGCCACTGCACAGGCTGCAGCGGGAGCAGTTACGGTAAGTGGTACAGTAATATCTGCTGAGGACAAGCAACCGCTACTTGGAGTGGCGGTTGTTGTGTTGGAGACGATGCAGGGAGTGACAACAAACTTTGACGGTACTTACACCATTCAGGCAGCTGTGGGGAGCACTATCTCGTTCTCCTTCTTGGGCTATAAGGAGGTGGTGTGGGTAGTACCTGCATCGGAAACGAACATTACCCACAACATCACTCTTGAGCCCGAAACAGAGGCTATTGATGATGTGGTAGTTATCGCCTATGGTGTGCGTAAGAAGGGAACTATCACAGGCTCTGTCTCAACTGTGAAGATGGAGAAGGTTGAGAAGACCCCTACGGCAGCCTTTGACCAAGCATTGCAGGGTCAGGTGCCAGGTCTTACGGTGTTGTCTAACACTGGTGAGCCAAGCGCAGCGGCGGTGATGACTATCCGCGGAACAAACTCAATCAACTCAGGTACAGCGCCGCTCTATATCCTTGATGGTGTGCCTATTGAGGCGAGTGATTTTAACACTATCAACCCTGCCGATATAGAGTCTATATCTGTGCTTAAGGATGCCTCATCAACATCTATCTACGGTGCGCGTGCGGCAAATGGCGTTATTGTTATTACTACAAAGCGCGGAAAGGCTGCTGAGCGCCCTCGTATTGAGTATCGTATGCAGTTAGGCTTCTCGCAGGTGGCTTGTGGTAAGTGGGATTTGATGAATACCGCCGAGCGTATTGAGTATGAGCGCCAGATAGGTATGGATGCGGGTCAGAACTATGCTGTGCTCAGCCAGACTGATATAAATTGGATGGATGTGGTCTTTAACTCGTCGGCTATGTTGCAGAATTATGAGCTTGCTGTGTCGGGTGCGGACGATAAGACATCCTACTACGTTTCGGGCGGCTACTACAATCAGCAGGGAACGGCTTTAGGCTCTGGGTTTAAGCGATTCTCTACCCGCCAGAACTTTGAGCGCAAGGCTGGAAAGTGGCTCAAGATTGGCGTGAACAATATGCTTAACTATCAGGGTATTGAGCAGGCAGATGAGGGTGCTTATACCCTTGTAACGCCAATTTCGGCAGCAAGGTTTATGATGCCGTACTGGAATCCATACCGTGCAGATGGCACTACAGCCTCTATCGCTGACGGTAGCTGGCGTGGGAATGGTCAGAATCCATTGGAGTGGTTGGAGAATAATCCAGTGGTATTCAAGAAGTACAAGCTCCTCTCAACTCAGTTTGCCGAGGCAACGCCTATAGAGGGTCTTACACTCAAGACTCAGTTTGGTATCGACTACTCGCATACTACAGGCTTTGGGCAGTCGTTCCCAAGCTATGCTCCAAATCAGGGACAGGGTAGTGCTATGCGTAGCTCTACAGATAGCTATAGCCTAACAATTACAAACACTGTAAACTATCGTTTTGACATTGATAGAGTGCATAACTTCAACTTCCTTGTGGGTCATGAGGGCGTTGATAGCCACTACGAGGCGTTTAACATCCTTGCAGCGGGGCAGAATAACGATAGATTGACAAACCTCTCCTCTGCCACTCGCGCAACATCGTGGGGAGATACTACAGACTCGGACTACGGCTTTGTATCCTTCTTTGGTCGTGGCGAGTATAACTACGACGATAGATACTTTGCCGACTTCTCGCTGCGTACAGATGGTAGCTCCCGCTTTGGTGCTTCTCGTCGCTGGGCAGGCTTCTGGAGTGTCGGATTTATGTGGAATATGCGCAATGAGGCGTTTGCTGAGGGTGCTAAGGGCTGGCTTACAAATGGTCAGATTTCACTCTCTACCGGTACATCGGGTAACTCGTCAATCCCTAACTACGAGCACCTCGCCCTTGTGGGAGGAGGCGTAGACTATGTCGGCAATGCGGGTGTAGGACTTATGCAGCCTGGCAATGAGAACTTGGGATGGGAGAAGCCTTGGACTACAAACCTCGGTCTGCACTTCGGATTTTGGCATCGCCTCAATGTAGATCTTGAACTCTACTATAAGCACACCTCCGATATGCTTATGCAGGTGCCAGAGCCATACTCTACATCTGGTTTTGGATACTATTGGGACAATGTAGGCGCAATGGTAAACAAAGGTGTTGAGCTCAATGTCGTAGGTACACTTATCTCGGCAAAGGATTTTCTGTGGACCGTAAATGCCAATGTGTCGTACAACAACAATAAGATTACAGAGCTCTACAATGGCGTTGAGGAGTATGAGCGCTCAGGTACAAATACAAAACTTGTTGTGGGTCATCCACTTGGCGAGTTCTATATCAACCGCTATGCGGGTGTAAACCCAGCCAATGGAGATGCGCTGTGGTATACAAAGGATGGCGAGCTGACAACTGTTCTGCGCGATGAGGATAAGGTGCTTGTGGGCAAGAGCTACATCGCCCCTTGGCAGGGAGGTTTTGGTACGGCACTGAGTTGGAAGGGGCTGCAACTTACAGCGCAGTTTAGCTGGGTGGCTGACCGCTGGATGATAAATAACGACCGATATTTTGATGAGTCAAATGGTCGCTTTGCTTCTTACAACCAATCCGCACGCCTATTAGAGCGTTGGCAGAAGCCTGGCGATGTTACGGACATCCCTCGCCATGGCGTGTATACAGAGTTTGATAGCCGACTGCTTGAGGATGCATCGTTCCTACGACTTAAGAATTTGATGCTCAGCTACTCGCTGCCAGATAAGGCTATTCGTCGCACAAAGGTATTCTCTGGAGTTAGAGTCTATGCTCAGGCGCAGAACCTCTTTACCTTTACCCGCTTTTCGGGTCTTGACCCAGAGGGTACGACAAATCTATATGCGGCGCAGTACCCAATGTCGCGCCAGTTTACCTTCGGTATCGATATAACCTTCTAAATGTGTGAATTATGTTGAAAAGTATAAAGATATTATTCGTTGCACTTACAGCACTCTGTGCCGTATCGTGCCTTGATAAGGAGCCACAGTCAGCAATTCCACAGCAGCAGGCTATGCAGAGCTTTGACGATGCCGAGCAGACCGTTACAGGTATCTATGCGTTGCTTAAAAGTGGCGCATTGTATAGCGGGTATCTGACAATTTTGCCAGACCTTCAGACCGACCTTGTCTATGCCGTTGATGGATATTCAAATACCTATGGCAACTTCTGGTTGTGGACTGTTCGCTCTACAACTTCCGAGATTGAGAGTGTATATGCCTCTCTGTATCAGATAATTACCTCTTGTAACTTCTATCTTGACCATATTGACCGCGTAGTGGCGGCAACAACTGACGAGGCTAAACTTGCAGACCTTGACACCTATACTG
Organism: Rikenellaceae bacterium; assembly: GCA_015059805.1. GTDB lineage: Bacteria > Bacteroidota > Bacteroidia > Bacteroidales > Rikenellaceae > Alistipes. Next base: position 26,058 of record SUZO01000012.1, read on the forward strand.
GTGAGGTATATGCTATTCGCGCCCTTGCATACTCAGAGCTACTTAAGTGCTACTGTAAGGCTTACCACCCTGAAACAGCAAAGCAGGAGCTTGGTGTTGTGCTTCGTACAACGACCCTTGACAAGCAACCACTGCCTCGCGCATCGCTCTACGACTCATACCAGCAGGTTATTAAGGATTTGGAGCGTGCAGAGGAGCTTCTGGACGAGGATAATGATGCACATAGTAGCGCCTTTGTCACTCGCGCCATGGCATGTGCACTGCACGCCCGCGTGGCTCTCTATATGGAGGATTGGCAGAGCGCTATTGACTACTCTACAGAGGTGATTGAGAGCCGAAACTTTGCCCTCAGCTCGGCAGTAAGCTACTATACGAGCAATATGACATACTTTGACTATATGTGGAACTACGACGTAGCTACAGAGATTATCTGGCGCATCGGTTTTACCACAACATCTTATGGTGGCGCATTGGGTCAGGTATTCTTGGGCTTTAATAACGACTATACATACTACTATCCAGATTATGTGCCGGCTCAGTGGGTGCTTGACCTATATTCTGATAGCGATATGCGTTATAGTAGCTATTTCTACCCTCTGCAGACTGGTTATAACCACGGTCTGCAGTATCCACTACTTGTAAAATACTTTGGTAATCAGGACTTTATAAATAGCGCGCTGATTTACCACACTGTAATGCCAAAGCCTTTCCGCCTTGCCGAGCAGTATCTTATCCGCGCTGAGGCGCTCTGTCGTCAGCAGACACCTAACTTCTCGGCGGCATCAAAGGATATAAATACACTTAGGGCTGCGCGTATAGTCTCTGGTGGAGGCATAAATCTTACAGCTGATAACTGTATTGAGCAGATTGCCGCTGAGCGTGTGCGTGAGCTATATATGGAGGGCTTCCGCCTGCACGACTTCAAGCGTTGGGGTGACCTCTATCGTGCTGGCGAGGGCTTTACCCGCACGCCGCAGTCTAACTCTCTGAGTGAGGGTAGTACGCTCAGCGTAAAGGCTGACGACCCACTCTTTGTCTGGCCAATCCCTATCCACGAGATTGAGGCGCCAGGCTCACTTGTTCAACCAAACGAAAGTAACTAAAGCCTATGAGAAAGTTACCTATATATATAATAACAATGTTGGCGCTGCTCAGCTGTAAGGAGCAGTACACTACATACTCCGATGCAGAGTATGTGATGTTTGCCGATAGCCTCTCAACAAATATGGTTGAGAAGAGCAATAGCCGCTTTACAGTGCCTATTGCCTCTACCGTTGCTCGTGACTATGACCGCACTTTTGGTGTTGAGGTTGTGGATGCTGGCAGCAATGCTGTTGAGGGTAAGCACTACCGTATTATCTCAAATACCGTCACTATCCCTGCAGGTAAAACTGCAGCAAATGTTGAGGTTGAGGGTATCTACGACAATATTGGCGCTACAGACTCGCTCGGCTTTAGACTGCGCCTTGTGATGAATAGCGCGCTGAAGTGGGACCTATATAAGGACTCGGATATGACAAAGGTTGTAATGTACAAGAGCTGCCCTTATGACCGCAATAACTTTACGGGCTATGCAGTGCTCTCGTCACTGCTTCTGCGTGACTACCCAGGCGAGAATAGCTCTTACCAGAAGGTTGTCTATACCGAGGCGCACCCTACAGAGCCTGATATGATAATTATCCGCGATGCCTTCTACAATGGCTATGATGTCACCCTGACTTTTGACGGAGCGGACCCTGCTGAGCCACGCATTACGATGGATAGCGACCAGGTGCTGAGCGATGAGGCATCTGTCTTTGGGCAGATACTGGGTGATAACCATATTCTTGGTGACGATAGCCCAATATACACCTCTTACTTCAACTCGTGCCAACGATTTGCGGTGTTGTGGCTCCATGTCTATGTTGAGAAGCTGGGCGAGCCTATAGGTACAGTGGGTCACTTCTACAATATCCTTGAGTGGATATCAGATGAGGAGGCAGAGAGACTTAAACGAGAAGGATTTTAACAAAAATAGATATATGAAGAAGATTTTTAGATTGGCAAGCCTGATGCTTGCAGCGTCAATGTTTATTGTGGCGTGTGGAACAGACCCTGTAGAGAGTCCTACAGACAAGCCTACACCGACCCCAACACCAGATGTTGAGGAGCCGCTCTTTCCAGAGGCTGTGACGGCGACTGTTGCTCCTGGAAGTGAGTACACCCTTACCATTGAGCCAAATATGGCGTGGGAGGTTAGCGTACCAGAGGCTACAGCGGCATATTTCCATATTAAGAGTGGCGAGAATGCCGTCTACACCCTTCGTGGCGAGGCTGGTAAGCATAGTGTGGTTATCGCTGTTGCCGATGTTGAGGAGTTTGACACTGACCGCATTTGCGAGGTTACAATGAAGATGCAGTCTAAAACAAAGACCATTGCAACACTTACCCTTGCTCGCAAGGCGCGTGAGATGAAAATCTACCCCGTAGTTGTTGAGAATAATGCCTTTAGCTATGCTACAGAGGGTGAGCTGACCTACGCCTACTCTGCTACAGAGGTTACTGCTGAGGGGATGAAGATGATCTGGCCAGAGGAGATGTCTCTCTACTCTACCCGCGTGAAGGTGGAGAGTAATTTTGACTGGATTGTAGATGGCGCACCAGAGTGGATAACCCCTATTGAGGGTGGAAAGGCTGGCACTACAGAGCTTTGGATTAAGGGTAACGCTGCAAAGTATCCAATGACAGAGCAGAGCGCAGTGCTCAGTTTTGTAGATGCGGCGGCTGTAGATAAGGTGGCAATGACCCTTAAGGTGGCTATCCCTGCAGCTACTGAGATTTTTATGGTTGAGGGCATGACCGAAAAGACAGAGTTTAACTATAAAGGTCTGATTTACAACACTATGATTGGTGAGTACGTTGAGGGTGGTGTGAATGCAACCGTTACCGCCGTAGATGGCTCAGCTGTGGTAGCTGTTGAGTTTACTGAGGCGGCTGGTCTTGTGCAGCCTACACTTGCCCCTGCATGGCTTACGCTTGACTACGCTGCATGGAATAGCGCTGATGATAGTGTTATCCAGAGCCGTAACCTTACAATTACTGCCGCCGCAAATGATGGTGCTGCACGTAAGGCAACGGTGCTTGTGATGCCTCAGAGTGTGGCTACAAATGATATTGACCTTATTGCTGTAAATGGTGAGATTACTTCAACATATCAGCCGTATGTAGTAACTGTTGTTGAGCAGGCGGGCGACCCAGGCTCTATAGAGATTGTTGGCGAGCAGACAATGGAGGCGAATGGTAGCGCTATTGAGCCGCTTGATGCTTCACATTGGATTTTCAGCAGTTTTGCCACAGCAAAGGTGGGATACGATGTGCTCTACACTTCGCAGTGGGCATACGAGGATTGGTATATAAATGTTGTGCGCCCATATACAGAGATTAAGTGCTACTCATTTGACGCTGAAGGCGCAATGGTAGAACTCACTGGTAGCACAGCGTGGATTACAACCACACTCTTTGGTACTGCATCAGAGAAGGTGCGAATAGTTATGGACGCTACAAAACCTACGGCTGAACAGTCAAAGAATGTCCTTACAGGCGACTTTGAGGGTGTTGTGACCTTTGCAGATGCAGATGGTGTCTTTGCGCTCATCTTCTGTAGGTATAACGAGTCTGCGGCACAGCAATCTACAGGCGTAGCATTTAGCTATCCAGAGTATGCGGCACAGCAGAACTCAACACTCGTGGAGCTTACCTCTGGCGAGCTGTATACAAAGTATGCCTCTTATGGCGAGAAGGTCTACCACCTCACATTTACCACCGCAACGCCAAACCTCTCTATGCTCAAGGGTCTGCCAGTGGAGTGGAGCTATGTGGATGAAGCAGACAAGAGCTGGCTGAGCTATGAGTACAGCGAGGAGAATCAGGTGATTATGATGAATGCCCAGACTGGTAATGGCAAGACGGGCGCTCTACAGTTTGGTCAAGGTCAGATAGTACTTATTTGTACACTCAATATTGCTCAATAATGAAGAGATTTTTGTTGATACTATCCATTGCCGTTGTCGCTTTAGGCTGTAGTAAGGAGTCTGAACCCGACTATCGCAATAACGACTATGGATATGCACAGTTTAAGCTATACAAAGAGGCATCTTACAACCCGACCAGAGCCGTTAAGCCTATGCTTGACTACCTTGCTGAGGCTTGTAAGGTAAAGGTTACTCTGGGCTATGGTGAGACCACAATCGCCCAGACATTACCACTCTACAGCGTGGAGAATAATAGCGAGATGGGGTTGCGCTCAGATAAGTTGCAGCTTCTGACGGGCGAGTATCGTCTGGTGGCATTCTCGCTCTATGATACCGCTGATGAACTTATTTATGCTGGTTCTCCAGCTACAGAGAGCGTTTTTGAGGTGGTAAGTGGCGGTCTGGCTGTTCACGATATTACTGTCAAGGTGGCTCCGAGGGGTAGTGTTCGCTTTACCCTTAAGAAGGATAAGGAGGACTTCTCTAATGCTCCGACACGCGCCACGGCTCGTGAATATACCTTTGACGAGATTCGTTATGTGACCCTTACTGTGGGTCAGGTGCTTGGCTCAGGTAGTGTGACCAACCCTGTGAAGATAGACAAACTGCCCGCGAAGTTCTCTATGCACTTTGACGAGGAGGATGAGATGAGTAGCGCCGAGGGTTATCGTACATCTACTGTTGCCTGTGACTCTCTTGCCTCTCTGCCAGCGGCGAAGTATCGCGTGGTGAGCTACGAGGTGTATGACAAAAGCAAGAACTTGCTTGAGAGTAACAACTCTCCAAAGCTCTCGGAGTTTACTGTTGAGGACAATGTGACCACCGAGGCGGATGTGCTTGTGACACTGTATCAGAGTGACGAGTATATTAAGGATTACTACGCCCTCTATGAGATTTGGAAGAGCCTTGATGGCGAAAATTGGAGCTATGTGGGTGAGAATTGGGCTAGAGGTGCAAACTGGGAGTTTAACAAAGACCCAGACCTATGGGGAGACCAGCCAGGTGTAGAGCTTCACTCTAATGGTCGTGTGGCAAAGATTGATATTAGCGGCTTCGCCTTCCGAGGGGACCTCTCTCCAGCTATTGGTCAGCTTACAGAGCTTGTAGAGTTGTACCTTGGTACTCACAACGACACAAACCTTATCTCTTACGACCCTACCCTTGATAGTAGCAAGAGCTTGTCAGAGCGTAACCGCACACGCCTTGAGAGCCATAGTGAGTATCTTCGTGCTATACACCCTGCAACTCAGTTTGCCGAGCCTTGCGCCCGCGCACTTGCAGAGAATAATATCCACATTGCGGCAACATCGCTCTACGACACTATGTCGGAGAGTGATATTATTGACCGCAAGAGTGGAGTGCAGAGAATCCGCAAGATGGATACAAACCACGGCACAATGTGCAATGGACTACGCTCGCTGCCTGCCGAGATCGGTAAGCTGACAAAGCTGCAGTACCTCTTTATTGCTAACGGCGCACTGGAAACACTGCCAGAGGAGTTGGGCGACCTTGTCTCTTGTACCGACCTTGAGCTTTATAACTGCTCAAAGCTCAAGACCTTCCCGCTGCAGATTGCCCGCATGCCAGAGCTTGTCTCTATCAATATCTCAAACAACAGCCAGTGGAGTGCAAGTGAGATTTATGCAGGTATGGATGCTATTGCTTGTGGCGCATCAAAGGAGAAGATACAGATTCTCTATGCCCGCCAGAATAGCCTTGAGGAGCTGCCTGAGTCTTTTAAGAATATGACAAAGATTTCGCTACTTGACCTCGCATATAACAAGATTTCAAAGATTCATCCGTTAGGCAAAAATGTCTCTCCAGTGCAGTTATACCTTGACCATAACCTGCTTGAGAGCCTTCCTGTAGATGGTGATGGGTATTTCTGTGGCTATGCCGACTCAGAGGCTTTTTCAGTAAAGTATAACAAACTGAAAAAGGTGCCAAACATCTTCTCGGCAAAGAGTACCTCTACGCTAACTTCTGTAGATTTCTCTGGCAATGATATTGATGGCTTTGAGGGCGAAGAGGATGGTACATATCGCGGTATTAAGGTTGAAACATTCACCCTTGCGCAGAATCCGAAGCTGACGAAGTATCCAAAGGTTCTTGCAACGACAAACTCTACTGTGGCATATATTATCCTTCGTGGATGTAACATAGATGAGATTCCTCAGGGTAGTTTTGAGTATAAAAACTCTATCTACCTTAGCTCACTTGATTTGTCGTATAACAACCTTAAAGACCTTCCACGTGAGATGCACGCTGTAAACTTGCCATATCTCTATGGTGTGGAGCTGTCGTTTAATAACTTTGAGCACTTCCCATTTGAGCCGCTCGATAGCTCTTACCTTACAGTGTTTGCTATTCGTAGTCAGCGAAATGCTGCGGGCGAGCGCTGTCTGCGTGAGTGGCCACAGGGGGTCTTTAACCATAAGGGATTGCGTGGACTATACTTAGGTTCAAATGACCTGCGCAAGATTGAGGATACAATATCTACGCTGATTTACTACCTGGACATATCGGACAATCCTAACATCATTTTTGATGCTACGGATATATGTTACGCTTGGCAAGTAGGTGCTTATATACTTATTTATGACAAGTCGCAGACAATTCTTAACTGTGACGCAATGCTTGAGTAGTATGAGAAGAGGAATGCTATTTTTCGCCACAATGTCACTACTTGTAGCTTGTGGTACAGATAAGACAGATGATGCCTTTACAACTGAGGGCATAGAGTTTGATGTTGAGGCAACGGGAGGTGTTGTGACAAAGACAATCACCTCATCAAACCGCTGGATTGCCTCTACAGATAATCAGTGGATTACCGTCTCACCTGCAAATGGTAAAGGGACAACAGAGTGCAACTTTATCATTGACTCGGCTCTTACGACAACAGCCCGCCGTGGTGTGGTAGTTATTGAGAACATTGACACCTGGGAGCAGAAGCAGATTGTTATTAGCCAGAGGGGTTTTGACTACTCTATTGAGGTTGAGCAGCCTGAGGTTGAGATTGCAAATTATGACCGCCTTGATAGTAGATACTTTGATGTAAAGATAAAGAGTAACATCGACTTTGAGGTAGATATCCCTGATAATGCTGGCTGGTTGGATAGTGAGCGACACACCCTTGACCTTAATCGCGGTGCTCGTCCACGCACAACAACCGTGCGCTTTAAGTGGGATATTAACACCTCGCCAAAAGAGCGCCTTGCTAAGGTTGTCTTCCGTCCAAAGGGCGAGGTTACACTTGCACACCAGGATAATCTGAACGTTACACAGCAGGCTGCCGAGCCAATAATCCCTGACACTCGTGCAGGAGACTCTGTGGCTCTGCTCTCTATCTCTCGCACGCTGCAGACTATGGCTTCGTGGGACGCTTCGCAGCCAATGGAGATGTGGGATAATGTCGTGCTGTGGGATAAGAGCATGAAGGGTTGTACAGACCAAATGGTTGGTCGCGTGCGTAGTGCGGAGTTCTACTTCTTTAATATCAAGGAGCAGTTGCCATACGAGGTTAAGTATCTTACAGCTGCGGAGGAGTTATATTTCTTCGGAAATACAAATACTTTTTTGCTCAACCTTGAACTTGGTGATGATATTTCGGAGCTGACACAACTTAAGCGCCTCACATTGGGTAGCTATGGGCTTATCTCGCTACCGAAGAGCCTTGCCAAATTGAAGAATCTGGAGCATCTGAACGTCAGCTCAAACAACTTGCAGACAGTGCCAGAAGTGCTTACAAAGGAGAACTTTCCGAAACTTCGCACACTTATCCTCAATGCAAATCAGCGTAGTGTAATCTCAGACTTGAGTAATACTATTAGAACAGACCTCGGCGGCTTTATTGATGAGCCGACATTCCCTGTAGAGCTTATTAAGTGGGATTTGGATACCCTTGTGCTATCGGTGAACTATCTGCAGGGGCCTCTTCCGACCTTTGAGGATGATGACACTGTGCCATACTACACTCAGGAGGAGATTAACGCGGTAGATTCGCTGCCGCAGATTCTCGTTGACCGCAAGATTAAGAAGGTTATGCCTTCGTGCAAGCGATTCTCAATAAATCACAACCGATTATATGGTCTTTTGCCAGATTGGTTGCTCTACCACCCTGCGCTTGATTTGTGGATTCCACAGAGCCTTGTATTCCCGCAGGAGGGAAGAGCAAAGAATGGCACACTGGCGGTCTTTGAGAATGAGCCTGCAAATATGGACTACTATTATAAGGAGTATACGACAAAGAAAAAACCGATGGGAGATGAAGAGTAGACTATTTTATATTCTGACCTTACTGCTGATTGTTGCATCTTGCAGTAGATTTGAGGAGCAGAGCGCAACTGTCGCACCAGCACCATATACAGAGGATGAACTGCTTGTAAAGTTCACTGAGCAGGTGGCGCAGATGATTGTCCAGGCGGGTGTTGATGGCAGTCGCGTAACTCGCAGTGGCGATATAGAGTTGGACGAGGTGCTTCAGGCTATCGGCACTTGCTCTATTGAGCGCGTATTTACTGTTGATGCCTCTGCTGAGGAGCGAACAGTAGAGAGCGGACTAAACCTTTGGTATGTTGTCCGCTTTGATAGTAGTAAAACAGCTGTAGAGGATGTCGCTCGCCGCTTTGCTCGCCTGGGTCAGGTGCAGAAGGTGGATGTGAATCGTACTGTTAAGCGTAACTACACTCACCGCGCAACACCTCTGTCACAGAGTAAGTTAGAGGGTGCTATGGCGGCTACTCGCGCTGCGACAACCGACCCATTGCTTCCAGCACAGTGGAATCTGATTAACAGTGGCGACCTATTTATCAAGGATGGCGTTGCAAAGAGCATTAAGGATGCCGATGTGCAGTGTCAGGGCGCATGGGAGAGATGTACGGGAGATAGTAGTGTTATCGTGGCGGTGCTTGATGAGGGTATCTTTGTAGAGCACCCAGACCTGCTGCCAAATATGTGGGTAAATGAGGGCGAGACACTGCGCTCGGATGTAGATGCCGACGGTAATGGCTATAAGGGCGATGTGTACGGATATAACTTTGTTCATCAGTCAGGCAAGATTGTCTGGGATGATGTCTACGACTCTGGTCACGGAACGCACGTGGCGGGTGTTATCTCGGCGGTGAATAATAACGGCATTGGCATTAGCTCTATCGCAGGTGGCGATGGAGGCGAAAATAGCGGTGTGAAGATTATGTGCTGCCAGATATTCTCTGGAAATGTAGCAACAAGTATCCTTTCGACTGTCCGCGCGATAAAGTATGCGGCAGATAATGGTGCGGTGGTGCTTCAGTGTAGCTGGGGATATGTATCTCCATGTGCAAATGTCTACGACTGGGGTGCTGCGGGTTTTGGAACTAAGGAGGAGTGGATAGCAGGCTCGCCACTTGAGCGCGAGGCACTGGAGTACTTCACTCACTATGCAGGCTCGCCAAATGGCACTGTTGAGGGTGGTATAGCGGTCTTTGCAGGTGGAAATGAGAGTGCTGCGGCTGCCGGATACCCAGGTGCTGCCGAGGAGTATATCTCTGTGGCGGCAACGGCGGCGGACTTTACCCCTGCAGTATATACAAACTACGGCACAGGAACAACTATCTCTGCCCCTGGAGGAGACCAGGACTACTACTATGAGTATGTAGACAGTGAGCATAACTATGGCGAGGTGGGTTGTATCCTTTCAACACTGCCATATCATGTCGCTCCGAGCGGATATGGATATATGGAGGGCACATCTATGGCATGCCCACATGTGTCGGGCGTTGTGGCTTTGGGAATAAGCTATGCAGCTCAGCTTCGTAAGCACTTTACAGCTACAGAGATTAAGGATATGCTTGTTCAGAGCGCTGTAGATATTGATAGCTACTTTGTTGGTCCAAAGCGTTACTGTCGTTATGTTGCCGATGTAGGTCCAATTCAGCCTATGCAGATAAATATGTCTGACTATCGTGGCGGCATGGGCGGACAGGTAGATGCTAATGCCTTCCTTGCAGCTATAGAGGGCGCGGGCGTAGATATGCGCTTCCCGAACATATATATTGCAACAGATTGTGAGATGGCTGTTGCCCCTGCGCGTTACTTCAAGGGAGATAACCAGACCTTTACTGTAAATATCGCCGATACAGAGGTTGCAAGTGTCGCTAATAGCGGGCAGATGCTTGTTTTTAAGGGTCTTAAGAGTGGCTCAACGGCTGCAACAATCACTACGAGCGGTGGCGGCAGTCAGACATTTACAATCACTGTACGCCGCGGCGCAAACGATAACGGTTGGCTGTAATGCGTAACTTTCTGACCCTTATACTATGCCTTGTTTATGCTGGCGCAGTGGCGCAGATACGACTTGTGCCAAAGGCGGTGCTTGATAGCATTGCCAATCCTCGGGCAGTCACCTCGGCGCTTGTGGTTGGGCAGAGTATGGTGGAGTTTGGGCGCATAGCGGAAGCAGATAGGGTAGAGCAAAGTGTTGAGATTAAGAATGTGGGCAGAGAGCCGATAGCTTACCGCACAACAACCTCCTGCCGATGCCTTACGGCGACAAGTGGCGTAATAAGGGGTGGTGAGAGTGGAAGATTGACGCTCAGCTTTGCAGGTAAGGGCTTTCCAGGACCTTTTAGCCATCGTGTGCTGGTCTATGTAGCCAACCAGAGCTATCCTACGGCGGTGCTGAGTGTTAAGGGTTATGTTGTGGCGGATAGCGACCGCACGGGCGACTACCCCTACACCTGCGGAGCGTTGTTGATTCGTCAGAGAGGGGTAAAGATTGAGAGTAATACCACTGAGCGCATAGCCTGCATGAATGGTAGCGGTAGGGCGGTGACAGTAACAAAAGATAGCCTGCTCTCGGCGGCGAATATTGAGGTATATACCGAGCCAAGAACGCTTCAAACTGGTCAGCAGGGCGATTTGGTTATCACCTTACGCGGGCAGAAGAGAGAGAACGTTAAACTTTATGTTGAGGGTCAATATGCACCTTCAAAGCGAGAGATAATAATAGAATAATATGAGAAGATACATCACTTTACTATTTGCAGCGCTTATGTTGTGCTGCTGCAATAAGAGCACCGAGGAGCAGGGTGAGCCACTGTTGGATGTAACCCCAGTAAACCTTGCAGGGGTGTGGAAGCTTACAAGTTATGATAATGGCGCAACCCTTAGCGATGGGGCGTATGTCTACATCTGCTTTGAGCGTACAGATCGCGCCTATACTATCTACCAGAATATCGGAACGATGTATGGCGAGACAAAGAGCGGACACTACTTTATTGATACCGACCCGATGCGTGGTGCAGTAATTCGCGGAAATTATGGCACAGATGAGTACAACTACTTTGACTGGTCGCACCGCTATATTGTTGAGCTTAAAGCATCTACAATGCGCTGGACTGCTACTGATGATAGTCAGAATATCTCGGTATACACTCGTGTGGAGAGTTTGCCAGATATATTGTAGAGATTTTAATAGAGGTCGTTACAAACAGGAGCGCGAGGTGGCGACTCCTGTTTTTTTGTCATTTCACCCCGCAAAAATGGCGTTTGAACGCTATAACGTTTAACCTCTGCGCTGATAGCTTCTCTCTATAGTGTTAAACAGAACTAAGCTATATGAAACGACTTGCAACACTTATGCTACTTGCTGTTTTTGCTATTACGGCGACAGCGCAAAATCGCTCAAAGGTCACTCTATATCTCCTTGACCAGCAGACAAAGGAGCCTCTACAGGGCGCTGTGGTTGAGGTTAGCCCCAAGGGTGATAGCTCTGACAAGAGCTACTACACTACAGGACGAGGTGGATATATGGAGATAAATCTGCCTATAGGCGAGTATATCCTCATAGCAACATTTATAGGCTACACTGACAAGCAGATACTCTGCAATGCGAATACTAAAGAGGTAGCGTTGGGTAATCACTATATGGAGCAGTCGGTAACTGATATAGGCGCTGTGGTAAAGGAGGTAAAACAGTTTCGTACTACGCAAAATGCTGATACACTGGTCTATAACGCCGCAGCTTTTAAGACGACAAAGGATGCAGAGGCTGAGAAACTGCTCTCCAAAATGCCAGGCATTGTCGTTGAGAGTGGTCAGGTGGAGGTGCAGGGTGAGCAGGTCAAGAAGGTATTTGTAGATGGCGACGAGTTCTTTGGTGAGGATGTGACTATGGCAATAAAGAGCATCCCTGCCGAAATTGTTGATAAGGTAGAGGTGTTTGATAAACTTAGCGATGAAGCCGAGTTTTCAGGCGTGGATGATGGCAATAGTTACAAGGCGCTCAACTTTGTCACAAAGAAGAGTATGCGAAATGGTCAGTTTGGAAAGCTCTATGGTGGAGTAGGCTGGCAACCTGAGGCTGGAAGTGTGACGTTTAATCCCAAATATCTTGTTGGTGGAAATGTAAACTCATTCCGCAATAAGCAGAAAATCACTGTTTTAGCTCTGTTTAACAATGTCAATCAGCAGAACTTCTCTTTTGAGGATTTGTTGGGTGTAAATAATCAGGGCGGTCGTGGAAATGGCAACCAATTTATGGTGCAGCCGCAGCCAGGTGTGGCGGCGGTAAATGCTGTAGGTGTGAACTATAACGACACGTGGGGTAGGCGCAAGAGCGTTAAGTTTCAGGGTAGCTACTTCTTCAATAATACCAATACGCGCAATCTTTCAGAGAGCAGTACTTGGTATGAGTATCCAGCCCCTTATGGTACGCAGTATGGACTTAGTAACTCGCAGAAAATCAACAATAACCACCGCCTCAATGCCCGCTTAGACTGGAAAATATCTCGCACACAGCAACTCACTTCGCGCACAACGTTGAGCTATCAAGGACATCGTCCGACAACTACTACAGAGGGCTACTCAAATAACGATACCGACCTTGATACTGTAGGTATGGAGTCTATAACCTTCCGCTCACTATCATATAGCGCATCGTCAAGCCAGAGCATTATGCGCGGAGTAAATGCGAACCAGTTTTTGCAGTATAGGCTACGTTTAGGTGTGCCAGGGCGTACAATTACAGTAACTGCTCGCGCGGGGTATAGGGATAACCGCGCAGCACGTAATGTTATGACTAACAATGCCGAGCCAGTGCCATTTGACAGCCCTCTGTATGAGAGTTTATATAACGAGTACTTCGGTGCAGGTGGCTCGTGGTACGATATGAGTGAGAATCCATTGCTCTTTATCCCGATATATGAGCATCGTAATATACCAACATATACATACAACGTTGGTGGTGGGGTGAACTACAACGAGCCGATAGCAGAAAATTGGACACTAACCCTGCAGTATAACCTCACATATCGCAACCAGACAAAGGAACAGGGGGCGTGGTATACAGAGAGCGACTATGCTGTAACCGACCAGAGCCGCCAAAATGATGCGCTGACAATAAACTCAGCGACCAATACTCTATCACACCGCGTGGGACCTGGTATTCGCTACTCTAAAAATCGTAATACCTTCGTATTCAGAGTCTTGTACGAAAATCTGTCGCGCAATGGCGATTTTAACAATGGCGCAAATATCTCAAGCCTTGTGGATAAACACTTCCATAGTGCGCAGTACTTTGCTATGTTCCGCTACGCCTTTAATAAGCAGAATACACTGCGAATACAGTTCCGCTCCTCATCTGATATGCCGAGCGTCTCACAGTTGCACAACATCTTTGATGTCACCTCGCCGCAGAATATAAGTGTCGGAAATAGCAATCTTATGCCAGAGTATTCGCATAGCGGCTCTATCCGTTACATCCTCTCGCTGCCAGATAAGGGGCAGACATTTATGGCTATGATACGCGGTGAGTACTACCAAAATGCGCTCTCAACATCAAGGCTCTACAATCCGCAGGGGTGGGCTCTGCCAGAGGATATGGATGGCATTTTGATTCCAAAAGATGAGAATGGCAAGCCATATCGCCCTACGCAGATTACAAGTTACGAGAACATAAGCGGTATGTGGTCTGTAAGGGCAAATATCTCTTACGGTCTACCGTTGCCATTTATCAAGTGCAACCTTAATTTGGCGGCAAATGTTGGCTACTCAGTCACTCCAAGTGCCGTTTACGATGCAGGAAGAGTGCCAGCACAACTGCTTGAGAATGTGGTAAATCATAACTTTAGCGTCAATCGCGCAAACAATATTGGCTATACCCTGCGTGCAGCTCTGGGTAGTAACATTTCAGAAAATATAGATTTTACCCTCTCGTGGCGCGGAACATACAATCAGGCATGGAATAGCGCCACAGAGGCTGACTATGGCGAGAAGATACTCAACAACTACTTCCGCCATACCGCTTCGGCATCTGTAAAGTGGGTCTTTGGTGCAGGATTTACCCTTACGGCAAATGCAGCATATCATCAGTATCTCGGATTTACAAATAGCTATAACGAGCAGTATATCCTCTGCAACGCCTATTTAGGAAAGCAGCTATTTAAGAGTCGCCGAGGCGAGATTCTTGTTGGTGTAAACGATATTCTGAACCAAAATAGGTCATTCTCGCGCTCTACAGGCTCTGGATATACCCGCAATGTACTTAATAGCACTGTCGGCAGGTATGTTATGGTGCAGTTTGTCTACAACCTTCGCCACTTTGGTAAGAATGCCTCGCGCAATATGTCTGACTATGAGGGTATGGATGGCAGCGGCACGCGACAGCGAGCGATGGGTGACCAGAGAATGATGCGTAGATACAGATAGAAAAATAAGCACCGCTTTTTGGCGGTGCTTATTTTTTGCGTACTCTGTTAAGATTACTTCTGTGGCTTCTCGTAGCCCTTAATCTTTACAAATGGAAGGTTCTTCTCTGCCCAGTCAGCAACCTCAAAGAAGCGGTCGCAGCACATAGCATCACAACCAAGAGCTGCACCAAGGAAGAAGTCCTCCTTGTTGTTGCCTGGCCACAGAGATACAATCATGCCCAGCTTATGACCCAAGCGGATAGTTGAGCGAGTAGTGCCGTCCATCTTACAACCTACGCGCATAATGCCCATATTGTAAGCCTCCATAAGAATCTCTGGAGATGCAGGCTTGCTCTTGAGGAGCATCATCTCAGCCTCTGGGTGCAGACGCTTCATAGTGCTCAGCGCACGCTTGTCAAAAGAGGTGAATAGGTAGAGTGAAGACTCTGGCTTCTGAGTCATGGTCATATTCCACAACTTCTCGCACAAATCATCAAGCATAGCCTGTGTATAGAGCTCAGGGATAGTCTTAATCTCCCACTCAATATACATATTTGGCTTGTCAGCAAGGAAATCAGCAAACTCCTGGCACAGCGCAAGTGGGTTGCCAGACTTAGTCTTAATCTTCAGACACTCCTTAGTTGTAAGGTCCTCAGTCTGAACATCTACGCCACAAGTGCGGTAGAGTGACTCGTCGTGGCTAAGGATAAGGTCGCCATCGCCAGTCATGCGAACATCGGTCTCAAAACCGCGAGCACCACGAGCATAAGCCTCACGGAAGGCGAGCATGGTATTCTCATCATACTCAAAACGGCTACCACGGTGTGCAAAGAACTGAATAGTTGGGTAGTTCTCAATCTTACTCTGAGCAGTTGCAAAATCTGCAGAGAAGAGTGCTGCTGCAAATGCAGCTAACATAAAAAATCTTTTCATTCTGTTATCTGTTTAAGGTTAAAAATCTTTCTAATTGCCAAAGGTAATAATTTTTATTCAATTTGTAAAACCCCATTTTAACTTTTTTGCCATTGACGGCTCTATATAGATGAAATAATTATTAACTTTGTACTATGAAAAAGATTATATCAACACTGATGCTCCTTGCTGTGGCAACCACCGCATTGGCACAAGAACTCTCTGCCGTAACAGGTATCCCTGTACCTAAAAAGAGCGCTGAGCCTATTATCGGTGCACTCGTCACATTCTCCTCCGAGTGGGATTCTGACCTTAAATATCAACGTAAAGTAGATGCTAATGGCTTCCGCGTTGTTCTACCTCGCGGTGGGTATATCCTTACCATTGACGCAGCAGGTTACGAAAGCTTCCAGCAGGAGATTGAGGTAGATTTGCCAAATATAGACCTCGACCTAATCGTTATGCTCACTACCGAACAGGCTGCAGAGCGTGATGCTAAGCGGAAGAAGCGCGCCCAAAGATAATTTTGTCGTTATAGTGTGCCACCTACGGCACATCCCTTAAAAACCAGTGGCGGCTGTACGTTTTAGTACTATCCGCCACTGATTTTTTTTCACGATGCACCGTATCTGGCGCACTCTAACGACAAAATTGGCTATTAGCCGTTAGCCGTTAGCCGTTGGCTTGCCTGCGGCAGGCTAAAGTAGAATAGAGAATTTAAGGAGGTTAGGGAAGTTAAAGAATTTAGTGACAGAACTTAGTCTGAAAGTGTTTATTCGGATTTAGGGAAACCATCGTAGATGGTACGATGAAAAATAGAGCCTCACTCAAGCTTGCTTGAAAGTGAATGGCTCTATTTTTTGTCGTAATAGCCGCAAGGCTATCCTAAATCCGCATCAGCACGGAAGAAAAACGAAGTTTTTCCAAAAGTTTTTGCACGCCCTGCTTTTTTCAAAAAGCGGGCAGTTCCGCACCAGCCGTACTGCGTAGCTGGGCTGGAGGCTATTTTTTCTCTGGTTTGCCGAGCATACAGATCGTGGTGGAGATGATACCTCCGATAGGTGCCCACCAGGTCCAGGCGATATACTGGGTACCGAAAATCTGTTTTTGGAACATTAGAGGGATGATAATCAGCGCGCCGACGACGATAGCGGCAACGACGCTGGCGGTATTTCCTCGTTTAGTGAATATAGCTGTAAGGAATACGCCAATCATACCTGCGTATGCGAAGCACATAACGCCTGTAGCGAAGTCTACGAGGTTAAGTCCGCTTGCCTCTTGCATCACTGCTGTAACGATAGCAAAGCCTGTAAGGAGCATACCCATTAGGAATACCATCTTACGAGAAGATGAGAGTTGCTCTGCATCGCCCTTGACAGCCTTACCCTTATCTGCGCGGATAGGGAGGTAGAGGTCCGTCACGAAGCTTGAAGCCATAGCGTTAATAGCTGAGTTGAATGATGATAGTGCTGCTGCGAGCAGACCTGTAATCATCAATCCGCGCACGCCCATAGGGATATGGTTCTTGATATACTGCGGGAATATATCGCGAGCGTCAGTAAAGAACTGCGATGGAACTCCTGTAGCCATAAACTCACTCTTATACTTAACAAAGAGCAGTGAACCGATAAGCAGGAACACCAGAACTATAGGCAGTGAGATAAGCTGCGACCAAACAAGCGACATAGATGCCTGCTTAACGTCACGACAAGCGAGCTGGCGCTGCACAAACTCGTGGTCGGTAGTGTACTGGCAGACCTTGAAGAATGCCACGCCAATCATGCCGCCAAGCACTGTATAAGGCGATGCCCAGTTAATTGAGAAGTCAAACATCTTGAGCTTGCTACCCTCCTGCCAGCCGACAAGTGAGCCATCCGTAGCCACAGCACCTGCATCTGCTCCTGGAATCTTTGTCAGTCCGCCATCGGTAAGCATTGCCCACATATCAGACAGAGGCATATCTATAGAGCAGAAGACCATAATCAGTGCTACAACGCCAGTGCCGACGAGAAGTAGTGTCTGGAAGGTGTCGATATAGAGCAGACCTTTAATGCCGCCCATCATCGTATAGATAGTAGATACGATACCGAGCAGGATAATTGAGTAGACCATAAAGTCAAACTTAATACCGCCAAAGACGATTACCGAGATAGCGATTGCGGCGATAAAGAGTCGTGAGCCAGAGGTAAAGAGCTGTCCGAGCAGGAACATGGCGCTATTTACGCGCTTAGACTTCTCACCGAAGCGGTCACCGATATATCCGTAGATGGTAATTGTATTTGCCTTGTAGAGCTTCGGCATAATAAGCGCTGCCACAAGCATACCACCCACAATAGCACCCAGAAGGTTTAGCACATAGGTAAGGTCGGTATTAAATCCCAGCTCTGGTGAGCCCACGAAAGTACCCGCCGAGATTGTCGTTCCAGTAGCTGCAATAGCTACAATCCAGCCTGGCATTGAGCGACCTGCGACGAAGTAGTCTTCAACATCTTTGTTCTTGCGAGAGAAGGCATAGCCGATAGCCATCAGCGTACCTAAGAATAGGGCTACAATGAGCCAATCAAGTAAAGTCATACGGTTTTTTTGTTTAGGTTTATGTTGTTACAAAGGTAATAAATATTTGCAGAGTTTCAAAATTATGTCTAATTTTGTATAACAAAATTTCAAACAATCTAAAAATATGAAATTGGATAGATCAAATTCGGTAATGGTCTTGGCAACGACCTTTGCTGAGCGTGGCGATTGGACTGTAGAGCAGCAGTTTGTGCTGCAGATGGGTTCTTCTTACCTATTGGCTCACGGTATTGGTACTCCACTTGCTAATGATGCTGTGACAACAGTAACTGTGCCTTGTGATGGAGAGTACAACATCCTTGTTCGTACTAAGAACTGGACAAAACATTGGTCTGATGGTCCTACACCAGGCATTTTTGAGGTGCTTGTAGATGGGCAGAGTGACGGGGTAACTTACGGCACTGACTCTGTGAACTGGTACTGGCAGCGTGGTGGCAAGGTGGCACTCAAGGCTGGCGAGCACACAGTGGCACTGCACGATCTTACTGGTTTTGATGGTCGTTGCGATGCTATAATCCTTACAACTGAGGACTACACCCCATCAGAGAGCCTTGAGGAGTACTTTGCACTGCGCGAGGCACTGCTTGGCAAAGCGACTCCAGAGGATAAGGGTTGCTACGACTTTGTTGTTGTCGGCGGTGGAATTTCTGGTATCTGCGCAGCACTTGCAGCATCACGATTGGGTCTTAAGGTGGCTCTTATTCAGGATAGATATGTTCTTGGTGGTAATAACTCCTCTGAGGTGCGTGTAGGATTGGGTGGTCAGATAAATATTGACCCATATCCATCACTCGGTTACCTGCTTAACGAGATTGGTCCAGATAGAATCGGTAACGCCCGCGGTGCACACCACTATCAGGATGACAAGAAGATGAAGGTCGTGCTTGCTGAGAAGAATATCTCCCTCTTTATGGGTTATACCGTAACTGAGGTTGAGAAGGAGGGTGACAAGATTGTCTCTGTAGTGGCTCAGGAGGCGACTGTTCAGAATAGAATTAAGATTTCGGGCAAGTACTTCTCTGACTGTACTGGCGATGCACACCTTGGTTATATGGCTGGTGCTGAGTGCCGTATGGGTCGTGAGGCACGCGATGAGTTTAACGAGCGCCTTGCGCCTGAGAAGGCTGACGATATGACTATGGGCGTATCTATTGAGTGGTACTGCGAGGATTGGAACACCCCTTGCGACTTCCCAGATTCGCTTGACTGGGGTCTGCGCCTTGACGAGTATACCGTAGAGCCTGTACACCGTGCAAATTGGTACTGGGAGGTTGGTATGATGGACGACCAGGTTGCCGATGCCGAGAAGATTCGTGACTACGGTATGTATGTTGCCTACTCAACATTCTCATACTGCAAGAACCGCTACTCAAAGAAGGAGGATTGGCAGTGCACACACCTTACTTGGGTGAGCCACGTATCTGGCAAGCGCGAGTCTCGCCGTATTATGGGTGACTATATCCTTCGTGAGCAAGACCTTACACGTCCTATTCGCCACGAGGATGAGACTTGTACTACCACTTGGCGCATTGACCAGCACTACCCTATGGAGAAGAATAGCAAGGACTATCCAAATCAGGAGTGGCTCTCATACGGCGTGCTGACACCTATTGACTTCTACGCCCTGCCTTACCGTTGCTTCTACTCTAAGGATATTAAGAATATGTTTATGGCAGGTAGAAATATCTCTGTGACACATATCGCCCTCGGCTCTACCCGCGTGATGCGTACCTGCGGACTTATTGGTGAGGTTGTCGGCATGGCAGCAGCAGTATGCGCTCGCCGCGATGCTTATCCACGCGATGTATATACAACATACTTTGAGGACCTTAAGGAGCTTATGCGCAAGGGTACTGGAAGAACCGATGTCCCTTACACTCAGTTCTACCACCAGGTAGACCGTACAGGTCACCAGGCTGAGGATAGGTAGTTTGCTGTGGTAAATAAAACAGTTAAGGGGTTGTATCACAACCCCTTAATGTTTTATGTTGGAAAGATGTGTTACTCCTCAGGAGCGAACATAGGGTCCCAAGCAGGGAGCATAATTGGCTTCTGCTCAAGGAGCTTGAGGATATCCTCAGGGACATACTTGCGCTCGGCAACAAGGCGGAACATATACTCGTCAAACCACTGGTCGGTCATAATGAGATTTCCACGATAGCCACTATTTGCACCCCAGCTATTCTCTACCATCCACTTTGTTGTCTTGCCGTTATCATCGGTATCTACGGCAATAAGGGTCATAGCGTGTGACGAACCGCTGGCAAAAGTTGATACTCGCTGCTTTTTATCCATCGGAAACTCAGTGGCAAAGAGTGAGCCGTAGTCCAAATTATCAACATCCAGCACGCCGCGCTTGCGGTCAAAGAACTTACCTACGTCGCAAGAGAAGTACATAGCTGTATTGTCCTTGATAGAGGCAAGAGCCACCTCCTTAATGCGCTCAATAGGCAGATTGA
This sequence comes from Rikenellaceae bacterium, assembly GCA_015059805.1. Classification (GTDB taxonomy): domain Bacteria; phylum Bacteroidota; class Bacteroidia; order Bacteroidales; family Rikenellaceae; genus Alistipes. The sequence goes on from SUZO01000012.1 coordinate 46,680, forward strand.
TATAGAGCCAGTTGTCACCGTCGTAGATGTGGCGGTCGTAGTCAATCTCGTAGACCTTGCCATACTCGCGTGTAGGGTCGTTCATTAGCATTACGTAGTTATTCTCAAGGTCCTCGCCCACAAACTCTGCGTAGAAGCTCTGTGGAGTATAGGTTTTACTGCTCACCCTCTCACCCTTGCTGTTGTAGCGGGTCCAGACGAACTCTGTAGGTGGCACACCGAGGCACTTGACAAGAATATCGTAGATATTTGTCAGCATAGCGGTCTTGAGTAGGAAAATATCACCCTTGCGAGCCTCGCGTAGCTTAAGTGCATACTCGCGTAGCTTGAGCGAGAGAATCATTCGCATATCGCGGGTATTATTACTCTGGAAAGTCTCTGGCATTGCGCTCTTTGGCACTGCACCATACTTTGTAATAAGGTTGCTCACACCAGTAAACTGACCACCGTCGCCAATAGGATTCTTGAGCAGCCACTCTACCTTGCGGTCGTCAAGCGGAAGATGGCGTGTGTCAATAATACCCTGCAAGAAGAGGTTTGACTTCTCAAGCAGGTCGTAGAAGGAGAGGTAGTTTTGTGAAAACTCAAACTCCTTAAGGTCGTGCTTTGCAATCATCTTGGCACGCAACACATTAAGACCTGTAAAGAGCCAGCAACGACCCGATGACTTCTGGTCGGTAATGCCTTTGGTCTTTACTTGGTACTTAAAGTGGGTGTCGCACATGGCAAGGTTGCTGCCATTTACGGCAAGGGTAGAGATTGATGTCGATGCAAGGGCATTCTTTACAGCTACATCTGCTGCCTTACCCCTATATCCAGAGCGAATCTGCTCCATCATTGCGGCGTCAATGCCACCGCTTCGTTGTGCAACTGCCGTAAATGCAACTACTGCACATAAAATTGTAAGTACTCTTTTCATATTGTCTAATTATTTGATTAACATCGGTCTAAGAATCTTTACCCACTCAGCATAACCCTTTGCGTTGAGGTGGAGTTTGTCGTCTGTAAACTTGCTGGTATCAATCTGACCAACATCAGTAAGCAGAGGGGTGCAGGTATCAACATAGATAACCTGGTCGCTAATATCTGCATACTCGCGCATAAGGGCGTTATATGTCGCCTGACGGTCACGAATAGCCTCACGGCGCTGGCAGTGCTTCATAGCAAGAAAGTAGATAGGTACACCAGGGTAATCAGCCTCAATGCGCTTAAAGAGCAGCCTAACAAGGTCAAACAGCTCGCCAACGGTGGTATTTACCTCAGGCTTTGTCCTCAGGTCGTTGTCGCAGTAGAATACAAACGCCTTTGGCTTGTAGTGCGCCATAACGGTGTTGTAGTTGTAGTGAAGGTCTCTTAGCGTAGCACCTCCATAACCACGATTAACGACGGTCAGCGGGGCAAAATCCTCCTTCAGACTCTTCCACAGGCGGATAGATGAACTACCGAAGAACATCACATCACAATCACTCGGCTCGGTTTTTGCCCTCTCGCGCAGGGTCTTGATATGCTTATCTTCATAGCGAAGAATCCACTCCATATCGCACTGCTTGGTAACTGGCAGGCTGCTGTTGATTGTGTAGACATTGCTCTGCTCAGACTGCAGGCTTTCGGAGCTCTGGTTGTTTGCACAGCTAACTGCAAACAGAACGCATAGAGTAAAGAGTATCCTTTTCATAATAATTATGTTTTCTACAAAGATATAACTTTTCTTGCATAACCGCAAAAAGGTTAGTAACTTTGTATAAACATTTTTTAGCGATGAACAGTTCAATTCTACTTCCTGCATCCCTTTTTGCCGATTATGGCGGTTGGGTGACTGATAGCCAATTTTTTGACCTTATAGGCTCAACTTATCTGTTGGCTCATGGTCTTGGTGTCGCTGTTGCTGATGCTAAGACAACATTTACAGCGCCTGCTGATGGCGAATACAATGTATATGTTCGCACACGCAACTGGACTCAGTATTGGTCCGAGGCACCTACGCCAGGCATTTTTGAGATCTTTGTAGACGGACAGAGTGTCGGTGTTTTCGGCAATGAGAGCTCTGAGTGGCACTGGCAGCGCGGAGCAAAGATAACGCTTACAGAGGGCAACCATACCGTTGTGGTGAAGGACCTTACGGGCTTTGATGGAAGATTTGATGCTATACTGCTCACAAAGTCAAACAGAGCGCCTAAAGATGACCTTGCTACATACCTATCGCTTCGCAAACGACTTCTTGCCCTGCCTCAGGCACCAGAGCGAGCAGGTTCGTACGACTTTGTGGTCGTTGGCGGAGGCGTGGCTGGTATGTGTGCAGCTATAGCAGCTGCGCGTACAGGTAGTCGTGTGGCTCTTATTCAGGACCGCAAGGTGTTGGGCGGAAATAACTCCTCCGAGATTCGTGTAGGTCTTGGTGGCAGACTAAACATAGGTCTCTACCCATCATTAGGCTATCTGCTCAATGAGTTTGCTCCCGTGACTAAGGGAAATGCTCGCACGGCAGATATTTATGAGGATGAGAAGAAACTTGCAGCAGTACTTGCTGAAAAACGAATAACACTCTTTATGGGTTATCGTGTGACAGATGTGGCGAAGAAGGGGGATAGAATAACCTCTGTAGTGGCTACAGATGTTGTAAACCATAGCCGTATCCGTATCTTTGGTCGTCTTTTTGCCGACTGCACTGGCGATGCAAACCTCGGCGTTATGGCTGGGGCAGAGTGGAGCATGGGTCGTGAGGCAAAGAGCAGGTATGGCGAGGAGTCTGCGCCAGAGACAGCCGACACAATGACTATGGGAGCATCGCTGCAGTGGTACTGCCTTGAGGATAGTGTAGCTCGCCCATTCCCAGATATTGATTGGGGACTCAAGCTTGACGAGCAGAGTGTGCAGGTGGTGCGCCGAGGACAGTGGTACTGGGAGGTGGGTATGCGCGACGACCAGATTGCCGATGCAGAGCGTATCCGCGACTATGGAATGTATGTCGCCTACTCAAACTGGGCATATCTGAAAAACCGATACTCCAAGCGCGAGGATTATGCGTGTAGCTACCTGGGCTGGGTGAGCCATGTGGCTGGTAAGCGCGAGTCGCGCCGTATTATTGGTGAGTTTGTGCTTCGTGAGCAGGATTTGAAGAACAATGTTATCTACCCTGATGGCTCTGCCTCTACATCGTGGTATATAGACCAGCACTATCCAGACCCAGAGAATAGCCTCCGCTTCCCAGGGCAGGAGTACCTCTCTTGCGGACACCTTGACCCTATGGGATTCTATCCGATACCGTACCGTTGCTTCTACTCTAAGGATGTTGTCAATATGTTTATGGCGGGACGCGATATTTCGGTCAGCCATATAGCATTAGGTACTGTTCGTGTGATGCGTACAACGGCAATGATGGGTGAGGTGGTAGGTATGGCTGCAACTATCTGTCGTCGCCGTCGTTGCCTGCCAAGGGATGTATACTACACACACCTTGAGACACTCAAACAGATGATGCGCCGAGGTGTTGGTCGTACGGATGTGCCTTATACACAGGTATATACACTTATAGACACCACTGCAGCAAGAAGCGAGGAGTGTTAAACGAGTAGAGATTATGAGAAGATTATTATTGTCACTTTTGGGAACAATCTGTTGCTTTGCCGTCGCTCTTGCAGCAGATAACAGCGGCACGGGAACACTTACTGAGCACACCTTTAAGTATAAGGGTAGAGTTTATAGCTACCACCTCTACCTGCCGAAGAACCTACCTGCAGGGGCACCACTATTGATGGTCTTTCATGGCTATAATTCACGTAATATACCATCTATACCTTACGGTTTTAATCCGATAGCGGATAGGGAGGGCTTTGCTATCTGTTATCCTCGTGGTGAGAATGACTACAAGGGTAAGCCGTACTGGTTTGTTGGCTACCAATTTCATATAGACAATGGCGACAAGCGCGATGATGTGGGCTTTGCCGTACGATTGGCAAGGTATCTGCAGCGCGAGCATAACTTGTCTAAGGAGAATCTATTTGCTACGGGACACTCAAATGGGGGCGCGATGTGCTACATGCTTGCATACAAGGCGTCGGACCTCTTTCGCGCTGTGGCGTCGGTCTCTGGTCATATTATGGAGGTGAACTATCGCAACCTTAAACCTCTAAATCCTATACCTGTGATGGAGGTACATGGCACTGAAGATAACCTCTCGCGTTGGAATGGCGATCCGTATAACAATGATGGCTGGGGTGCAGATATAGCCACTGCACGCGCGGTGGGACTATGGGCGGCAAAGAACCGCTGCACGCATGAACAGACCGATACTCTGCCACTGCGCCGAAATCGAGTTATCGCTCATAGATATGTAGGCGGAACGGATGGTAATCAGGTGTGGCTCTATGAGGTTGTGGGCGGTAAGCACTCTTGGGCAAGTGCCGATATGGATACTGCCGAGCAGATATGGAGCTTTTTTAGCCTATATATCAAGTAAAATCACTATCTTTGCGCAGAATTTAACGTAGAATATACCTTACATTATGGGAAAAATTAAGGGTAGAACAGAGATTGCCGAACTTGGAGAGTTTGGACTTATAGATACTCTTACAGAGCCATTTAAGGCGCAGCGTAAGACGACAATTAAGGGTGTAGGTGACGATGCAGCAGTTATTGAGGCATCAAAGAGCACCGCTATGCTCGTAACGACAGATATGATGGTTGAGGGTGTAGACTTTGACCTTACTTACTTTCCGCCAAAACATCTGGGCTATAAGGCTGTGACTAAGGGAATTAGCGATATTGTTGCAATGAATGCCTTGCCAGAGCAGGTGACCGTCTCGGTTGCTGTATCATCAAAAATCTCTGTAGAGTTTCTTAAGGATCTCTATGCAGGTATTGAGTTTGCTTGTCGGGAGGCGGAGGTGGACCTTGTTGGTGGCGATACCAGCGCCTCGGTTAATGGTCTTGTAATATCTATTACAGCCGTAGGTCGTGCAAAGAGGGATGCTGTTGTATATCGCAGTGGCGCTAAGGTTAATGACCTTATCTGCATTACAGGTAGCCTTGGCGCTCCGTACCTCGGACTAAAACTTCTGCAGCGTGAGAGTCGTGTGCTTGAGGGGGTGGTGGGCGAGAAACCTCAGTTTGAGGGCTTTGAGTACCTGCTTGAGCGCTATCTCAAGCCTCGCGCTCGCTACGATATTGTCCGCTCACTTGCCGCTGAAGGGGTTGTGCCTACATCTATGATTGATATTTCAGATGGTCTTGCCTCAGACCTTATGCAGATATGCCGCTCATCTCTCTGTGGCGCGAGAATATACCTTGAGCGTATGCCTATAGCACGCCAGTGTACCGCCCTGGGTGAGCAGATGCATATTGACCCAGTGACTGCAGCGCTAAATGGTGGTGAGGATTACGAGCTGCTCTTTACTCTGCCACTGTCAATGCGCGAGAAGGTCGCGGCTCTTGGTTGTATTGATATTATCGGACACATTACCGAGCCTCAGACGGGTTGCTTCCTCGTAACTCCAGATGGTGGAGAGATAGAGTTGCGTGCGCAGGGATTTGTGAGAAACAAAAAATGAGGCTGAATAAAAAGTGTATTTTGTCGTTAACCCCTCTGCGAGGGCTTTTCCTCCTTGCAGCTCGGTAAAGTGAGTAAACTCACTCTACTCTCGCTCTGCAGCGTCGGTTACGCTCGCCCTCAAAATGCTCATTTACGCTTTAGTAAACTCCGCTTTTTCGGGCTTCGCAAGCCTAAAAATAGATCTTTTTATTCAACCTCCGAACAAAATGTGGGTGACTATTTTACTTTTTAGTCACCCACATTTTTTTGTCTCTATTGTTAAATTATGCCAACTTCTCAATCTCGGCAGCGATACGCTCAAAGACCTCGTCGATAGTGCCGAGGCTTGGAACGGCAACATACTTGCCCTGTGTGCGGTAGTAATCGGCTACGATAGCAGTCTGCTGGTTGTAAATCTCAATGCGGTTGCGGATAACATCCTCAGATGCGTCATCAGCTCTGCCAGAGTCCTTGCCGCGAAGGAGTATTCGGCGAACAAGCTCCTCCTCAGGTACATCCATGTAGATCATAATGTCTACACTGTCGCCCATACTCTCAAGCATCTTATCAAACGCCTCCGCCTGTGCTGTTGTGCGAGGGAAACCGTCAAAGATAGTACCCTTAATGCCCTTGTTTTGGTTGAGATACTCCTCCACCATACCAATTACCACGCTATCTGGAGCAAGCTCGCCACGAGAGATGTACTCTGCCATCTGCTGACCAAGTGGAGTCTGATTCTTGATGTATGAGCGGATAATCTCACCAGTAGAGATATGCGATAGACCAAATTTTTTCTCCAAAAGCTCCGACTGTGTGCCCTTACCACAACCAGGAGCGCCAAATAATACTACATTAAGCATAACCTAAATCGTTGTAATTATGTGCCACAAAGTTAATCAAAAATTTTAATATTTTGATTTTTTGACGAAATAAATTATATTTTCGGTAAATTTTTAACTCTTAATATGTAGCCTGCTTACCTGTTCCTCGGCAGTTGAAACATCTACCAGAGCCGTTGCAAGATGGGCAGGTGTCGTTATACCCAGAGTATGGGTTGTACTTGTATCCGCGACCATTGCAAGAGCTGCATCCGCCACCGCCACCGCAATATTTACAAGGTCCGTCTACATAACTTCTGCCACTGTCGTTGCTGTTAGAACTACCGCTATTGCTGTTATATCCGCCACCATTGTTCATATAGACTCTGCTACGAGGCATTAAATTATCATACTCCTGCTTGGAAATTGGTATATCAAACAGATGTCCATTGATTTTAATGTAGGACCAATTCAGTGCTATATGCAGTGTCACATTAGTTCTCTCCTCTTGAGTATATGCAAAAGCATAACCTCCCTTGTACACCCACTTGGTATTATCGACATACTGTTTGGTAAAGCCATATAGATGACTATCGCTACGGCTCACTTGGAAAAATACAGTCGCTTTCCACTCGCCATTGTGGAAGTATGACCTGATGCTGGCTATCAGACCACTCTTATTCTTGAAGCAGATATATCTGTTTGCATCATCAGGCAGAGTGTTAGGCATAGGGGAGTGCTTTGAGTACCTTGAGGTGCTGCTTGAAGCACTTGAAGAGCTTGAACTCCTTGAGGCAGACTGCTGAGGTCGGGCAGTTGCTTTGTTCTTCAGTGCAACAACCTCGGCAATCATCTCGCTTGCCGTTGATTTGTTTATCTGTGTGGTGTTCTGGTGAAACAGTCTGAGGTAGTAGAGGGCTGTGTCGTAGTTCTTCTCACATCCTCGCCCCGACTTGTACATACCTCCCAATATCATACAAGCGAACCAATAGTCGTTGCTTGATGGGGTCAAATCTTTGACGCACTTCTTGTACCAACTATGCGCTTTTTGGAACTGCTTGGAGTTGTTGTAGCTGTCGGCAAGACAGCGGTAGGCTGGGTAGTGCTTACCCTCTGCTGCACGAAGCAGCCACGGAATAGCCTGCTGGTATTTATCATCATCGTAGAGTTTTTTACCCTTGGTATAACACTCTGCAATGGTGTATGCCGAGACATTTGGGTGCTCCTGAAGATACGCAATATGGGCACTTAGACTCTTGCCAGAAGAGCTAAATATTGGTAGGCGATTTGCCGCAGCAAGATACTCCTCGTAGCGTATGCGGTTGGGGTTGTTTATCTTCTCCTGCAAACTTTGCATAATATAGCCTCGGCGCATGAAGTGTGGTAGTATAGCCTTCTTAAAGTTTTTCTTTATCGCCTCAGTTGCGTTTTTATACATCTTTGGCTGGGTTAGCTGCGTTCCAGACTGGTCATAGATGGTGTAGTAACTATCTCTTTGAGCGACGAACAGACCAAGAGTAGAGAATAGATGACTGTCGTATAGCTTAGGCAGTTTTGTCTTGTCGAGTTTACACTCATATCTGAGTTCGTTAAAATTAAAGGACTCTACAGAGCTATACTTGCAAGGCACAAGCACATCTCCTAACGAGTTTAACACTCCACATTGAGAGACTTGGAAGTTGCTAAATATAATTGCACCAGAGAATATTGGGGTGTAATAACCATTTAGTTTGCCACTTACAACTTCATTGTTGATAGTTACTAATTGGTATCTACTATTTTGGTCGCCTTTTGGTTTATTGGCAAAGAGATAGAAACGATTTTCCCCACTTAATAGGGATATAGGAGAGACAGATTTACCCGGAAAAAGCTCCTTGCCGTTAGCATCAACAGCTGTGTTGTGATTTATGACAACAAACTGGTCGAATGTCATTGGTAGCGCGCGACCAGCGTTAGCAACTATACAGCCCTTGCGGTCAACAATAAAGTACTCTTTGTTGTACTTAACAGTGATCATATACTCTCTGCTGTAGTAGGTCTTTATATGGTCTAATACATTGTCAACTAAACATTTACCACTGTTGTCAGATAGCCCATACTTACCATCTTTTTGAGTGACCCTTACAATTGGTAATTTAGGGTGTGAAGATTGCTGCGCTACTGCTGATAGGGTAGCGCACAGAGTAAGAAGGAGTAGAAGTTGCTTTTTCATAGGGCTATAATCTATAAAAGGACTGCTAACCCTCTGTTAGACCCTCTGTAGAATGTGGACAGTGAAGCATTCTACAAAACTTATTGATTGACAAAGTGTTAAGTTGTTTGGATTGAGGACTGATTGTCCGTACAAAAGTCGTCTAAACATTTATTTTAC